>CAZZFN010000083.1:0-9073 GCA_964653505.1 uncultured Methyloversatilis sp.
CGATCCTCTCGGCCGGCGCCTACGGCATGGCGATGAGCTCCAACTACAACACGCGGCCGCGCGGCGCCGAGGTCATGGTCGATGGCAGCGCGGCGCGCCTGATCCGCAAGCGGGAAACCGTCGAGGAGCTGCTGGCCAACGAACTGCCGCTTCTGTAGGCAGCGCTCTCAGTTACACGCGCCGCGCACCTCGGCGAGATCGGTCAGGCCGAGCAGGGCTTTCTCGATGCCGTCCTGCTTGAGCGTGCGCATGCCCTGCTCGACGGCAATGCGCTGGTATTCGGCAGCCGGCGCCTTATGCACCACCAGTTCGCGGATTTCCGGCGTCGCCTCCATCAGCTCGAACAGCGCGACCCGTCCGCGGTACCCTTCCCGGGCGCAGCGATCGCATCCCTTCGCCTTGCTCAGGGAGAGTGCGGCGCCCTTGGTCAGATTCCGTTTCCAGTGGCGCACGATCTGGTCGCGCTCGGCCATCGAGGGCGACCGTTTGTAGGCCGAGTAGTGATACTCCGTTGCCAGATCGTCGATCTCGGCCGCGCCGAGCGGAGCTTTCTCGGCACACTGCGCACAGAGGCTGCGCGTCAGGCGCTGGGCGAGAATGCAGACCAGCGCGTCGCCGAGATTGAAGGGATCGACCTCGAGATCGATCAGTCGAGCGGCCGTTTCGGACGCCGAATTGGTGTGCAGCGTCGACAGCACGACATGGCCGGTCATCGACGCCTCGATGGCGATCTTGGCGGTTTCCCGGTCGCGCATCTCGCCGATCATGATGATGTCGGGATCGGCGCGCAGGAAGGAGCGCAGGGCCGTGGCGAAGGTCCAGCCGATCTTGGGGTTGACCTGCACCTGACAGATCCTCTTCTGCACGATCTCGATCGGATCCTCGGCGGTCCAGATCTTCCTGTCTGCCGTATTCAGCTCGCGCAGCGCCGAATGGAGCGTGGTCGTCTTGCCGCTGCCGGTCGGCCCGCAGACCAGGATCAGTCCGTAGGGGCGGTGGATCAGGCGCCGGAACACCGCCAGATCCCGCTCGGACATCTTGAGCGCCTCCATGGGAAACGGCTCGCCGGCATGCAGTAGGCGGATCGACACGTTCTCGATGCCGCGCGCGGTGGGAATCGTCGCGACGCGCAGATCGAGGCGCTCGCGCCCGGCGCGCACGAAGGATATCTTGCCGTCCTGGGCGATGCGCCGCTCGGAAATGTCCAGATTGGACATGATCTTGATGCGCGAGACGACCGCCCGGTGGTAACTGGCCGAATACTGGGAATACTCTTCCATGCGACCGTCGCGCCGGAAACGGATATACGCCAGGGCATCCCCGTGGAAGCTCTCGATATGAATGTCGGAAGCGCCCACCTCGGCCGCGTCGGAAATGATCTTGTTCACCAGGCCGACGATCGAGGCGTCGTCCTGGGTCAGCGCACCTCCATCTTCGGCATCTTCGTGAGACCACTCGACGGCGGGCGCGTCGCCCAGCGCCTTTTGCGCGAGCGTGCGGAACTCCTCCTTGCCCTGCTGCACCGAGCGCACCTGCCCGAAGGCCTTCAGCTGCAGGGCGATATCGCCGGCCGCCGCCATCACCAGTTCGACCTTGCGTTTGGTCAGAAAGGCGAAATACTCCCGCTGGTCGAACGCAAAGGGGTTTTCGACGGCAAGATACAGCGTGCCATCGAGATCCGCCACGGGAACCGCGCGCAGGCTGCGGGCGACTTCGGACGACAGCAGGCGCATCGCCTCCGCCTCGACCTGGAAACGCTGCAGGTCGATCATGAAAACGCCATACTGGAGGCAGAGGGCGCGAATCACCGACGCCTCGCCGACGATGCCCAACTTGAGCAAAACCTTGCCGATCGGTTCGCGTTTCTTGCCCTGGCCGTCGTCCTGCAGCTTGATCGCCCGGTCGATATCTGCATCGGAGATCGCCTCATACTGCTTGAGGATCTCGACGATCAGGCGCTTGTCGCGTTCGGGCACGCGTTCGCCCGCGCTCCTCCTCTTCAGCAGCTGGCGCAACTCGTCGAGACTGAAAACTTCCGGCCAGGCGGGAGATCTGCGCCCCGGTGCGACGGGGCGGGCGGCAACCGCGGGTTGCACCGGCCGCGGAGCGGCCTTCGGCCGGGCATCGGCACCCGTCTCGCCAAAGCTGAAACCGGCGAAGGGATCGAACGGATTGGCGACGAATTGCGGATAGAGCCGATCGTGATGGTTCTTGAGCGCGAACAGCTCCATCATTACATCGTAGGTGAAACCCAGGCGGCCGGGGCGGTCGGAAAACACCAGATCGTCCAGCAGGCGCACGCACTCGGCCGTGCCCCACGCGGCATCGAGCTCCCGCAAAACCTGCTCGTGCCGGCTGGCCAGATTGGCGGGGAAACCCCGTTCGACCTTGGCGAACAGGCTGCCGAGCTTCGGATACCGGCCGCTCCAGTCGGCTTGCGCGTTCATTCCGGCTGCCGCCGTCACAGCACGTAGCGCGAGAGATCCTCGCGCCGGGCCAGTTCGGCCAGACGATCGTCGACATAGGCGGCGTCGACGGTCAGGGTCGTTGCCGCGCTCGCGCCCGCAGCGAACGAGGCCTCCTCGAGCAGCTTTTCCATCACCGTGTACAGCCTGCGCGCGCCGATGTTCTCCGTTCTCTCGTTCACCTCGAAGGCAATCTGGGCCAGGCGGCGAATGCCGGCGACGGTGAAATCGAGGCGCACGTCCTCCGTGCCCAGCAGCGCCTGGTACTGGCGCGTCAGGCAGGCATCGGTCTGGATCAGGATGCGCTCGAAGTCGTCCACCGAGAGCGAATCGAGCTCGACGCGGATCGGAAAACGGCCCTGCAGCTCGGGGATCAGGTCGGACGGCCTGGCGAAGTGGAAGGCGCCGCTGGCGATGAAGAGGATGTGATCGGTCTTGATCATGCCGAACTTGGTGGACACCGTGGTGCCCTCGACCAGGGGCAGCAGGTCGCGCTGCACCCCCTGGCGCGACACGTCCGCCCCCTGGGTCTCGCTGCGCGAGGCGATCTTGTCCATCTCGTCGAGAAAGACGATGCCGTTCTGCTCGACGTTCCTGAGCGCCGCGGCCTTGATCTCCTCGTCATTGACCAGACGCGCCGCCTCCTCGTCGGCGAGCGCCTTCAGGGCGTCGCAGATCTTCATCCTGCGGGTGCGCCTCTTGCCGCCGCCGAGGCTCTGGAACATGCCCTGCAGCTGCTGGGTCAGATCCTCCATGCCCGGCGGCGCGAGGATTTCCATGCTGGCGAGCGGCGCGGCCACCTCGATCTCGATTTCCTTGTCGTCGAGCTCGCCCTCGCGCAGCTTCTTCCTGAACTTCTGGCGCGTGCCGCTTTCCTCTGCCGGCGCCGTCGCGCCGGCGCCGACTTCTGCGAACCCGCGCGCCGGCGGCAGCAATACGTCCAGCACGCGATCCTCGGCGGCGTCCAGCGCGCGGTCGCGTACCCGCAGCTTGGCGCGTTCGCGTTCGTCCTTGACCGCCGTCTCGGCCAGGTCGCGGACGATGGTGTCGACATCGCGGCCGACGTAGCCGACCTCGGTGAACTTGGTCGCCTCGACCTTGATGAAGGGCGCGTTGGCAAGCCGCGCCAGCCGACGCGCGATCTCGGTCTTGCCGACGCCGGTGGGACCGATCATCAGGATGTTTTTCGGCGTGATCTCGGAACGCAGCGGCTCGGCCACCTGGGCGCGGCGCCAGCGGTTCCTCAAGGCGATGGCCACGGCGCGCTTGGCGCGCGCCTGGCCGACGATGTGCTTGTCGAGTTCCGAAACGATTTCCGCCGGGGTCATCTGCGTCATGACAATTCTTCGACCAGGTGGTTCTGGTTGGTGTAAATGCACAGGTCGCCCGCGATCTGCAGCGACTTCCCGACGATCTCGCCCGGCGGCAGGTCGGTGTTCTCCAGCAGCGCGCGCGCCGCCGCCTGGGCGTAGGCCCCGCCGCTGCCGATGGCGACGATGCCCAGCTCGGGTTCCAGCACGTCGCCGTTGCCGGTGATGACGATCGAATTGTCCCGGTCGGCCACCGCCAGCATCGCTTCCAGCCGGCGCAGCAGGCGGTCGGTGCGCCAGTCCTTGGCCAGCTCGACGGCCGAGCGCAGCAGGTTGCCCTGGTGCTTTTCCAGCTTGGCCTCGAAACGCTCGAACAGCGTGAAGGCATCGGCCGTGCCGCCGGCGAAGCCGGCCAGGATGCGGTCGTTGTAGATGCGGCGAATCTTGCGCGCCGAGCTCTTGACGACGATGTTGCCGAGCGTCACCTGGCCGTCGCCGCCCAAGGCGACGACCGGCCCGCGCCGCACCGAGAGGATGGTGGTGCCGTGATACTGCTCCATGCCTGTTTTCCAATGACGGGGACGGGCCATTCTACCGCTCCACCGCCCTGGCGCCGCAGCGCCGGGCGGACAGCCGCCGCCGGCATATACAATGTCGCCCATGACCTCCCTGCCCCTGCTTCCCCAGATCGTCCTCGCCTGCCTGCTGGGCGGCATCCTGAGCCTTGCCGCGGCCGCGCTGGTGATGTTCGGCGTGCCCAAGAAATGGCTCTCCTACGCGGTGAGCTTTTCCATCGGCGTCCTGCTGGCCACCTCGCTCCTGCACCTGTTGCCCGAGGCGCTCGAACTGGGGCTCACGCCGCACGAGGTCTTCCCCGTGCTGCTGGCCGGCATCCTGGGTTTTTTCGCGCTGGAAAAATTCGCCGTCTGGCGCCACGCCCACGGCAGCGGGGGCTGCCCGACCGGCACGGAGTTTTGCGAGGATCGCACGCATGACCACCACCACCTGAGCGAGGGCGAGGCGGTGGGCATCCTCGTCGGGGACGGCTTCCACAACTTCACCGACGGTCTGCTGATCGCCGCCGCCTTCCTGGCTGATCCGGCCCTGGGCTGGGCGGCGGCCTTCGCCGTGATCGCCCACGAAGTGCCCCAGGAGGCCGGCGATTTCGCCATCCTGCTGGCCTCGGGCTGGAACCGCGCGCGGGCGCTGTTCTGGAACGCCCTGTCGAGCATGGCCTCGGTGGTTGGGGGTATCTTGGGGTATCTCGCCCTCGAACGCGCCCAGGACTGGGTGCCCTTCATCGTCACCATCGCCGCCGCCAGTTTCGTCTATATCGCCATCGCCGATCTCATGCCCCGCCTCAAGCGCGAGCAAAAGGGCATCGCCTGGCACGGCCTCCTGCTCGCCGCCGGCCTGTCCGTAGTGATCTTCGGAGGCGGGCATACCCACTGACAAAGGAGCATCCGATGCAACGATTCCTCTTCCCCGCCGCCTTCTCCTTGCTGGCTCTGCTGGCTCTCCCCGCCCACGCCCACAAGGCCCATGTGCATGGGGAAGCCCAGCTGGAGGTCGTCATCGACGGCGACGGCGTGAACCTCGATCTCCTTATGCCCCTGGATGCCGCCGTCGGCTTCGAGCGCGCCCCCAGGAACGAGAAGGAAAAAGCCGCTCTTCTGGCCGCCGAGCAGACCCTGCGCGATGCCGCCTCCCTGTGGCGGCCCACCCCGGCGGCCCAGTGCGCGCCCCAGTCCGTGGAGGTCCGCATGCCCGCCTTCGACGCCAGCGGACACGCCGACGTGGAGGCGCGCTACCGCTTCCGCTGCGCCAACCCCGCTGCCCTGAAAGGCATCGACACCACCTTGTTCAAGCCCTTCAAGCGCCTCTATCGCATCGAGACCCGGCGCATCGGCCCGGTGGGCCAGGGCGCCCAGCGGCTCTCTCCCAACCGCTCCACCCTCGCCTGGTGATGGCGGCCGAGGTCGGCGATGCGGCGTTAGTGCGTATGATGTGCAGTATTCTGTGCAGTATCCGCGACAACAGGAGACCTTCATGACGATTACCGCGAGCGATGTCATCCCCTTGTCCCAGGCACGCGCCCAATTTTCCGAACTGGCCGAGGAGGTCAAAGCCGGCGCCGAGAAGATCATCACCAAGAATGGCGAGAGCTTCATTGCGCTGATCGATGCGAATCGGCTCGACTACTACCACCGGCTTGAGCGCGAACGCATCCATCTGCTCTTGATCGGCGAGGCCGCCACGGGGCTGGAGGACGTGGCAGCCGGCAGGGTCGAGGATGCCCGCAGCACGATCATGGCAATGAAGCGTCGCCGCAGCGCCTGACGGTGCGGCGCCGCACATGGCCAAGCAGCCGGTCGTCAAACTTACCGCCCACTTCGCACGCCGTCTCGAAGACATCGAGCATTTTCTGATCGAGGCCGACGCACCCACGGCATTCGATGGTCTGCTGGATGAACTGCTGGACGTGGCAATTCCGAACTTGCAGCGCTTCCCCAGAATGGGGCGGCCCTTCCTGCACCAGCAGGTTCGGTCGGTCGAGGCGGCCAGCGCCGTGGGCGCCCTGACGAAACAGCTGGCCGCACTGAGCATCGATCCCGATACGCTTCGGGAGTATGTGCTGAAGCATTACCTGCTGCTCTACGCAGTCGCCGACGATGCCATCTACCTGCTGTCGATACGCCATCACAGGCAGCTGTCGTTCGATTTCGAGGGGCACTGGAATTAGCGTGAAACACCTGACATGCCAACCGCAGCCGCAGCATTCCATCGACCAGGGGCAGCCCGGAGGCATCGCGCTCGCCGATCTCTCGTTTCGCTGGCCGGGCCAGCCCGCGCCCTGCCTGGACATCGCCCGCTTCCGGGTGGATGCCGGCGAGCGCGTCTTTCTGCATGGGCCCAGCGGCAGCGGCAAGAGCACCTTGCTGGCCGTGCTGGGCGGCGTGGCCGTCCCCGCGCGCGGTCGGGTGGAACTGCTCGGCCAGGACATCGTCGCCCTCTCCGGTCGGGCGCGGGATGCCTTCCGCGCCGATCACATCGGCTTCATCTTCCAGCAGTTCAACCTCCTGCCCTGGTTGTCCGCCCTCGACAACGCGATGCTCCCCTGCAGCTTTTCCGCGCGCCGACGCGAGCGGGCGGGAAACCCGCCCGAGGAAGCCGCCCGGCTGCTCGCCCGGCTCGACCTGTCGTCCGCGCTGTGGAAAAAGCCGGCCGCCGAACTGTCGGTGGGCCAGCAGCAGCGCGTGGCGGCCGCCCGCGCCCTGATCGGCCGGCCCGAGATTCTCATCGCCGACGAGCCCACCTCGGCCCTCGACGCCCCGCGCCAGCAGATTTTCATCGATCTCCTGCTCGCCGAGGCCGCCGCCGTGGGCGCCAGCCTCCTGTTCGTGAGCCACGATGCGCGTCTGGCCGGGCATTTCGATCGCAGCACCGGACTGGCGGACATCAATGCTGCCGCCGGAGACGCCTCATGAAAGCCGTGCTGGGACTGGCCCTCGGGAGCGCATGGGCGCGCCGGCTCACGCTGTCCATCACGGTGGCGGCCATCGCCATCGCCAGCGCCCTCCTCGTCGCCGTCGAGCGTGTGCGCCACGATGCCCGCACCAGCTTCACGCAGTCCATCTCCGGGGTCGACCTGGTGGTGGGCGCGCGCACGGGCAGTGTGCAGCTCATCCTCTACACCGTGTTTCACGCTGGCGCAGCCACCCACAACATCCGGTGGACGAGCTTCGAGACCCTCGCCGCCCCCCCCGCCGTGGCCTGGGCCATACCGCTGTCGATGGGCGACAGCCACCAGGGTTATCCGGTGATCGGCACGACCCCGGCCTATTTCGAGCATTTCCGCTACGGCGAGGCCCGCCCGCTCGCCTTCGCCGCTGGCCGGCCCTTCGCCGGCACACTCGACGGGGTGTTCGAAGCGGTGCTGGGCAGCGAGGTGGCCCACCGGCTGGGCTACCGCCTGGGCGACCAGATCACCCTCACGCATGGCCTGGCGGAACTGGGCCCGGAACACGCCGACAAGCCGTTTACCGTGGTCGGCATCCTGGCCCCCACCGGCACCCCCGTGGATCGCAGCGTGCAGGTGAGCCTCGAGGCCATCACCGCGATTCACCTGGACTGGGCCGGCGGGGCCCCCCTGCCCGGCCTGGACATTCCCGCCGAGCATGTCCGCAAGTTCGACCTCGCCCCCCGGGAAATCACCGCCGCGCTGGTCGGCCTGAAAAGCCGCGCCGATGTCTTCCGCGTGCAACGCGCCCTCCATGCCCACCGCGACGAGCCGCTCATGGCGGCAATGCCCGGGGTGGCGCTCGACGAGCTGTGGCGCACCCTGGCCGTGGTCGAGCGCACCCTCCTCGTGCTCTCGGCCCTGGTCGTCGTCATCGGTCTGGCGGGGCTGTCGGCCACCTTGCTCGCCGGCCTCAACGAACGACGGCGCGAGCTGGCCATCCTGAGAAGCCTGGGGGCCGGCCCCGGCCGGATTTTCCTCATGCTCACGGCCGAAGGGCTGCTCGTCACCCTCCTGGGCGTATGCGTCGGCATGCTGCTGCTGGTGGCCGGCATCGCCGGGCTGGGGCCCTTGCTGGGCGAAATCGGCGTTCATCTGTCGCTGCGCGCACCCTCGGCCAACGAGTGGCTGCTCGTCGCCGCGATCCTCGCCACGGGGCTGCTGGCGAGCCTCGTTCCCGGCGTGCGCGCCTGGCGCATGTCCCTGGCCGACGGCCTGACACCCCGAACATGAAATCATCGACACTCCTGCTGGCCGTTTTTCTGGCCGCCATCCCCCCCCGCCCCCCTGCAGGCCGCCGGGCCCTGGCCCGAGATCAAATGGGAAGCCCTCGTGCCGAAGGGTTGGGACCCGTCCGGGGAATTCAAAGGCCTGGATTTTTCCACCCTGGAGGATTCCGACCCGCGCGCCATCGAGGCGCTGGAGCGGCTGCGCAAGGTGTGGGACAACGCCCCGACCGAACCCGCGATGAACGGCAAGCGCGGCCGCATCGCCGGCTTCGTGCTGCCGCTCGAACGCCAGGGAGACAAGGTGACGGAATTTCTCATCGTCCCCTACTTCGGGGCCTGCATCCACACTCCGCCGCCGCCGGCCAACCAGATCATCCACGCCAAGTCGTCCAGGCCGCTCTCGGGCGTGCGGATGATGGCGCCGCTGTGGACGTATGGAACGCTCGGCGTGGCGCGCGCAGACACCACCTGGGGCGTGGCCGGCTACCGGATGACGGTGGAGCGGGTCGAACCCTACGACATGAGCAAGTCGCGGCCGGGCAGGCCATA
>CAZZFN010000084.1:0-9043 GCA_964653505.1 uncultured Methyloversatilis sp.
AGGCCTGCAATCGCCCATCGTCAAGAACCTGCACGAGGCCGCCCTGACGACCATCCTGGCGCGCACGGGGGCCCAAAGCGGCGACCTGATCTTCTTCGGCGCCGACAAGACCAAGATCGCGAACGACGCCCTGGGGGCCTTGCGGGTCAAGCTCGGCCACGAGAAGGGCTACCTCGACGGGCAGGCATGGTCGCCGGTCTGGATCGTGGACTTCCCGATGTTCGAATACGACGAGGGCGAGCGCCGCTGGAACGCCTGCCACCACCCCTTCACCGCGCCCAAGGAGGGCCATGACGAACTCATGAAGACCGACCCTGCGGAGTGCCTGGCGAAGGCCTACGACCTGGCCCTGAACGGCTGGGAGATCGGCGGCGGCTCGGTGCGTATCCACCAGGCCGACGTGCAGGCGCGCGTGTTCGAGGCGCTCGGCATCGGCCCGGAAGAGCAGCGGATGAAGTTCGGCTTCCTGCTCGACGCCTTGCGCTACGGCGCACCGCCGCACGGCGGCCTGGCCTTCGGCCTGGATCGCATCGTCACCATGATGGCCGGCGCCGAGTCGATCCGCGACGTGATCGCCTTTCCGAAGACGCAGCGCGCCCAGTGCCTGCTGACCGATGCGCCTTCCGGCGTCGACGACAAGCAGCTGCGCGAACTGCATATCCGCCTGCGCCAGAAGGTGGATACCACGGTGGACGTCGGCAAGTCGTGATGCGCCATTTCCTCGCGCTGCTGCTGATCTGCTGCTGCGGACTGGCGCAGGCCCAGGAAATTTCCCGCGCCGATTTGCCTCCCGAAGGCCGCGCAACGCTCGCCCTCATCCACCAGGGCGGCCCCTTCCCCTTCAAGCGCGACGGCATCGTTTTCCAGAACCGCGAACGCCTCCTGCCGGAGCGCCCGCGCGGCCACTACCGCGAATACACCGTCGTCACGCCCGGCCTGAAGCATCGCGGCGCGCGGCGCATCGTCTGCGGCGGCGAGCCGCCCAACCGCCCTGCGGCCTGCTGGTATACCGCCGACCACTACAAGAGCTTCCGGAAGATCGTCGAATGAACTACGCCCACCTGCTGACACGCATCGAACACGCCGGGGTCTTCCACATGCCGATGGACGGCGAAGCAGCCCTCATCGACGCGGCGGAGCACAACGGCTATGGCGTCTTCCGCGTCGACCTGGCGCAGGCGACCACCAAGGCCGCCATGCTCGACGCCATCGCCCGAGCGATGAACTTCCCCGAATGGTTCGGCCACAACTGGGACGCCCTCATGGACTGCCTGGCCGACATGGGCTGGCAGCCTGCGGAGGGCTATGTCGTCATCCTCGAACATTGCGACGGCATCCACGGCCATGTGGAGGCCGATTTCGTCCAGACCCTCCAGGTGTTCGAGAGCGCCGCCGGCGAATGGCGCGAGCAGGGCATCCCGTTCTGGTGTTTCGTGGACATGCAGGCCGATGGCATCAGCTGGCTCAGCGATATCGCCTGACGGCTCGGCGACATCGTCTTGATCATGCCCGGCACGAAGCGCCCCGTCTCAGTGCTGGCGGTCGTGCATGACCCGGATCGGAATGTTTTGTTGCTCGAACGCGCCGCCCATCCCGGCTACTGGCAATCCGTCACCGGCAGTCAGGAAGCCGACGAATCCCTGCGCGCCACCGCCGTGCGCGAGGTGGCCGAGGAAACCGGTCTGGACGTGGCGCCCGAGGCGCTCCGCGACTGGCGCCTCACCAACCGCTTCGAAATTTTCGCCCAGTGGCGCGAGCGCTACCCGGCAGGGGTGACCCACAACACCGAGCACGTCTTTTCCCTGTGCGTGCCGGCCGGAACAGCGGTGCGCATCAGGCCGGCCGAACACCGCGCATGGCGCTGGCTGCCCTGGCATGCGGCTGCTGCGGCCTGCTTTTCCTGGTCGAACCGGGACGCCATCCTGATGCTGGGACTGGAACGCGGCGCGCGGCAGAGTTTTCTTCCTTGAAATTTCCGGCCGGCCGGCCTAAGCATAGAGCGGATGCTTGAACAGAAAGGAGGGAACCATGAACCAGCTGACTCGTCACGATCCGTTCGACGATTTCTTCCGCGGATTCTTCGTGCGCCCGGTCGAGATGGGCAAGGGCATGGAGGCGCCGGATGTCAAGGTGGATGTGAAGGAGCAGGACAAGGCCTATGTGGTGCATGCCGAAATGCCCGGCATCCGGAAAGAGGACATCCACGTCGCCATCGACGGCCCGGTCGTTTCGATCAGCGCAGAGCGCAAGGAAGAAAAGGAAGTGAAGGAAGGCGAACGCGTGCTGCGTTCCGAACGTTACTTCGGCAAGGTGTCGCGCAGCTTCAATCTCGGACAGGACATCGACGATGCGGCCGCCAGTGCCAAGTTTGCCGATGGCGTCCTCGAGTTGACGCTGCCGAAGAAGGCCGTTGCCCAATCCAGGCGCCTGGCGATCGACTGAAACGCAGAAATCGGCGCGGGCAGGACGGCAGAAAGGCGGATGGCGGCGGTAAAATCGCCGCCATTCGCCATTCTCCCGTAAGCCGATGACCGTCGCCGCCCTGCCTGCCGCCACCAAGGCCAAGATCCTCGGCGAAGCGCTGCCCTACATCAAGCGCTTCTTCGACAAGACCATCGTCATCAAGTATGGCGGCAACGCCATGACCGAGCCTGCGCTCAAGGACGGCTTCGCGCGCGACGTGGTGCTGCTCAAGCTGGTCGGCATGAACCCGGTGGTCGTGCATGGCGGCGGCCCGCAGATCGAAGACCTGCTCAAGCGCGTCGGCAAGCAGGGCACCTTCGTCCAGGGCATGCGCGTCACCGACGCGGAGACCATGGATATCGTCGAGATGGTGCTCGGCGGCCAGGTGAACAAGGAAATCGTCAATCTCATCAACCGGCACGGCGGCAAGGCGGTCGGACTGACCGGCCAGGACGGCAACTTCATCCGTGCCAAGAAGCTGCTGTTGCCGGACAAGGATCGTCCGGAACAGATGATCGATATCGGCCAGGTCGGCGACATCACCGCCATCGACCCGTCGATCATCGGCTTTCTCGATTCGGGCGACTTCATTCCGGTCATCGCGCCGATCGGCGTCGGCCCGGAGGGCGAGACCTACAACATCAACGCCGACGTCGTCGCCGGCAAGATCGCCGAGGTCTTGCAGGCGGAAAAACTCGTGCTGCTGACCAACACGCCGGGCGTGCTCGACAAGGCCGGCAATCTGCTCACCGGCATCACCCCGAAGGATATCGACGCCATGGTGGCAGACGGCACGCTCTCCGGCGGCATGCTGCCGAAGATCGGTTCCGCCCTCGACGCGGCCAGGAGCGGCGTCAGGAGCGTGCACATCATCGACGGCCGCGTCGAGCACGCGCTGCTGCTGGAAATTCTCACCGACGAGGGCGTCGGCACGCTGATCAAGTCGAAATGAGCCCGCCCGGCGACCGCAAGCTGCAGATCCTGCAGGCCATCGCCGCGCTGCTGGAAAACCCTGCCGGCGAGAAGATCACCACTGCCGCGCTGGCGGCGCGCCTGGAGGTTTCCGAGGCCGCCCTCTACCGTCATTTCCCGAGCAAGGCGCGCATGTTCGAGGGACTCATCGAGTTCATCGAGAGCGCGATCTTTTCCGTGGTCGGCCAGATCGTCGCCGACGAGCCGAGCGGGATGAAACAGGCCGAGCTGATGCTCGCCGCCAGCCTGCGTTTCGCCGGCAAGAACCGCGGCCTGGCCCGCGTCATGGTCGGCGATGCGCTCGTCCATGAGCACCCGCGCCTGCAGGCGCGCATCACCCAGCTGTTCGAACGGCTGGAAGCCTCGCTGAAGCAGTCCCTGAAGATTGCCGTCGCGCAGAATGCGCTGCCGGCGGAGCACGATTGCGCGGCGCATGCCGACCTGCTGGTCTGCCACCTGCATGGCCGGCTGCAGCGCTTCGTCAAGAGCGGCTTCCAGGATGATCCGCTGGCCCGTTGGGCGGCGCAGAAGCCCCTGTTACTTGCGTAGCAACTCCGCCGCTTCGAGGGCGAAGTAAGTCAGGATGCCGTCGGCGCCGGCGCGTTTGAAGCACAGCAGCGCCTCCAGCATCGTCGCGTCGTGGTCGAGCCAGCCATTGGCGGCCGCCGCTTTCAACATCGCGTATTCGCCGCTGACCTGGTAGGCATAGGTCGGCACGCCGAACCTGTCCTTCACCCGCCGCACGATGTCGAGGTAGGGCATGCCCGGCTTGACCATCACCATGTCGGCGCCTTCCTCGAGATCGAGCGCGACTTCGCGCAGCGCCTCGTCGCTGTTGGCCGGGTCCATCTGGTAGGTGGTTTTGTCGCCCTTGCCGAGGTTGCCCGCCGAGCCCACCGCGTCGCGGAAGGGGCCGTAGAAGCTCGACGCATACTTCGCCGCATAGGCGAGGATGCGCGTGTGAATCAGCTTGTCGTCGTCGAGCGCCGCGCGGATCGCACCGATGCGGCCGTCCATCATGTCCGAGGGCGCCACCACGTCCGCGCCGGCGTGGGCGTGGCAGAGCGCCTGCTTCATCAGCGCCTCGATGGTCTCGTCGTTCATCACGTAACCGCGCGGATCGGCCGGGTCGATCAGGCCGTCCTGACCGTGGCTGGTATAGGGATCGAGCGCCACGTCGGTGATCACGCCGAGTTCGGGAAACTCCTTTTTCAGCTTCGCCACGACGGTCGGCACCAGCCCCTTCGGGTTCCATGCCTCCTTCGCGTCCTCGCTTTTCTTCGCGGTATCGATGACCGGAAAGAGGGCGATGGCAGGAATCCCCAGCTGCAAGGCCTTATCCGCCACGGGCAGCAAACGATCCAAAGTCATGCGCTGCACACCGGGCATGGAGGCCACTTTCTCGACCTTTTTCTTGCCCTCCAGGACGAACACCGGGTAGATGAAGTCGGCCGCAGTCAGCACCGACTCGCGCATCAGGCGGCGGGAAAAATCGTCGCGGCGCATGCGGCGCATACGCGTGCTTGGGAATACACCTTTGATTATCATGGCCTTATCTTTCGAAAAAATACTTGAACTTTTTCATGCGCTACCTATCTTAGAACTCGGATGGTGATGAATCATCCCCCGCTTTTCCTCCCTGAGCGGGTACCTCGACGCTCGTCGGGGTATTAGACCCTTGGCTTTCTCCCCTTTGGCCAAGGGTCTTTTCTTTTGTGCCGAGCCATGCGCCGACGATCTTCTCGGCTTCTGCGCTGCCGGTCTTCTTCAGGCTCGAAAACAGCTGGAGCGTGATCGACGCTCCGGGGAAATCGGCGCTGGCGAGACGGCGCGCGGCCGCCAGCGTGTTCGCCTGCGCCTGCCGGGTCAGCTTGTCGGCCTTGGTGAGCAGGCAATGGATCGGCCGGCCGCTGCTGCCAAACCAGCCGATCATCTGGCGGTCGAGTTCGGTGAAGGGCCGGCGGGCATCCATGATCAGCACCAGGCCAACGAGCGCCGTGCGTCGGGTCAGGTAATGCTCTAGCAGGCCCTGCCATTGCTGGCGCACCGCTTCCGGGACTTCGGCATAGCCGTAACCCGGCAGATCGACCAGGGCCGCCCCGCATTTGAGGCGAAACAGGTTGATGAGCTGGGTGCGCCCCGGCGTTTTCGACACATAGGCCAGGCGCGTATGACCGGCCAGGGTATTGATCGCCGAGGATTTTCCGGCATTCGAGCGGCCGGCGAAGGCGATCTCGGCGCCGCCGGCCTGCGGCAGGGCCAGCGGGTCGGCGACCGAAACCTCGAAAGCGGCATGGCGAAACAGGCTGTCTGGCATAAAAGTCGGCCGGCAAGCGGCGCGTCCACGATAAATCAGGCTGTTATAGAATACCGCGTTTGCAAATTGGGAAGTTCTCCGAGGAGCCGCACAATGTCTCGCCTTTCGTTCCAGTCGATGCTTTCCCTCGCTGCCTGCGCGCTGACGGCGCATGCCCATGCCGCCGGTGCGGCGCAGACGCCCGTCCTCCATCAGGGCGATGCCGCCAAGGGCAAGGAAATCGCCATGACGGTCTGCATCGCCTGCCACGGGCCGGACGGCAACAGTCCGATCGCGGCCAACCCGAAACTGGCCGGTCAGCACGCCGCCTATCTCTACAAGCAGATGAGGGATTACCGGATCGGGCCGGATGGCAAACCCGAGCGCGTCAACGCGATCATGAACGGCATGATCGCCCCCTACGGCGACGAGCAGAAGAGAAATCTCGCGGCGTATTTTGCCAGCCAGAAAATGAGCGGCGGAGAGGCGAGGAATCGCGAGACCCTGGCACTCGGCAAAAAGCTTTACCGTGCGGGCGACGCCAAGAAAGGCCTGCCGGCCTGCGCCGGCTGCCACGGCCCGGCCGGCGCCGGCATACCGGGGCAATATCCGCGGCTTGCCGGCCAGTTCCAGGAATACACCGAAGCGCAGCTCAAGGCATTTCGCAACAGCGAGCGCAGCAACGACCTGAACAAGATGATGCAGATGATCGCGGTCAAGATGACCGATGCCGAAATCCGCGCCGTGTCCGACTACATCGCCGGGCTCCACTGAGCGATTCCGGCTCGGGTCGGGTCGCCTGGGCGGCGCGTTGCTGCCCGTCGATCCCGGTCGATGAAAGCGCTCGGGATTCGCGCCCGCATCCTGCTTGCCGCGCTCGCGCCGGCGACCCTGGTCGCCCTCCTGCTCACCGGTTTGCTGGTCGTCGGGCAGATCCGCCAGGCCGAAACCGAACAGCATCGTCGTCTCGCGGCGGTCGCCGGCCAGCTGGCCGCGCTGGCGGAATATCCCCTGTTCGCCGGCAACATCGACGCTCTCGAAAATCTGCTGCAAGCCGCCGGGCGCGAGCCCGACGTGATCGCTGCCGCTTTCCTCGACCCGCAGGGCAGGGTGCTGGCCAGCACCCTGCCCGCCGACCGGCTGCCCTCCCCGGAGCGGGTTCCGATCGGCTTCGATGCGCCCGACCCGCGCGGGGCGGTCGAACATTGGCACATGCTGCCGATCCGCGCCAGACAGATCGCGGCTGCCGATTTTCATGCCCCGGCCGCGCAGCGCGACGCGCCGCCGCTGGGCAAGCTGCTGCTGCAGGTATCGGTTCGTTCGCTGCACGACCGGACGCAGGCTCACATCCTCAAGGCAGCGGGCATCTCGGCGGCGATCCTGCTGCTCGCGGCAATGCTGGCTTTCGCCCTCTCGCGCGGGCTGGTGCGCACCCTCACCGACATCGGGCGGGTGGTCGAGGGCATCGGCCGCGGCCGCCACGACCTGCGCATCCAGGCCGCCGGCCGGGACGAGCTCGGCGCGCTGGCCCGGGGCATCAACGCCATGGCGACCGAGGTCGGGCAGACGCAGGAGCAGTTGGCGGAACGCATCATCGAGGCTACCGCCACGCTGCGTCACGAGCGCGACGCCGCGGATCACGCGGCGCGCGCGCGCAGTCGCTTCTTCGCGGCGGCCAGCCACGACCTGCGGCAGCCCGCCCAGGCGCTCGGCCTGTTCGTCGCCCGCCTGCAGCGCGACTCGCCCGAGCTGCAGCCCAAGCTGCTGCAGCTGGCGCAAACCGTGGGCAATCTCCAGGAACTGCTCGGCGCGCTGCTCGACTATTCGCGCCTGGACGGCCAGGTGGTGCGTGTCGAGCCGCAGCCGGTGCGCGCCGCCGAGGCGCTCGGCCCGGTCATCGAGAGCTTTGCCGACCTGGCGGCCGAAAAGCGCCTGCGCTTGCGCAGCCGCATCCACGACTGCTGGCTGAGCACCGATCCGGCGCTGTTTCACCGCATTCTCATCAACCTGATCGGCAACGCGGTCAAGCACACGCGCGCGGGCGGCATTCTCGTCGCCTGCCGGCGCGCCGGGCGGCAGGCGCGCATCGAAGTCTGGGACACCGGTCCCGGCATTCCGCCCGAGGCGCAGGGGACGATCTTCGACGAACTGGTGCAGCTCGACAACCCGGAACGCGACGCGGAAAAGGGTCTGGGGCTGGGTCTGGCGATCGTCCGCAAGTCGGCGCTGCTGCTCGGTCACCCGCTGGCGCTGTGTTCCCGCGTCGGCCACGGCTCGCGTTTCGCGCTGTCCGTCCCATTGGCGCAACCGCTCGTGCCGGACGCCCAGGGCGACGACGACGATTCCGGAGAGGAGCGGCGGCCCGTCCTGCTGATCGGCCCGCCCGGCGCCGAGCGGGAAGCGCTGGCCGGCCTGCTCGAAAGCTGGGGTTATGTCGTCGCGCGCCGCACCGACCTGCCGGCGGATGGCTTGCCCACCCCCCGACCCGATCTGATCCTGTTCGATGTCGCCGACGGCGCGGCCGGCGTCGAGCGCAGTCTGGCCTGGCTGAACCGGAGCGCCGACCTGCCGGCGCTGATCGTCGGCAACGGCCCGGTGCCGGCGCTGGGCGAACAGCCCGGCAAGGCGCCGCGCTTCCTGCTGGTGCGCCCGTTCCGTCCGGCCCGCCTGCGTGCGCTGATCGACCGGCTGCTCACGCCTTGCGACGATCCTGCCGACTGAACCCCGCCGTGCCGCCGGAACGCTGGAAGCGCACCGCCGACCGCCCATCGGGCCGGGCGCGCGGTGCGAGCTTCCAGGCATGGCCATAGACGATCTCGAAGCGCGCCGGCAACAAGCCGTCCGGACGTTCCCAGGCCGCGAGGATCCTGCGCCAGTCGCGCCACGACTGCCGCCCGAGCAGGCCGGCGCGCACGCCGAGGCGGCGCTGGTCGGCGAGAAAGGCGCGCGGCGTGCGGTAGGTCAGGGTCAGCATTTCCATCTCCATCACCGGGTCGCCGAAACCGGCCGCCATCAGCAGGTCGCCGATGTCGTGCATGTCGGGGAAGGCGGGCGCCGTCCAGCCGGCGCCGACTTGCGTCGCCGCCGCGCGCAGCTCCTTGAGCGTGTCCGGGCCGAGCAGGGCGAAATGCAGCAGCCCGCCCTCGGCCAGCACGCGGTGCAACTCGGCGAACGCCGGGCGCGCATCCGGCAGCCAGTGCAGCATCAGGTTCGACCAGACCAGGTCGAGGCTATTCGACGCCAGCGGCAGCGCGCGCACATCGGCATTCGCGCAGCGCGGCGCCCTGCCGCGCAGCCGTTCCCACCAGCCGC
>CAZZFN010000085.1:0-9009 GCA_964653505.1 uncultured Methyloversatilis sp.
TCAGGTCGATGGCGAGGCGGTCGCGTTCGTATTCGTAGGGGAAGTCGCGCCACAGGGGATAGTCTGGGCAGAGGCGGCGCAGCGCCTTGAAGGCGAGCGCCATCAACCGCCAGGGCTTGAAGGCGGCGTGGTCGTAGTGGGCCGGATCCTCGACGTGGATCTGGATGCCCTGGCAGAGCTGGCCGGCATGCTTGTGGAAGGTCGGCGCGAACCCGCAGGGGCGCAGCTTGCAGCCCGTCAGCCAGCGGGGGGCGAGCCGGTGCATTTCGGCGAGCAGCGCAACGGCGTCGAGGTCGGGGGCGCCGAACAGCTCGAGCGGCCGCGTCGTGCCGCGTCCCTCGGAGAGGGTGGTGCCTTCGAGCATCACCGTGCCGGCGTAGCAGCGCGCCATCGACAGGTTGGGCGCGTTCGGGCTCGGGTTGATCCACTCGCGTGCGCCCAGCGGCCAGCCGAAGCCGGGCGCCGCCTCGGGTTGCCAGCCTTCCATCTCGATCACCCGACAATCGACGTCGAGATTGAGCGTGGCGACGAACCAGCGCGCCAGCTCGCCGAGTGTCAGGCCGTGGCGCATCGGCATGGGGCCGGCGCCGACGAAGCTCTCCCAGCCGGGGCGCAGGCTCAGCCCCTCGACCGGCCGGCCGGCCGGATTCGGGCGGTCGAGCACCCACACCGCCTTGCCATGCTGCGCGGCGGCTTCGAGCACGTAACGCAGCGTGGTGACGAAGGTGTAGATGCGGCAGCCCAGATCCTGCAGATCGACGAGCAGCACGTCAAAGGTGTCCATCATCGCATCCGTCGGCCGCCGCACCTCGCCATAGAGGCTGAACACGGGGATTCCGTGCGCCGCGTCGAAAAAATCGGGCGACTCGATCATGTTGTCCTGCTTGTCGCCGCGCAGGCCGTGCTGCGGGCCGAAGGCGGCGGTCAGCCGGATGTCCGGCAGCGCGGCGAGCGCATCCAGGGCGTGGACGAGGTCGCGCGCGGTCGAGGCCGGATGGGCCAGCAGGGCGACGCGCCGGCCGGCGAGCGGGCGGCGCAGGGCGGGTTCGGCGACAAGCCGGTCGAGGCCGAATTTCATGCGCAGAGCGCGGCGGGACGGCTTATCCGGCCACCACCCGCTGGCGCTGCGCGCCGAGCCCCGCGACGCCGAGGCGGACGACGTCGCCGGCCTTGAGAAATTGCGGCGGCTGCATGCCCATGCCGACGCCCGCCGGGGTGCCGGTGCAGATCACGTCGCCGGGGTTGAGCGTCATGAACTGCGAAATGTAGTGGATCAGGAAGGCGACCGGAAAGATCATGTCGGCGGTGTTGCCGTCCTGGCGCAGGACGCCATTCACCTCGCTCCAGACGCGCAGCGCCTGCGGGTCCGGCACTTCGTCGCGCGTGACCAGCCAGGGGCCGATCGGCGCGAAGCTGTCGCAGCCCTTGCCCTTGTCCCAGGTGCCGCCGCGGTTCTTCTGGAAATCGCGCTCCGACACGTCATGGCAGGTCACGTAGCCGGCCAGATGGTCGAGCGCCCGCTCCACGCCGACATAGCGCGTCGTGCGGCCGATGACGAGGCCCAGCTCGGCTTCCCAGTCGGTCTTGAGCGAGCCGCGCGGCAGGATAATTTCGTCGAACGGCCCGTTGATCGCGCTGGTGGCCTTCATGAACAGGACGGGTTCGGCGGGGATCGGCGCGCCGGTTTCCCTGGCGTGGTCGCGGTAGTTGAGGCCGACGCCGACGATCTTGGAAATGCCGGTGAAGGGCACGCCGAGGCGCGGCTTGCCCTCGACGAGCGGCAGCGTGGCCGGGTCGATCCTGCCCAGGCGCTTCAGGCCGGCCGGCGACAGCTCGTCCCAGCCGATCGTGGCGCAGTGCGCGGACAGGTCGCGCAGGCGGCCCTGCGCGTCGATGAGGCCGGGCTTTTCGCGCCCTTTGGCGCCGTAGCGGACGAGTTTCATGGGGGGTCTCCGGTTATTTCTTGCCGATGCCGCCGAGCAGGGCGGCGACGGGACGCAGCGGGCGCAGCGGGTGGTGGGGGTGCCGTCCCGCCAGCGCCGACTTTGCGGCGGCGGATTGTTCGGCGGGCGCGGTTTCGCCGCCGTCTTCCTTGGGCGAACTGGGCAGATAGGGTTTCGAGAAGTCGAAGCCGTCGGCGGCGATCAGCGGCCGCTTCGGCACCTGCGGCAGATGGGCGGCGGGTGCGGGCAGGCGGTCGATCGGGGATTTCGGCCCGCGGCCGCCGCGTGCCTCGTGCTTGTGGCCGCGGCCGGTCCTTGCGCCCCGCTCGCGTTCCTCCGGCGGCGCGGCGCAGCCCGGCTCGAAGCCGGGCACGATCACCTGCTCGATCTTGAACTTGGTCAGCTTCTCGATCTCGGCGAGGCGCGGCTTTTCCTCGGGCGCGACCAGCGAGGTGGCATCGCCCTTCTTGCCGGCGCGGCCGGTGCGGCCGATGCGATGCACGTAATCTTCGGCGACGCGCGGCAGCTCGTAGTTGATGACGTGCGGCAGGTCGTCGATGTCGAGGCCGCGCGCCGCGACATCGGTGGCGACCAGCACGCGCGCCGCGCCCGACTTGAAGGCTTCGAGCGCCTTGGTGCGGTCCTGCTGGCTCTTGTCGCCGTGGATCGCGGTGGCGTCGATGCCTTCGCGTTCGAGCCAGGTGGCCAGTCGCGCCGTGCCGAACTTGGTGCCGACGAACACCAGCACCTGGGTCATCGCCGGATCGTCGAGCATCTGCTTGAGCAGGTAGCGCTTGCGGTCGGCGGCGACCGGGTGCACGCGGTGGGCGATGGTTTCCGACACCTGGTTGCGGCGCGCGACCTCGATCAGCTGCGGCGCCTTGAGCATGGCGTCGGCGAGCTTCTTGATCTCGTCCGAGAAGGTGGCGGAAAACAGCAGGCTCTGGCGCGTCGTCGGCAGCAGCTTGAGGATGCGCTTGATGTCGGGGATGAAGCCCATGTCGAGCATGCGGTCGGCCTCGTCGAGGACGAGGAACTCGACGAAGTTGAAGCTCACGGTCTTCTGCTCGACGTGGTCGAGCAGGCGGCCGGGCGTGGCGACGACGATCTCGCGGCCTTCCTTCAGTTCGGCGATCTGCGCCCGCATGTCCACGCCGCCGTAGATGCAGACCGAGCGCAGGCCGAGGTATTTGCTGTAGGTCTTGGCCGATTCTTCCACCTGCATCGCCAGTTCGCGCGTCGGCGTCAGGATCAGCGCGCGCACCGGGTGGCGGGCCGGCGAGGGCGAGTTGCTGGCGTGCCGGGCGAGCTTGTGCAGCAGCGGCAGGATGAAGGCAGCGGTCTTGCCGGTGCCGGTCTGGGCGCCGCCCATGACATCCTGGCCGGCCAGGACGAGGGGAATGGCCTGCGCCTGGATCGGGGTGGGTTCGGTATAGCCGGCGTCATGCACGGCCCTGAGGATTTCGGGCGCCAGCCCGAGGTCGGTGAATTTCACGGTTGAGCTCCGGTTGTTTGCGGCATCGCGCCCATTCACCCCGCAATCGCGGAGATCGGCCGGCTCAGGCAGGCAGGGTAGGAGAAATGCCAGGGAACGCGTCCAACCGGCAGGACGCGGGCAGGGATTCTACGGCAGATCGGGTCAGGCGGGCTTGCGGCCGGCCGCCGGCGGCTGGACGGGCGTCCCGGCGCCGCCCGGCGGGGGCGCCGGCGCGGCCGGCTCGGCCTGGACCTTGCCGGGCGCGGCGTTGCCGGGGGGCACGACGGCGATGTCGTTTTCGCGCATGTAGGCGTCCATGTCGCGCCAGCCGGCGAAGATGGCGGCCTTCGACGCCCTGGGATTGAGCTTGTAGCAGTCCTCGAGGGCCCGGCCGCTGTGCCGGCAGCCGCCGCCGATGGCCCGGCCCTCGGCCTCGCGCGCCGCCTCGATCCTGGCCGGATCCTCGATGCCCAGCAGCTCGCAGCCGGACAGCAGCAAGCCGCAGGCCAGGGCGGGCAGGACAGGACGGAAACGGTTCGGCATGGCGGCAGTCTACGGCAAAATCCCCCCCGGCCTGAGTGCGGAATAGACGGCCGGAACGCAGCCCATATGTCGCGTTACACTGGCGGCATTCTTGTCGAGGAGGCCCGGAAGATGAAACGATCGCTGACCGGCCTCGCCGCGTGCGCGCTGCTGCTGGCGCCGCTGGCGGAGGCGTCCCAGCCGCGGCCCGGCAGGGCGGCGCCGCCCGCGCCGGTGCAGGAAATCGTGCTGCGCCACGCCCTGACCGGCGCACCGCTCGACACCCTGGCCACCCTGGCGCTGCGCTTCAACGACGCGGAGGGCAAGCGCCGCTCCGGCGCCAGCCGCATCCGGCTCGAGGACGCCCAGGGCGTCGCCGACAGGGCGCGCCTGCCCCACCTGGCGCTGTTCAATCCGGACGACGCCCTCGTCATGTTCGGCATGCGGCCGCGTTTCCGCCCCCTCCACCAGGTGATGGCCGCGGGGGGGCAGGCCCTCGACGCGCGTCGCTTCTACCCGCAGATGGCCGACGCGGTGGCCGACGGCGCCGGCCGGATGCAGGCCCTGCCGCTCGCCCTGTCGCTGCCCGCGCTGTTCTTCAACAAGGCGGCGTTCGTCCGGGCCGGCCTCGATCCCGCAGCCCCGCCGACCACCTGGTGGGAAGTCCAGGAAGCCGCCGGCAAGCTGCGCGACAGCGGAGCGCACTGCCCGCTGACCAGCTCGCGCTTCGCCTGGGTGCATGTCGAGAACGTCGCCACCCAGCACGGCGAGCCGCACCTGGCGAGAAACGGCCGGGCCGACCAGCTGGCGTTGAACAACCTGGTCAATGTCAAGCACATGGCGCTGCTGACGAGCTGGAAGAAGAGCCTCTATTTCGTCTATTCGGGCGCGGCCAACGAGGGCGACGAGCGCTTCGCGCACGGCGAGTGCGCCATGCTCACCGGCGAATCGGCGCTCTACGCACACCTGGCGCGGCAACGGCCCGGGTTCGAGTTCGGCGTCGCCCCCCTGCCGCATTACGACGACGTCCACGGCGTGCGGCCGACTCACGTGCTGCCCGACGGCGCCGCGCTCTGGGTGCTGGCGGCGGAGCGGCGCTCCGAACAGCAGGCGATCGCGCGTTTCGTCGCCTTCCTGCTGCGGCCCGAGGTGCAGCGCGACTGGGTGCGCAGCACCGGCTTCCTGCCGATGTCGACCGCGGCCGCGACCGCCTTGCGCGAGGCCGGCGGCGATGCGCTCCTGCTCGCCCGCACCGAGGCGCGCCTGGCGATGACCCGGCGCGACGCGGCGCGCACGCGCCCCGACGACCACGACCGCAGCCGCATCCGTGCCATCCTCGACGAGGAGATCGAATCCGTCTGGGGCAACCGGAAGCCGCCGAAAGCGGCGCTCGACGCGGCGGTCGCGCGCGCCGCCCCGGTCCTGGCGCCCGCGCCCGCGGCGCGATGACGGCCTACCCCCGCATCGTCGCCCACCGCTGCGGGGGGGCGCTGGCCATGGAAAACTCGCTGGCCGGCCTGGAGGCGGCGCAACGCTGCGGCTGCCGGGCGGTCGAGTTCGACGTGATGCTGACGGCCGACGGCGTGCCGATCCTGATGCACGACGAGACCCTGGATCGCACCACGCGGTGCTCGGGGCGGGTCGCCGAGCTGGATTTCGCGCAGATCCGCGCCGGCGACGCGCGCGTGCCGACGCTGGCCGAGGCGGTCGACGCCTGCGCGCGCCTCGGCCTGTGGGCGAACATCGAGCTCAAGCCGGCCGCCGGCCGCGAGGAGGAAACCGGCACGGCGGTCGGCCGCTGGCTGGCGCGCCACTGGAGCGGCCACGGCGCGATTTCCTCGTTCAGCGAAATATCGGCGCTGGCGGGACGGCGGCAGTTGCCGCGGGCCTCCTTCGCGCTGCTATGCGCCGGCCTGCCCGCCGACTGGGAGGCCCGCCGCGCGCGCCTGGGCGCCGCTGCCGTGCATCTGGCGGCTGGCTGCGTCGATGCCGATGTCGCGGCGCGCCTGCGCGCCGCCGCCATGCCCTGGGCCGCGTGGACGGTGAATGACGCGGCGACCGCGCAGCACCTGTTTTCCCTCGGCGCGGCGGCGATCTTCACCGACCGGCCCGATCTGTTCGCTCCTGCGTAGAATCGCCCGTTTCGAGTCCTGCCGAGCCTTTGTCATGAACAGTCATCCCAGCTGCGCGGAGATCCGCGAAAAATTTCTCCGGTTTTTCGAGTCGAAAGGCCACCGCATCGTCCCGTCCAGTTCGCTGGTGCCCGGCGACGACCCGACCCTGCTGTTCACCAATGCGGGGATGAACCAGTTCAAGGACGTGTTCCTCGGCTTCGACACGCGGCCCTACGCGCGCGCGGCGACGGCCCAGAAATGCGTGCGCGCCGGCGGCAAGCACAACGACCTGGAAAACGTCGGCTACACCGCGCGCCACCACACCTTCTTCGAGATGCTGGGCAATTTCAGCTTCGGCGACTATTTCAAGCGCGACGCCCTGACATACGCCTGGGAGCTGCTCACCGAGGTATATCGGCTGCCCGTCGACCGGCTGTGGGTCACCGTCTATGCCGAAGACGACGAGGCCTACGCCATCTGGACGGAGGAGATCGGCGTGTCGGCGGAGCGCTGCATCCGCATCGGCGACAACAAGGGCGGGCGTTACCTGTCCGACAACTTCTGGATGATGGGCGACACCGGCCCCTGCGGCCCCTGCTCGGAGATTTTCTACGACCACGGCCCGGAGGTCGCCGGCGGCCCGCCCGGCTCGCCCGACGAGGACGGCGACCGCTACATCGAGATCTGGAACAACGTGTTCATGCAGTTCAACCGGGAAAAATGCGGCGCCGACTACGTGCTACACCCGCTGCCCAAGCCCTCGGTCGATACCGGCATGGGGCTGGAACGCATCGCCGCCGTACTCCAGCACGTGCACAGCAATTACGAGATCGACCTGATGCAGGCGCTGGTCGAGGCCGCCGCGCGCGAGACCGCCACCCACGACCTGCGCTTTCCCAGCCTGCGCGTGCTGGCCGACCACATCCGCGCGACCGCCTTCCTGATCGCCGACGGCGTGATCCCCGGCAACGAGGGACGCGGCTTCGTCCTGCGCCGCATCATCCGCCGCGCCATCCGCCACGGCTGGAAGCTGGGCGCGCGCGCCCCCTTCTTCCACCGCATGGTGCCCGATCTCGTCGCCCAGATGGGGGCGGCCTATCCCGAGCTGGCGCAGGCCCAGGCCCGCGTGATGGAGATGCTCGCCCTCGAGGAGGAGCGCTTCTTCGCCACCATCGAACACGGCATGGCCATCGTCGAGGCCGAGCTGGCCGTCATGGCCCGCGAGGGGATTCGGGCCTTCGCCGGCGCGACGGCCTTCAAGCTGCACGACACCTACGGTTTTCCGCTCGACCTGACCGCCGACATCTGCCGCGAGCACGGCGTGACGGTCGATGCCGCCGCCTTCGACGCCGCCATGGCGCAACAGAAGGAGCAGGCGCGCGCCGCCGGCAAGTTCAGGATGGCCGCCGTCCTCGACTACGCCGGCCCGGCCACGGCCTTCCACGGCTACGACCGCCTCGAAACCGCCGGCCAGGTGCTCGCGCTCTACAAGGAGGGCGCGCCGGTCGATGCGCTGGTGGAGGGCGAGATGGGCGTGGTCGTGCTCGACAACACGCCCTTCTACGCCGAATCGGGCGGCCAGTGCGGCGACCGCGGCATCGTGCAGTCGGCGCAGGGCATCTTCGCCGTCGAGGACGTGCAGAAGCTCCAGGCCAGCGTGTTCGGCCATCACGGCGTGGTCGGCACCGGCATCCTGAAAGTCGGCGCCGGCGCGACGGCGCGGGTGGACGCCCAGGCCCGCGCACGCACCATGCGCAACCACTCGGCCACCCACCTGATGCACAAGGCGCTGCGCGACGTGCTGGGCGCGCACGTCCAGCAGAAGGGCTCGCAGGTCGATCCCGACAAGACGCGTTTCGATTTCTCGCACGACAAGCCGCTTGCGGACGCGCAAGTCCGGCGCATCGAGGCGCTCGTCAATGCCGAGATCCTCGCCAACACGCCCACCCAATGCCGCGTGCTGCCCATCGCCGAGGCCCAGCGGCTGGGGGCGACGATGCTGTTCGGGGAAAAATACGGGGACGAGGTGCGCGTGCTCGACATCGGCAGCTCGCGCGAGCTGTGCGGCGGCACCCACGTGGCGCGCACCGGCGACATCGGCCTGTTCAGCATCGTCGCCGAAGGCGGCGTGGCGGCCGGCGTGCGCCGCGTCGAAGCGGTCACCGGCGACAACGCGCTGCGCTACGTGCAGGAGATGGAGGCGGCCCTGGGCGGCGTGGCCGGCACCCTCAAGGTGCTGCCCAGGGAGGCGCCTGCGCGCGTGGCCGCCGTGCTCGACCAGGTGCGCCGGCTCGAACGGGAGCTGGCGGCCCTCAAGGGCAAGCTGGCCTCCGCCCAGGGCGACGATCTGGCCGCGCGCGCCGCGGACGTGCGGGGTGCGGACGGGCGGGCGGTCAAGGTGCTCGCCGCCACCCTCGACGGCGCGGACGCCTCGACCCTGCGCGAGACGCTCGACAAGCTGAAGGACAAGCTCGGCTCGGCCGCCATCGTGCTGGCCAGCGTCGCCGCCGGCCGGGTGGCCCTGATTGCCGGCGTCACGCCCGACCTCACCGACCAGATCAAGGCCGGCGAGCTGGTCAACAGCGTCGCCTTGCAGGTGGGCGGCAAGGGCGGCGGCCGGCCCGACATGGCCCAGGCCGGCGGAACCCAACCCGAAAACCTGCCGGCGGCGCTGGCGGCGGTCCAGGCCTGGGTGGCCGCCCGCCTCTGATCCGCGGCGCGGCGCCGGTCTCGCTATGGCGCGCGCATTTGCGCCGCTTGATGCGCATCAAGGAAACCAGCGCCCCCTTCCTCATAGACTCCCTGCCGGGAACAGTGTTTTTTTGTCCGTAGGCAAACCGGGAGGGTAAGGAAAATGGGAGCCAGTAGATTCATGCGAACGATCTTGGGCGCTGCGGCGTTCTGTGTCGCGTCGGTGTGCGGGATGTCCGGCGCGCTGGCGAAAGGGCCGGAT
>CAZZFN010000086.1:0-8963 GCA_964653505.1 uncultured Methyloversatilis sp.
TGGAGCGGGTGAAGGGAATCGAACCCTCGTATGCAGCTTGGGAAGCTGCCGTTCTGCCATTGAACTACACCCGCAGGTCGGCGGGATTATAACGGCAGGGCTGTTCTACTTGCGCCAGAAGGCGGGGGTGAGCACCACCAGCAGAGTGAAGATTTCCAGGCGGCCGAGCAGCATGGCGAAGCTGCACACCCAGGTCTGGAAGTCGTTCAGGACGGCGAAGGTGGCGGCCGGCCCGACCTGGCCCAGGCCCGGCCCGGTGTTGTTGAGGGTGGCGACGATCGCCGAGAAACCGGTGACGATATCCGCCCCGGAGGCGGTCATCAGCAGCGTGAGCGTGACGATGGCGACCATGTAGATGAAGCCGAAGGCCATGACGCCTGCCACCACGTGTTGCGGGATCACGGCGCCGCGGATGCGCACCGGCCAGACCGCGTTGGGATGCAGCGCGTGCAGCAGCTCGCGGTAGATCTGCTTGTAGAGGATCATGGCGCGCATCATCTTGATGCCGCCGCCGGTGGAGCCGGAGCAGGCGATGAAGCTGCCGAGGAACAGCATCCACAGCTGGGCGAAGAACGGCCACTGGCCGTAATCGGCGGTCGCCAGACCGAGCGAGGTGGCCAGCGAGATGGTATGGAAGGCGGCGTAGCGCAACGCCGTGGCGAACTCGCCGAACGTGCCGTGGGCGAGCAGATAGACGGTCAGCGCCAGGATGCTGATCGCCAGCACGCCGAGAAAATAGGGGATCTCCGGGTCGCGCCGGTAGGGCGCGAGCATGCGCTGGCGCAGCGCCAGGAAGTGGGTGGCGTAATTCATGCCCGACAACAGGGCGAAGCCCATCACCGCGATCTCGATGCCGACGCTGTCGAAGTGCCCGAGGCTCGCGTCCTTGGAGGAAAAGCCGCCCAGCCCCATGGTGGTGAAGGCGTGCATCAGCGCGTCCCAGGGCGCCATGCCCAGGGACCACAGGGTCAGGCCGCAGGCGACGGTGAGCAGCAGATAGACGGTCCACAGGCCCTTGGCGGTTTCGGCGATGCGCGGCGTCAGGCTGGTTTCCTTCATCGGCCCGGGCGTTTCGGCGCGGAACATCTGGCGGCCGCCGATGCCGAGCAGCGGCAGGACCGCCACCGCCAGCACCACCACCCCCATGCCGCCGATCCAGTGCGAGAAAGTGCGCCAGAAGTTGATCGACAGCGGCATGTGGTCGAGGCCGGAGAGCACCGTCGAGCCGGTCGCCGTCAGTCCCGAGGCGGCCTCGAAATAGGCGTCGGTGAAGGAGATGTCAAGATGCAGCCAGAACGGCAGACAGGCGAACAGGGGCAGCAGCGTCCACACCAGCACGACCAGCAGGAAGCCGTCGCGCACCTTCATTTCGCGCCGTTCGCGGCAGGTGGCGAGAAACAGCGCCAGTCCGCACATCAGGGTGACGAGAAAAGCCTCGTCGAAGGCCGAATGGGCGCCGTCGTCGACATACCACGAGACGGCCATCGGCACGGCCAGGCAGAAGGAGAACCCGATCAGCAGCACGCCGAATACGCGCAGCAGCGGAAAGAAGCGGCGCATGGCAGCGGATCAGATGAACTGGAAGCCGACCTGGAAGAGCTTCTCGACCTGGGCGACCTCGCGCTTGCGCACGCAGAAAACGACGACGTGATCGTCGGATTCGATCGTCGTATCGTGATGCGGGATGATGACGCGCTCGATATGCCGGTAGTCGACGATGCCGTCGTGCAGGACGGCTTCCGCCTGCTTGCCGGTGCGCACGATCGCGCCGATGTGCGCCCCGCGGATCCTGGGCAGTTCCTCGATGCGCCGGCCGACCGCCTTGGAGCTGTTCCTGTCGCCGTGGGCGACCAGTTCGAGCGCTTCGGCCGCGCCGCGGCGCAGGCTGTGCACCTTGACCACGTCGCCGCGCCGCACGTGGGTCAGCAGCGCGCCGATCGACACCTGGGCGGGCGACAGGCCGATGTCGATCGGCCCGCCCTGCACCATGTCGGCGTAGGCGCGCCGGTTGATCAGCGCCAGCACGCGCTTGCAGCCGAGCCGCTTGGCCAGCGAGGCCGCCATGATGTTGTCCTCGTCGTCGTTGGTCAGGGCGAGGAACATGTCGATCTCGTCGATGTTTTCCTGCACCAGCAGGTTCTCGTCGGTCGCCGAGCCGTGCAGCACGAGGGTGTTCGAGAGCCTGCCGGCGATCGTCTCGGCGCGCTGCCGGTTCAGTTCGACGATCTTGATCTCGTAGCGGTCTTCCAGCGCCTGGGCCACGCGCAGGCCGATGTTGCCGCCGCCGGCGATCATCACGCGCTTGACCGGCTCGCGGCCGCGCCGCAACTCCTTGAGCACCGGCCGGATGTGGCGGCTGGCGGCGAGTAGGAACACCTCGTCGCCGGGCTCGATCACGGTGTTGCCGTCCGGCTCGATCGGCTGGTGCTCGCGGAAGATCGCCGCGATGCGCGCATCGACGCCGGCCGGCAGATGCTCGCGCATGGTGCGGATCGGTTTGCCGACCAGCAGGCCGTCCGACTTGGCGCGCACGCCCACCAGGGTCACCTTGCCGTCGGCGAATTCGAGCACCTGCAACGCTTCGGGGAACTCGACCAGCTTGGCGATGTAATCGGTGATGTCCTGCTCGGGACAGATTGCGTAGTCGACGGCGAAATTCTCGTTCGACAGCAGGCCGGGCTCGAGCAGGTCCGGCGAGCGCAGGCGGGCGATGCGCGTGCTGACGTTGAACAGGCTGCGCGCGATCTTGCACGCGACCAGATTGGTCTGGTCGGACTGCGTCACCGCCACCAGCATGTCGGTGTCCTCGATGCCGGCCTCGCGCAGGACGTTCGGGTAGGCGGCGTTGCCGGCCACCGTGCGCACGTCGAGGCGGTCGGCGAGCTGGACGAGCGAATCCCGGTTCTGATCGATGACGGTGATGTCGTTGGCTTCCGAGGACAGCGCTTCGGCCACGCTGGCGCCGACCTGGCCGGCGCCGAGGATGAGAATTTTCATTCGTCTTCGCCCTTCGAGGCGTTGCGCAGGCCGAGATCCCTGAGCTTGCGGTAGAGGTGGGTGCGCTCCAGGCCGGTCTTTTCCGCCAGCCGGGTCATGCTCGTTCCCGCGAGCCTGAGGTGGTGCTCGAAGTAAAGCTTTTCGAACATCTCGCGCGCGTCGCGCAGCGGATGCGCGAGCATTTCGGTCAGGAGGGCGAAGGGAATCTCCGGGCGCGCCTGCGCATCGGGCGACAGCAGGCGCTGCACCTCGTCGGCGCCGATTTCCTTGTCGAGCGCGGCGAGCGCCAGCGACTTGACCGCCTTCCTGATCTGGGCGTAACCCTCGGCCCAGTGGTGCTGGCGCAGCGCGTTCTGGGCGGCGACCGAGAGATGCCGTTGCGGTACCTCGCCGGCCTCGACCAGTCGGGAAAGGACGTGCGTGGCCAGGTCGGGCACGTCGTCCTTGAGCTCGGCCAGCGACGGCAGGCCGATGCTTACCTCGAACAGCCGGTCGATGACGGCCTCGTCCCAGCCCTGGGCGACCAGGGCGGCGGCGTCGTGGGTCGTGGCGGCCACCAGGCGCAGGTTGTGCCTGTCCAGCCGGTCCAGGGCGAAGGAGAGGTTTTTCTGCTGCAGGCGGGTCAGCCGCCCCAGCTCGGCACAGTAAAACACCCCGCCGCCGGCCTGGGCCAGGGCATCGAGCGAAAGCGGACTGGAATCGTGGCCGAGGTCGACCCAGGGCTTGCCGGGCGGCTGCAGCGTGCGCGCGGCCAGCTCGACGATCGAGGCCGCCGGCGCGCGCAGCAGCAGCGTCCGGCTCCGGGCGGCGATCTGTTCGATGCGCTTGCGCAGATCCCTGAGCGCGGCCGAGCGCGGAAAGGCGGCCAGCGTCGGCACGGCTGCGGCTTGCGGGGTGCGTTCGAGCCCCTGGCGGACGGCGGCGAGCAGCTTCTGCATGCCGATCGGTTTTTCCAGGAAACCTGCCGCGCCGATGCGCGTCGCCTCCACGGCGGTGTCGATCGTGGCGTGGCCCGACATCATCAGCACCGGCATGGTCAGCTGGCCGCCGGCCGCCCATTCCCTGAGCAGGGTGACGCCGTCGGTGTCGGGCATCCAGATGTCGAGCAGCACCAGGTCGGGACGCCGCGCGTCGCGCCAGGCGCGCGCGGCCGCGGCGTTTTCCGCCGTGGCGACATCGTGGCCCTCGTCGGTGAGGATTTCGGAGAGCAGCGCGCGGATGCCGACTTCGTCGTCGATGACCAGAATCTGTGCCATGGGGGAATTATGCCGCTGCGCCGGCGGGCTGTGAATTCCGATCTGGAATCCCTTGCCCGCCTAGTTCTCCGTCATGCCGAGGCGCGCGCAGAACGCCTCGACCGGCTCCGGTCGCGCCAGCAGGTAGCCCTGGAACAGTTCGCAGCCGCCTTCCTTCAGCCAGTCGAGCTGGGCCGCCGTTTCCACCCCTTCGGCGACCACCTCGAAGCCCATGCGGGCGGCGATCAGCAGGATCACGGCCGTCAGGGTGGCGTCGTTGTCGTCCTGGGGCAGGCCGGCGACGAAGCTGCGATCGATCTTGATTTCGTGCAGGGGCAGGCGTTTCAGGTAGGACAGCGAGGAATAGCCGGTGCCGAAATCGTCGAGCGACAGGCGCACGCCGACGGCCTGGATCTCGGTCAGGCGCGCCACCGCGGCGGACATGTCGGCCAGCAGCAGGCCTTCGGTCACCTCGAGCGTCAGGCGCGCAGGGGTGGCGCCGGCCTGCGCCAGGAAGTCGCGGATGCGCGCGGCGAAATCCGGGCGCCGGATCTGACGCGGACTGATGTTGACCGACAGGCGCAGGTCGCAGCCGGCGCGCTCGAAGCGGGCGAGCAGGCGCGCGGCCTCGCGCAGCGTCCAGTCGCCGAGCGGCTCGATCAGGCCGATTTCCTCGGCGAGCGGGATGAACGCCGAGGGAGGCACCGCGCCGCGTTGCGGGTGGTTCCAGCGCAACAGCGCCTCGGCGCCGACGATGCGGCCGTCGGCGGCATATTGCGCCTGCAGGTAAAGCGCGACCTGGCCGTTGGCGGACGCCTGGCGCAGATCGTTCTCGAGCGCGAGGCGCGCTTCGACGGCCCGCTGCATGGCCGGCTCGAAAAAGCGTATGGCATTGCGGCCGCTTTCCTTGGCGTTGAACATCGCCGTGTCGGCCTGGCGCAGCAGGGTGTCGCAGTCCGGCCGCTCGCCGTCCGGAAAGAGTGCGATGCCGATGCTGGCCCCGACATGGCAGGCGCCGTCCGCCGCGCCCAGTTCGCAGGGCCGGGAGAGCGTCGTGCGCAGCTTGTCGGCCACGCGCCGCGCGGCGGCGGCGGCGTGCTCGGCGCTCTCGGCCAGGTCGGGCAGGACGGCGACGAACTCGTCGCCGCCCAGGCGCGCGACGGTATCCGTTTCGCGCAGGGCGCGCCGCAGGCGCGTCGCCGTTTCGCGCAACAGGGCGTCGCCCGCGGCGTGGCCGCGCGCGTCGTTGATCTGCTTGAAACGATCGAGATCGATGTAGAGCACGGCGCCGTGGCGGCCGCTGCGCTGCGCCTCGGCCAGCTCGTTCCTCAGGCGGTCGACGAACAGGCGGCGGTTGGGCAGGTCGGTGAGCGAATCGTAGAACGCCAGCCGGGCGATCTCCTCCTGGGCGGCGCGCCGTTCGGTCACGTCCAGATGGGTGCCGGTCAGGCGCAGCGGTCGGCCGTCGGTATCGCGCTCGGTGACGCTCCCGCGCGTGAGGATCCAGCGCCAGGCGCCGCCCTTGGCGCGCACGCGGATTTCCGACTCATACTGCGGGGTGACGCCGGCAAGGTGCGCGCTGAGCGCGCGACTGGCGAGCGGCAAGTCGTCGGGGTGCACCATCGTGCGCCAGGCGGCGAGATCGCGCGGGGCCTCGTCGGGGCGGTAGCCGAGCATGCTGGCCCAGCGAGCATCGACCACCAGGGCGCCGGTCGCCAGGTCGCGGTCCCACAGGCCGAGGTCGGCGCCCTTGAGCGCCAGCGCGAGGCGCTGGCGCTGGGCCTCGAGGTCGCGGCGCAGGCTGTAGGACTCGGAAACGTCGCGGAACACCATCACCACGCCGATCAGCTCGCCGCGTGCGTTGTGCACCGGCGCCGCGCTGTCCGAGATGTGCAGGCGCCGTCCGTCGCGCGCCACCAGCACCGTGTGGTTGGCCAGACCGACGACCAGCCCCGTCTCCAGCACCCGCCCGACCGGAATTTCCGCCGGCCGGCCGGTCAGCGCGTGCTCGATGTGCATGATCTCGGCGATGCCGCGTCCGCGCGCCTCGGCGTCCGTCCAGCCGGTCAGCGCTTCGGCGACCGGATTCATCAGCGTCACGCGCATCGCGGCGTCGGTGGCGATCAGGCCGTCGCCGATCGACTGCAGGATCGCCGTCACCTCGCCGCGGCTCGCTTCTACGGCCGCGACCGCCGCGCGCACGGCATCGCTCATGCGGTTGAAATCGTCGGCCAGCGCGCCGATCTCGTCGGGGGAGTCGGCGGCGATCCGGGTGTCGTAGCGGCCGGCGGCCATGGCATGGGCGGCCGCCGAAAAGCGCGCCAGCCGCGCCGCCAGCGCGCGCGACCAGCGGCGGAACAGGTAGAGCGCGAACAGCATCGAGATCAGTATGCCCATGGCGACGGCCACACCGAGCTGCGTCATGAACTCGGCATGGGCGCCGGCCGAGAAGACGACGCGCGCCTCGCCGAGCGCGAGGCCGCCGTGCGCGAGCGGCAGGCTGCGCGGAGCTTGCGCATTTTTCAGGGGAGCGGGCAGGGCAACCACCAGGACGCCATCGGCAGTGACGATCTCGATGGCGTCGATCGCCTTGCTGCGCAGCATGTCGGCGGCGATTTCGCCGATGACGGCGTAGTCGCGCTCGATCATCGGCCCGGTCAGGGCGCCGGTCAACAGGGGGAGCAGGGCCGTTTCCTGGCGGCGCTGGTTTTCGGCGTCGGCGGCGCGCCACAGCGGTGCGACGAGGAGCGCCAGCAGCACCAGCGACAGCGCGCCGGCGCCGCCGGCCAGCAGGATCAGCTTGCGGCCGAGGGGTTGGGTCTCATACCAGCGGCGCAGCATCATTCCTCGGCCAGCTGGCGATACAGCTCGACGACGAGCGGGTCGAGCGTTTCCATGTCGCCGCGTTGCACCGGCAGCAGGCCCTCGTGGCCCAGCGCGTCGACGAAGGCGCGCCCCTGGGCGGTGGCGGCGAAATCCAGCAGGGCGCGCGCGAGCGCCGGCGCCTGGGCGGCCAGCCGCAGGGCGGCGTGATAGACCACCGCAGACAGGCCGGTCGGCAGCTTTTCGAGAATGCGCACCCGTGCGGTCAGGGCCGGGTCGACCTGCCGGAAGGTGGTCGCCGTGACGATGGCGCCGGCCACCTCGCCGGCCAGCAGCCGGTGCAGGGAGTTGGCGTGCGATCCGGTGACGACGACGCGCAGGTCGCGCCCGGGCGTCAGGCCATGGTCGCGCAGATGGCGCAGCCCGATCACCGCGAGCGCTGCGCTACGGTCGGTAACGGCCAGCGTTGCGCCCTTGAGGTCGGCCAGGCGCGCGATGCCGCCGGACGCAGGGACGACCAGCAGGGGGGCGAGGGGCGCCGCGGTGCGCGCCAGCGGCACGTGGGCGAGCTCGCGCTGGGCGATGCGGGCGAACAGGAGCGAATCGGCGACGATGTCGTAGGCGCCCGCGCGCATGCGCCGCAGATGCTCGCCGTAGCTGGGCGCGCTGGCGAAATCGACGGCCCTGCCGAGAACGGCGGCAAACACCGGCACGAGCGGCGCGAACAACTCGGCGAGCCGGCGCGCGGGCAGGTAGGGAACGACGGCGAATACCGCACGCTGCTGCGCTGCGCCGTCGGCGGCGCGCGCCCGGGATGGCAGCGCCGCCGCCAGGCCGAGCGCCCCGGCGGCGCCGAGAAAGGCGCGCCGCGGGGCACGGAATGGCAATTTCGTCATGATCGGTTTATCCGAGATGGCGGCAGGGCGATGGGCAATTGTATAGAAACTTCGGCGCCGCCGCCCTGTTCCGCCGGCCGGTTGGCCAGCGCGATGGCGCCGCCGTGGTCGACGACGATCTTGTGCACGATGGCCAGCCCGAGGCCGGTGCCCTTGGGCTTGGTGGTCACATAGGGCTCGAAGGCGCGCTGCAGGATCGCCGGCGGGAAACCGGGGCCGCGGTCGGCGACCGACAGTTCGACCTGTCCCGCGCGCAGGCGCGTCGCCACTTCGATGCGTCCGGATTCGGCCATCGCCTCGCCGGCGTTCTTGATCAGGTTGTGCAGCACCTGGCGGACCTGGTCGGCGTCGGCCAGCACCGGTGGCAGGACCGGATCGAGTTCCGCCGACACCGCGATCGGCCCGTCGGCATACAGATCGAGCACCTCGGCCACCAGCGCATTGAGGTCGAGCGGCTTGGCGACCGGCGGCGGCAGGCGCGCATAGTCGCGGAAGTCGTTGACCATGTTCTTCATCGCCTCCACCTGCTCGACGATGGTGCGCGTCGCGCGCGCGAGCATCGCCGCGCTGTCGGGATCGAGCTTGTCGCTCAGTTTCATCTGCAGCCGCTCGGCGGAGAGCTGGATCGGCGTCAGCGGATTCTTGATCTCGTGCGCGAGCCGCCGGGCGACCTCGCCCCAGACCGCGGCGCGCTGCGCCGCTTCGCGCTCGACGCGCGCCTGTTCGAGCTGCACGGTCATCTCGTTGAAGGAACGCGTCAGCACGCCCAGCTCGTCGTCGGTTTCGAGCGCCGCGCGCGGGGTCAGGTCGCCGGCCGCGACGGCGCGCGTGCCTTCGGCGAGCATCAGCAGCGGCTTGGCCAGGCGCGCGGCCAGGAAGAAGGCGAGTGCGATGGCCGCGAACAGGGCGAGCAGCAGGGCGAAAGTCAGGGTCAGCGTGTATAGGCGCTTCAGGCCGGCGCGGCCGAGCTGCAGCTCCTGGTAGTCGCGCTGCGCGGCTTCGACGAGCGCGG
>CAZZFN010000087.1:0-8947 GCA_964653505.1 uncultured Methyloversatilis sp.
TTAGGAAGGGGAGAGAATGGATGCATTGAAATGCGAAAGATATTGCATACAATATGCTCGTGATTGTGCTGGACACCAATGTTCTCGTCGCGGCCTTGCGTTCGCGCAAGGGCGCTTCGCGTGTCGTGTTGCAGGGTGTGTTGAGCGGCCGCTGGCAGGCGGGTGTCTCCGTTCCCCTGTTTCTGGAGTATGAGGACGTGCTGTGCCGCCCGGAATGTTTGGCCGCCTTCGGTTTGTCCCGGCAGGATGTCGGTGCGTTTCTTGATGGCTTGGCGAACGTCCTGTTGCCCGTCGAGATTTCGTATCTTTGGCGTCCGCAATTGCGGGACCCGAACGACGAGATGGTGCTGGAGACGGCGGCAAATAGGGCGGCCGGTCATTTGCTGACCTGGAATGTTCGCGATTTCCTTCCGGCGGCATCGAGGTTCGATGTGCGTGTTGTTACGCCGCCGGAGTTTTTGCTGTCTTTGCCGAAGGAGGATTGAGCATGCGCACCAACAATTTCGCCTTGCGGCTGCCGCAGTCGCTGTTCGCTCATTTGCGCGAGGCGGCTGCCGAGGATGGCGTGGCGATGAATCAGTATGTCGCGGTGGCGCTGGCCGAGAAGCTGGCGACGCGCAAGACGGCGTGTCAGTTTCTGGCCGAGCGAGCCGAACGCGGCAGTGCCGCCCGCGCGCTGGAGATTCTCGAACGCGCCGGCACGGACGAAGACGAGCAGGCGTTTCTCGGCAACAAAAACGGGGTCAGCCCCCGTTTTTGAGACCCCCTTGTAGCGTTACACCCCGGCGTTGCGCAGCGCGGCGATGCGTTCCGCCAGCGGCGGGTGGGTCATGAACAGGCGCTTGAGGCCGCCGCCGAGGCCGCCGGCGATGCCGAAGGCCGCCATCTTGTCCGGCAGCGGCTGCGGATGCTGGCTGGCAAGGCGCTCCAGCGCGGCGATCATGTTGTTCCGGCCGGCGAGACTCGCGCCGCCGCGGTCGGCGCGAAACTCGCGCTGGCGCGAGAACCACATCACGATCATCGAGGCGAGGATGCCCAGCACCAGCTCGGCGACGATCAGGGTGACGAAGAAGGCCGGGCCGTGCCCTTCCTGGTTCTTGAAGATGACGCGATCGACGAAATGGCCGAGGACGCGCGACAGGAACATGACGAAGGTATTGACGACGCCCTGGATCAGCGCCAGCGTGACCATGTCGCCGTTGGCGGCGTGGGCGACCTCGTGGCCGAGCACCGCTTCGGCCTCCTCGCGGGTCATCTTCTGCAGCAGGCCGGTGGAAACCGCGATCAGCGAGCTGTTCTTGCTCATGCCGGTGGCGAAGGCATTCACGTCGGGCGAATCGTAGATGCCGACTTCCGGCATGCGGATGCCGGCTTCCCGGGCATACTTGCGCACGGTCTCGATCAGCCAGAATTCGGTGGAACTGCGCGGCGTCTCGATCACGTGCACGCCCATGGCCTTCTTGGCCGACCACTTCGAGATGGCGAGCGAGATGAGCGAGCCGCCGAAGCCCATCACGGCGGTAAAGATCAGCAGGCTGCCGAGGTTCAGCCCCTGCGCCGTGAGGTAGGGCTCGACGCCCAGCAGGCGCATGGTGACCGACAGGACGAGGATGATGGCCAGGTTGGTGGCCAGGAACAGCGCGATGCGTTTCATGATGCAAACCCCTTGCGGTTCGTATGGATGGCGGCAATCTTAAGATAAATTGACACATCGTGCCATTCGATTAATATTTAAGAAACAATCGATTAATACGAAGAGACCGTATCGTGCCCAGCCTCAATTTCAAGCACCTGCGCTATTTCTGGATGGTCGCCAAATCGGGCAGCATCGCCCGCGCCAGCGAGCGCCTGCATCTCACCCCGCAGTCGATCAGCGGCCAGCTGAGCGAATTCGAGGCGGTGCTGGGCGTGGAACTGTTCCGGCGCGTCGGCCGCGGGCTGGAGCTGACCGAATCCGGCAGGCGCATGCTCGGTTATGCCGAGCAGATCTTCCTGCTCGGCGACGAGCTGATGGAATCCCTGCGCTCCGCAGCGCTTGCGCAGAGTGTGCCGTTCCGGGTCGGCATCGCCGATTCCGTGGCGAAAGCGGTGGCCTATCGCCTCGTCGAACCCGTGCTCGGCCTGCCGGAACCGGTGCGGCTGATCTGTCGCGAGGGACGCCTGACCACCCTGCTGGGCGACCTGGCCGTGCATCGCCTCGACATGGTGATCGCCGACCGGCCGATGCCCGACAACCTCAACGTGCGCGGCTACGACCATTTCCTCGGCGAGAGCGGCATCAGCATCTTTTCCGCGCAGCCGTCGTCCGGCAAGGAGGCCGCCGCCTTTCCCCGCGTCCTCGACGGCGCGCCCTTCCTGCTGCCGGGCGTCGAGGTGGCCTTGCACGCGCGCCTGGTGCGCTGGTTCGAGACGGAGCGCTTGCGCCCCCGCATCGTCGGCGAGTTCGACGACTCGGCGCTGATCATGGCCTTCGGGCAGGCCGGCGCCGGCTATTTCGCCGCGCCGACCGCGATCGAAGCCGCCGTGCTGGGCGAGCGGGGCATGCGCGTGGCGGGGCGTATCGATGCCGTCCGGGAGCAGGTGTATGCCATCACCACCGAGCGCAAGCTCACGCATCCGGTCGTGTCGGCCGTCTGCCGGCTGGCGCAGCACGGCATTTTCGGCGGGGTCGCGCCGAAAAAGAAGACGCGCGCTTGATCATCAGATTTATTCGAATCTTTTGTCACGATAATTGTTGTTTTCTTTGCGTTCGCGTCGGGCTAAGCTACTCCCGTCGTTATTCACCACAGGAGGATGCCATGAAAATGTTTTCGATGATGGTCGCCGCCGTTCTCGCCGTCGGTGTCGTCGGCCTGGGCGCCGGCGATGCCGAGGCCAAGAAGCGGCTCGGCGCCGGCAAGTCGACCGGCATGGAGCGCCAGATGGACGCCCCGAAACCCGCCGCACCCGCAGCGGCCCAGACCCCCGCAGCCGCGGGCGCGGCCGCTCCCGGCGCCGCCGCGGCCGGGGCCGCCGCCAGGCCGTCCTGGATGGGACCGGTCGCCGGCCTCGCCGCCGGTCTCGGTCTGGCCGCCCTGGCGTCCTATCTCGGCTTCGGCGAAGAACTGGCCTCGCTGCTGCTGATCGGACTGCTGGTCTTCGCGGTCCTGCTGGTCGTCGGCTTCGTCATGCGCAAGCGCGCCCTGGCCCGGCAACCGGCCCTGGCAAGCGCCGGCGCCATGAATTACCAGGCGCAGCAGCCGATGCCGGCCAGCCGGGGCTACGAAGTGTCGATGCCCGCCGCGGGCGCCGCCACACCCTCCGTCAATATTCCGGCCGACTTCGACGTGGCGGGCTTCGTGCGCAACGCCAAGGTGTATTTCATCCGCCTGCAGGCAGCCAACGATGCCGGCAACCTCGACGACATTCGCGCATTCACCACGCCCGAAATGTTCGCCGAGCTGCGCATGAACATCGCCGAGCGCGGCACGGCCGCCCAGGAAACGGATGTGGTCGGCGTCGAGGCCGACGTGATCGACGTTACCGAGGAGGCGACGCGCTACGTGGTCAGCGTGCACTTCACGGGGCAGATTCGCGAAGAGCAGGACGGCCCGGTCGAGTCGTTCGACGAAGTCTGGCACCTGGTCAAGCCGCGCGAAGGCAAGGGCGGCTGGCTGCTCGCCGGCATTCAGCAGTTCCAGTAATAGGAGGCATGGGGCGGGCGCTCCGCCCGCCCCGGGCAATGCCATCCTCCGGATGCCGGCGCTCTGGTAATATCCGCCGCCTCCGCCGGCAGCTTGACAGGGTTCATTACCTCCGATGCGCGCGCGCCGGATCGGACGCCCCGTTCAGCTTCGTTGGAGTTTTGGCATGCCGGTCATCACCCTGCCCGATGGTTCGCAGCGCAGTTTTCCCCAGCCGCCGACGGTCGCCGACGTCGCGGCCTCGATCGGTGCGGGGCTCGCGAAGTCGGCGCTGGCCGGACGGCTCGACGGCAAGCTGGTGGATACCTCCCACCGCATCGAGAACGATGCCGCGCTCGCCGTCGTCACCGACAAGGATGCCGAGGGCGTCGAGATCATCCGCCACTCCACCGCGCACCTGCTCGCCCATGCGCTCAAGGAGCTGATTCCCGCAGCGCAGGTGACCATCGGCCCGGTGATCGACAACGGCTTCTACTACGACTTCGCCTGCCGCCCGCTCACGCCCGAAGATCTGGCCGCCATCGAAAAGCGCATGACCGAACTGGCGAAGCAGGATCTGCCCGTGACGCGCGAAGTCTGGCCGCGCGACCGGGCCGTCGAATTCTTCAAGGGCATCGGCGAACACTACAAGGCCGAGCTGATCGCGGCGATTCCCGCCGGCGAGGACGTTTCGCTCTACCGCGAGGGCGATTTCATCGACCTGTGCCGCGGCCCGCACGTGCCCTCGACCGGCAAGCTCAGGCATTTCAAGCTGATGAAGGTGGCCGGCGCCTACTGGCGCGGCGATGCGCGGAACGAGATGCTGCAGCGCGTCTATGGCACGGCCTGGGCGAAGAAGGAAGAGCTCGACGCCTACCTGCACATGCTGGAGGAGGCCGAAAAGCGCGACCACCGCAAGCTGGGGCAACAGCTCGGCCTGTTCCATTTCCAGGAAGAGGCGCCCGGTTCGGTGTTCTGGCATCCCCACGGCTGGCGTCTGTTCCTCGACCTGATCGGCTACATGCGCGAGCGCCAGGAGGCGGCCGGCTACGTCGAGGTGAATACGCCTGACGTGATGGACCGCGCGCTGTGGGAAGTGTCCGGCCACTGGCACAATTACCGCGACCACATGTTCACCACGCAGACCGAGGACGAGCGCGTCTTCGCGTTGAAGCCGATGAACTGTCCGGGCGGCATGGCGCTGTTCAAGCAGGGCGTCAAGAGCTACCGCGACCTGCCGCTCCGCATGGCCGAATTCGGCAAGGTGCATCGCTACGAGCCATCCGGCGCCCTGCACGGACTGTTGCGCGTGCGCCACTTCACCCAGGACGATGCCCACATCTTCTGCACCGAGGCGCAGATGGAACAGGAGTGCCGGGATGTCGTCGCCCTGATCATGGACATCTACCGGGATTTCGGTTTCGCCAAGGTGCGCATCAAGCTGTCGACGCGCCCCGAGAAGCGCATCGGCTCGGACGCGACCTGGGACAAGCTCGAAGCGGCGCTGTCGAACGCGCTCGACCACATGGGCATGGCCTACGAGCTGTTCCCCGGCGAGGGCGCCTTTTACGGCCCGAAGCTCGAGTTCGTGCTGCGCGACGCCATCGGCCGCGACTGGCAATGCGGCACGCTGCAAGTCGACATGAACCTGCCGGAGCGCTTCGACATCCATTACGTCGCCGCCGACAACAGCCACCGGCGGCCGGTGATGCTGCATCGCGCCCTGTTCGGTTCGCTCGAGCGCTTTGCCGGCATCCTCATCGAACACTACGCCGGCGCCCTGCCGTTGTGGCTTTCCCCGGTGCAGGCGGTGGTGATGAACATCTCGGAAGGCCAGGCCGACTACGCCGACAGTGTGGCGAAAAAGCTGCGGGCTGCCGGCTTGCGCGTCGATTGCGATTTGCGCGGGGAAAAAATCAACTATAAAATCCGCGAGCACAGCTTGCTGAAGCGGCCTTATCTCGTCGTCGTCGGCGACAAGGAAAAGGCCGCGGGGTGGGTCGCCGTACGTTCGCGCGATGCGCGCGATGCCCGGGGCAATCCGGATCTCGGGCAGATGTCCCTGGATGCGTTGATCGAGCGCCTGGCGCAGGAACGCGCAAGCAAGGGCGTGGCGGCCTGATATTTTTTCGCTTTAGGAGATTTGCACCATCGCCCAGGACAAGACGCAGCGCGTCAACGAAGAGATCACGGCCCCCGAGGTGCGCCTGATCGGGATCAACGGAGAGCAGCTCGGCATTTTCTCGTCGCGTCACGCGCTGCACATGGCGGCGGAAGCCGAGATCGATCTGGTCGAAATCGCGCCGATGGCCACGCCGCCGGTCTGCCGCCTGATGGACTTCGGCAAGTTCAAATACCAGGAAGCGAAGCGCGCGGCCGAGGCGAAGAAAAAGCAGAAGGTCGTCGAGGTCAAGGAAATCAAGTTCCGTCCGGGCACCGACGAAAACGATTACCAGATCAAGATGCGCAATGTCGTGAAATTTCTCGGCGAAGGCGACAAGGCGAAGATCACCCTGCGCTTCCGCGGCCGCGAAATGGCCCACCAGGAAATCGGCATGCGCGTGCTCGAGCGGATCAAGAGCGAACTGGCCCAGCAGGCCGTCGTCGAGCAGTTTCCCAAGATGGAGGGCCGCCAGCTGATCATGGTGCTGGCGCCCTCGAAGAAGCAGGTCAAGCATTAAGCAGTAGCAGCAAGGCAGTCAGCAGTACCAACAAGCGGTCGTGGGTTGTCGAAGCGTTCCCGGATCGGGGGCCACCCAGCGCCGTGTCAAAAAGGAGATCTTCGATGCCGAAGATGAAAACCAAGAGCGGGGCCGCCAAGCGCTTCAAGGTGCGCGGGTCCGGCAGCATCAAGCGTGGCTGCGCCTTCAAGCGCCACATCCTCACCAAGAAAACCACCAAGAGCAAGCGCCAGCTGCGCGGCATGCAGACCGTGCACGCGTCGGACAAGCAGTCCATCCGCGCCATGCTGCCCAACGCCTAAGGAGAGGATGACATGTCCAGAGTCAAGCGGGGTGTGACGGCGCGCGCGCGCCACAAGAAGGTTCTCGACGCGGCCAAGGGCTATCGCGGCCGCCGCAAGAACGTCTATCGCATCGCCAAGGAGGCGGTGATGAAGGCGGGGCAATACCAGTACCGCGACCGCCGCCAGAGAAAGCGCCAGTTCCGCGCGCTGTGGATCGCCCGCATCAATGCGGCGGCCCGCGAGCTGGGCATGAAGTACAGCACCCTGATGAACGGCCTGAAGAAGGCCTCCATCGAGGTGGACCGCAAGGTGCTGGCCGACCTGGCCGTCTTCGACAAGCCGGCCTTCGCCGCCCTGGCGAACCAGGCCAAGGCCAAGCTCGGCGCTTGACCGCAAGCGAAGAGCGGAGGGAGGCCCTCGGTTGCACGCAGTGGCAATGGAGGCCTCCCTGTGATCCGTATGGAAAATCTGGAACAACTCGTCACGCAGGCCGCGGCCGATTTTTCCGCCGCGAGCGAGCTGGCACGCCTTGAGGACGTGAAGGCGGCCTACCTCGGCAGTCAAGGTTCGCTGACCGCCCTGCTCAAGGGACTCGGCAAGCTGCCGCCCGAGGAACGCAAGAGCGCCGGCGCGGCGGTCAACGACGCGAAGAGCCGCATCGAGGCCGCGCTGGCCGCCCGGCGCGATGACCTGAAGAACGCGCAACTCGAAGCGCAATTGGCGGCCGAAGCACTCGACGTCACGCTGCCGGGCCGCGGCCAGGCGCGCGGCACCATCCACCCGGTGATGCGCACGCTCGACCGCATCGAGCAGCTGTTCCGCTCGATCGGCTTCGAGGTCGCGGACGGTCCCGAGATCGAGACCGACTGGCACAACTTCACGGCATTGAACACGCCCGAGAACCACCCGGCGCGCTCGATGCACGACACCTTCTACCTGCTCGATACAGATGAACGTGGGGGCAGGGTGCGCGAGGATGTCTTGCTGCGCACCCACACCAGCCCGGTGCAGATCCGCAGCATGCTGGCCCACGTCGAGAAGTACAAGCACCTCGAGCATATGCCCGAGATCCGCGTCATCTGCCCCGGCCGCGTGTATCGCGTCGACTCCGACGCCACACACTCGCCGATGTTCCATCAGGTCGAAGGCCTGTGGGTGGGCGAGCAGGTCAGCTTCGCCGACCTCAAGGGCGTGGTGGCCGACTTCCTGCGCCGCTTCTTCGAGAGCGACGACCTCAAGGTGCGCTTCCGTCCCTCCTTCTTCCCCTTCACCGAGCCGTCGGCCGAGATCGACGTCGCCTTCATGAGCGGCACGCTCGAAGGACGCTGGCTCGAGATCGCCGGCTGCGGCATGGTGCATCCCAACGTGCTGCGCTTTGGCGGGATCGATCCCGAGAAATACACCGGCTTCGCCTTCGGCATGGGCCCGGACCGCCTGACCATGCTGCGTTACGGCATCGACGACCTGCGCCTGTTCTTCGACGGCGACCTGCGCTTTCTTTCCCAGTTTCAATAGGCCAAGATGCAATTCCCCGAATCCTGGCTGCGCGCCCTCGTCAATCCGCCGCTCTCCACCGACGAGCTGTGCCACCTGCTCACCATGGCCGGCCTCGAGGTCGAGGAGTGCCGTCCCGCCGGCGCTGACTTTTCGAATGTCGTCGTCGCGCGCATCCTCAGCGCCGAGAAGCATCCCGATGCCGACAAGCTGAAACTCTGCTCCGTCGATACTGGCGAACACGGCATCCTGCAGATCGTCTGCGGCGCGCCCAACGCCGCGGCCGGCCTGGTCGTGCCCTGCGCGCTGGTCGGTGCGCAATTGCCCGGCATCGAGATCGGGAAGGCCAAGGTGCGCGGCGTCGAGAGCCACGGCATGCTGTGCTCGGCGCGCGAGCTGGGCCTCTCCGAAGACCACGGCGGCCTGCTGACGTTGCCCGCGGATGCGCCGATCGGCCGGAACGTGCGCGAGTATCTCGCGCTCGACGACAACCTGATCACCCTCAAGCTGACGCCCAACCGCGCCGACTGCCTCTCGCTCACCGGCATCGCCCGCGAAGTGGCCGCGCTCACCGGCGCGCCCCTCACGCTGCCCGCCATCGAGCCGGTAGCCGCCGTGCATGACGAAACCCGCGCAGTGGTGCTCGACGCCCCCGCCGCCTGCCCGCGCTACTGTGGCCGCATCGTGCGCGGCGTGAATGCGAAGGCAGAAACGCCCGGCTGGATGAAGCGGCGCATCGAGCGCTGCGGCGTGCGTTCCATCTCCGCGCTGGTCGATGTCACCAACTACGTGATGCTCGAACTCGGCCAGCCGCTGCACGCCTTCG
>CAZZFN010000088.1:0-8928 GCA_964653505.1 uncultured Methyloversatilis sp.
CCTTGTCGTGGCCCAGCCAGCGCAGCATCCACCAGAGCCGGGAGGCGAACACGCCGCCTTCGTTGTCGTAGGCGACGACTTGCGTCTCCGCTCCCACGCCGCAGGCGCCCAGGCGCGCGGCGAAGGTGGCGATGTCGGGCAGCGGATGGCGCCCGTTCCTGCCCGTCGGCGGCCCGGACAAATCGCGGTCGCAATGCATGAACAGGGCGCCGGGGATGTGACCCTGGGCGTAAGCCTGCGCACCATATTCGGTGTTGGCAAGATCGTGGCGACAGTCGAAGACGCGCCAGTCCGGATCGTCCAGATGGGCGGCGAGCGTGTCGGCGCGGACCAGGGCGCCCGACATCATTCGCCCCCCTCGGCCAGCCAGTCCCGCGCCGCGGCGGCATCCTCGAAGACGCGCAACTCGGCCTGGACGAAGGCCTTCTCCAGCCAGGCGCTCCAGGCCACCCACTGGCTGTCGGTCACCACCGCGACGCGCCTGAAGTCGCCGCCGTGGAGGCGCGAGAACTTGATCTCTTCCCAGGCCATGTCGACGGTGAAGCCGGACATCTCGGCGAGATCGAACAGCAGGTCGTGGCTGCCGTCGAGCAAGTCGTTGGCCATCAGGTATTCCTCGAACTCGGTGAAGTCGGCGAGGGTGAACTCGCCCATGACGGCAAGGGTAACGCGTTCGGCGGTGTGGTCGACAGTTATCATTTTCGGGTCGGTGCCTCGGTTTTTGCCCCTTGAGGGGAGAGCGCGGCAGCGCTTTCGGGGTCGGCTCCCATGATGCGGCGATAGAACTCGTGGAAATGCTGCATGCCATCCTCCATCGGCGACTGGTAGGGGCCGACTTCGCTGCGCCCCTGCTTGAGCAGCGCATGGCGGCCGCGGTCCATACGCGCGCCGATGTCGTCGTCCTCGATGGCGGTCTCCATGTAGGCGGCCTGCTCGGCCTGAATGAACTCGGGCTCGAACAGCGCGATGTCCTCGGGATAATAGAACTCGACGACGTTGAGCGTCCGGTCGACGTCCTGCGGGATCAGCGTCGACACCACCAGCACGTGCGGATACCGCTCGACCATGATGTTCGGGTAGTAGGTAAGCCACACGGCGCCCTGCTTCGGCAATTCGCCGTTGTAGTAGTCGAGCACGGCCTTGTGCCACTGCGCGTAGGTCTTCGAGCCGCTCTTGGCCAGCGAGGTGATGCCGACCTTCTGCACCGAATACCAGTCGGCGAACTGCCAGGTCAGGTCGTCGCAGGTGACGAAGTTGCCGAGGCCCGGGTGGTAGGGCGCGACATGGTAGTCCTCGAGATAGACCTCGATGAAGGTCTTCCAGTTGTAGTTGCATGGGTGCAGCTCGACGCGGTCGAGCCGGTAGCCGGAAAAATCGAACTCGCCGGCGACCTGCATGCCCGCCAGGTCGGCATGGGCCGAACGCGGCCCCCGGAACAGCAGGCCCCGCCAGGACTCGAGCCTTTCCTTGTGCAGGTTGAGGCAGGGGTTGGCCGGGAAATGCGGGGCGCCGACGAGAGCGCCCTGCGTATCGTAGGTCCACCGGTGGATCGGGCAGACGATGGTCTTGTCGGCCGTGCCGCTGCCTTGCAGCATGATGGCCTGGCGGTGGCGGCAGACGTTGGACATCCGATAGACGCCGTCCGGCTGGCGCACCAGGAGGTGGGAGTGATCGGTCCACTCGGTCGAGCGGTAGTTGTAGAGCTCCGGCACCATCAGCTCGTGGCCGACGTAACCCGGACCGGCATCGAAGATGAATTTCTTCTCCAGCTCGAACAGCCTTTCGTCGAAATACCATTCGACGGGAAACTGGGAAACGCCCGGTGACAGGTGCGCCCTCGATGCGATGTCGGACATGAATCACCAACCCCCAAGAAAAAGATACCCGGAAACCGGCACACCGCCTGCGAAAAGCGGGACAGACACAGGCACGGGAAGTATACCGACGATTTGACCGGAAGGGGCGCCATGGGCTATTTTGCGGGGTTCGCAACCTTGTTTCGGACCATGGAATCCGCCTCGCCCACCCCCCCTGCCTCCTTCGAGGCCGCCCTGCAGGAACTCGAGCGCCTCGTCCAGACGCTGGAAAGCGGCGGTCTGCCCCTCGAAGACGCCCTGGCAGCCTACGAACGCGGCCAGGTTCTGCTCAAGCATTGCCAGCACACCCTCGGCCAGGCGGAGCAGAAGATCCGCATCCTCGACGGCGCAGGCGGTGCCGATTGAGCGAGCCCTTCGAGCACTGGGCGGCCGGCATCCGGCGCCGTACCGAAAGCGCGCTCGACCGCTGGCTGCCGGCAAGCGCGACCGCCCCCGCGCGCCTGCACGAGGCGATGCGTTATGCCGTGTTGGGGGGCGGCAAGCGCATGCGGCCGCTGCTGTGCCATGCCGCCGGCGAGGCGTTCGGCGCCGATGCGCGGGCGCTCGACGCCGCCGCCTGCGCGCTCGAACTGATCCACGCCTACTCGCTGGTGCATGACGACCTGCCCTGCATGGACGACGACATGCTGCGGCGCGGCCGCCCCACCTGCCATGTCGAGTTCGACGAGGCGACCGCACTGCTGGTCGGCGATGCGCTGCAGACGCTGGCTTTCCAGGTGATTGCGGATAGTGTGATGCCGTCCCGCCAGCGCCGACTTGAAGAGCCCCCCACGCTCGCAACCCCGGCTCGCTGCCCCCCACGGGGGGGCGCAAGTCGGCTTGGGACGGCCCAGCGCCGACTTGCGATGATCGCCCTGCTGGCCCAAGCGGCCGGCTCGCGCGGCATGGCCGGCGGCCAGGCCATCGACCTCGCTGCCGTCGGCACGGCCCTGACGCTCGAGGAACTCGAGTTCATGCACATCCGCAAGACCGGCGCGCTGATCCGTGCGGCGGTGCTGCTCGGCGCGCACTGCGGCGCGGCGGACGATGCGACGCTGGCGGCGCTCGGCCATTACGCCAACCGCGCCGGCCTGCTGTTCCAGGTCGTCGACGACATCCTCGACGCCGCGGGCAGCACGATCACCCTGGGAAAAACCGCCGGCAAGGATGCCGCACGCAACAAGCCGACCTATGTCAGCATGCTCGGCCTGGCGCGCGCCAGGGAACTTGCCGCGCAACTGCGCACGCAGGCCCACGCGGCACTGACCGCCTGCCCGCTGCAAACCGGACGTCTCGCCGCCTTGACCGACTACATCGCCGAACGCACTTTCTGATGACCCCTCACCCCCTGCTCGAAGGCATCGACGACCCGGCCGACCTGCGCGCCCTGCCGCGCGAGCGCCTGCCCGCGCTGGCGGAGGAGCTGCGCGCCTTTTTGCTCGAATCGGTCGCCAAGACCGGCGGCCACCTGTCGTCGAACCTCGGCACCATCGAGCTGACGATCGCTCTCCATTACGTTTTCGACACCCCCGCCGACCGGCTGGTGTGGGATGTCGGCCACCAGACCTACGCCCACAAGATCCTCACCGGGCGGCGCGCCGGCATGGCGCGCCTGCGCATGAAGGATGGTCTCTCCGGCTTTCCGAAGCGCGCCGAGAGTCCCTACGACACCTTCGGCGTCGGCCATTCCTCGACCTCGATCTCGGCCGCGCTGGGCATGGCGGTCGCGGCGCGCGACCGCGGCGAAGACCGTCATGTCGTGGCGGTCATCGGCGACGGCGCCATGTCGGCCGGCCAGGCCTTCGAGGCGCTCAACAACGCCGGCGTGATCGACGCCAACCTGCTGGTGATCCTCAACGACAACAAAATGTCGATCTCGCCGCCGGTGGGCGCGCTCAACAAGTACCTCGCGCGCCTGTTCTCGGGCCGCAGCTTCAACGCCGCGCGCAAGGCCGGCGAAAAGGTGCTCTCCGTCGCTCCGCCGCTGCTCGAGCTGGCCAAGCGCGCCGAGGAGCACGTCAAGGGCATGTTCGTGCCGGGCACGCTGTTCGAGGAACTCGGCTTCAACTACATCGGCCCGATCGACGGCCACGACCTCGAAGCGCTGATCCCGACGCTGGAAAACCTGCGCCGGCTCAAGGGCCCGCAGTTCCTCCACATCATCACCAGGAAGGGTCAGGGCTACAAGCTCGCCGAGGCCGATCCGGTGCTCTACCACGGCGTTTCCAGGTTCGACGCCAGCAATGGCATTGCCGCGGGGAAAGGCGGCGGCAAGCTCACCTTCACGCAGGTCTTCGGCGACTGGCTGTGCGACATGGCAGCGACCGACGACCGTCTGGTCGGCATCACGCCGGCCATGTGCGAAGGCTCGGGCATGACCCGCTTCGCCGAGAATTTCCCGCAGCGCTACCACGACGTCGGCATCGCCGAGCAGCACGCGGTGACCTTCGCCGCCGGTCTGGCCTGCGGCGGCATGAAGCCGGTCGTCGCGATCTACTCGACCTTCCTGCAGCGCGCCTACGACCAGCTGATCCACGATGTTGCGCTGCAGAACCTCGACGTCACTTTCGCCATCGACCGCGGCGGGCTGGTCGGCGCCGACGGCGCGACGCACCAGGGCGCCTTCGACCTGTCTTACCTCGCCTGCATCCCGAATCTGGTGGTCATGGCGCCGGCCGACGAGGCCGAATGCCGCCGCATGCTGACGACCGCCTGGCGCCATCCCGGCCCGGCCGCGGTGCGCTATCCGCGCGGCGCCGGACCTGCCGTCCCGCCCGCGCCGACTTTGGACGCCCTCGCCATCGGCAAGGGCGAGGTGCGCCGGCAGGGCCGGCGCGTGGCGATCCTCGCCTTCGGCACCCTGCTGGCTGCCGCGCTCGAGGCAGGCGCGACGCTCGATGCCAGCGTCGCCAACATGCGCTTCGTCAAGCCGCTCGATGTCGACCTGATGCGCCAACTGGCGGACACACACGAATTTCTGGTCACGGTGGAGGAAAACGCCGTGATCGGCGGCGCCGGCGCCGAGGTCGCCCGGGCGCTGCAGGCGCTGGGCATCGTCAGGCCGCTGCTGCGGCTGGGGCTGCCGGACAGCTTCATCGAACACGGCGAGCAGGGACAGATGCTTGCCGAACTCGGCTTGAACGCGGCGACCCTCGCCGGCCGCATCGCACATTTTATCGATCCGATTACTTGAGATATTCAGTCGGGAATGTTATATAGGGTGACAGACCGACCGCCTGGGATCGTGCAGGCGGCGCCCCCCATCCCCCGGAGACCTTCCCGTGAACCCGAAAGACATCGCCATGGCCATTCCCGACGTCCAATCCAGCGCCGATTCCCGCCAGCTGCCGATCAACAAGGTCGGCATCAAGTCGATCCGCCACCCCGTCAAGGTACTCGACAAGAGCGGCGGCGTGCAGCACACCATCGCCAGCTTCAACATGTACGTCGGCCTGCCGCACAACTTCAAGGGCACGCACATGTCGCGCTTCGTCGAGATCCTCAACGGTCACGAGCGCGAAATCTCGGTCGAGAGCTACGAACCGATGCTGCGCGAGATGGTGCGCAAGCTGGAGGCCGAGACCGGCCACCTGGAAATGAGCTTCCCTTATTTCATCAACAAGGAAGCGCCCGTCTCCAGGGTGCGCAGCCTGCTCGACTATGAAGTCACCTTCATCGGCGAGATTCTCGACGGCGACCGCTTCCGCCAGACCACGCGCGTCGTCGTGCCGGCCACCAGCCTGTGTCCCTGCTCGAAGAAAATTTCCGAGCGCGGCGCGCACAACCAGCGTTCGCACATCACCATCACGGCCGCCACCAACAGCTTCGTGTGGATCGAGGAAATCGTCCAGATGGCCGAAAGCCAGGCCTCCTGCGAACTCTACGGCCTGCTCAAGCGTCCCGACGAAAAGCACGTCACCGAGCAGGCCTACGACAACCCGAAGTTCGTCGAGGACATCGTGCGCGACGTCGCCGGCGTGCTCAACGCCGATGCGCGCATCGACGCCTATGCGGTGGAGTCGGAAAACTTCGAGTCGATCCACAACCACTCGGCCTACGCGCTGATCGAACGCAACAAGCGCGCCTGAGCGGCACCGCACCCCCCAACGGACGCCGGAGCGTCCTGTTGGTGCAAGAAAGGCTTACTCCTTGGTGGCGGCTTCGACCTTCTTGGTGAGCTTCTCCTTGATGCGCGCCGACTTGCCGGAGCGCTCGCGCAGGTAGTAGAGCTTGGCGCGGCGCACGTCGCCCTTGCGCTTCACCTCGATGCTGGCCAGCAACGGGGAGTAGGTCTGGAAGGTGCGCTCGACGCCCTCTCCGGAGGAAATCTTGCGCACCGTGAACGCCGAGTTGATGCCGCGGTTGCGCTTGGCGATCACCACGCCCTCGAAGGCCTGGACGCGCTTGCGCTCGCCTTCGACCACATTCACGTTGACGACCACCGTGTCGCCGGGGGCGAACTCGGGGATGGCCTTGCCCAGGCGGGCGATCTCTTCTTGTTCCAGTTGCCGAATCAGGTTCATGTCGTTTTATTCCTTTTCACTTTGCATCGTCACGACCGCAGAGCTCCTGTTCGATCTCGCGCAGGAGGTGCGCTTCTTCCTTGCTCAGACCGCGAGCACTCCTTTGCGCCAGCCAGTAGGCGAACAGCTCCGGGCGGCGCTCCCGGGTCCGCAGCAGCGACTGCTTGAGTCGCCAGCGGCGGATGTTCTCATGATGCCCGGACAGCAGCACGTCCGGCACCGGCATTCCTTCATACACTTCGGGCCGCGTGTAATGCGGACAGTCCAGCAGCCCCTCCGCACCCTCTGCGAACGAATCTTCCAGCGCCGAGGCTGCGTCGTTCAATGCCCCCGGCAGTTGCCGCACCGTGGCATCGATCAGCGCCAGGGCGGCGATCTCGCCGCCGGACAACACGAAGTCGCCCAGCGACACCTCCTCATCGACGCAGCGCGCGATCGCGCGTTCGTCGATCCCCTCGTAGCGGCCGCACAGCAGGATCGCCCCGTCGCCCGCGGCGAGCGCCTTCGCCCGGGCATGATTCAGCGGTCGGCCCTGCGGCGAGAGGCAGATTACCCGACCTGCTCCGCCGCGCGCCTCCTTCGCCGCGCCGATCGCCGCTTCCAGCGGACGGGCCTGCATCACCATGCCGGGGCCGCCGCCGAAGGGCCGGTCGTCCACCGAACCGTAGGCATTGTCGGCCCGATCCACGAAATTGCGCGGATTCCAGCATTCCAGCCGCCACAACCCGCGCTCCAGCGCGCGCCGGCTGATGCCGCACGCCGTCACCGCCGCGAACATCTCCGGGAACAGCGTGACGACATCGAAGCGCAGCATCGCAGCCTCCTGTCATTACCAATCGCGTTGCCAGTCGACGCGCATCGCGCCGGCCGGCACATCGACATCCTTCACCACCTGCCCGACAAAGGGCAACAGCCTTTCGACCGCCGCATCGCCTTCGCCTTCCCGCACGACCATCACCGCATGGGCGCCCGACTCGATCAGTGCGGTCACGCGTCCCAGCGTTTCCTGCTTTTCATTCACCACCGTCAGGCCGACCAAGTCGGCCCAGTAATACTCATCCTGCTCCGTCGCCGGCAACGCGTTGCGCGGTGCGCCGACGAACTGCCCGACCAGTTGCTCGGCGGCAGCGCGATCCTCGATACCCGTCAGCTTCGCCACCCAGCCGTTGCCGTGCTGCCGCATCGTCTGCACGGGCCAGGATTTCCAGCCCGAGAAGTCCTGCTCGTCGCGGCCCAGCCACCAGCGCCCGATCTCGCGCCAGCGCCCGGGATCGTCGCCGAAGGGGTGCAACCGCAACCAGCCTTTCACCCCGTATGGGGCAACGATCCGCCCCAGGACGATCATCGCGGGATCAGGCGGCCTGCGCGGCGGCGGCCTGTTTCACCAGGCGCGCGGCGGTCGGCGACAGCTGCGCGCCCTTGCCCTGCCAGTAGGCCAGGCGCGCGGCGTCGATCGACAGCGCCTTTTCGTTGGCGGCGGCCTTGGGGTTGTAGTAGCCGACGCGCTCGACGAAACGCCCGTCGCGCCGGTTGCGCGAGTCGGCGACGACCATGTTGAAGAACGGGCGCTTCTTGGCGCCGCTGCGGGCGAGACGGATGACGACCATGCGGGACCTCTGGGTTCGGTGGATGGGGAAAAGGGCGCGATTTTATTGATTATTCGCACGAAAAACAATACTGGCCGCCGCCGGCGCGCACGATGCCGGCGCAGTCGCGCCATTGCTCGACGTTCTGCAGCCCGGCGGCGCCCAGCGCCTGGCGCAGCGCGGCGGCCTGATCGTGACCGTGCTCGCACGCCAGCCAGCCCCGGTCGACCAGCCAGGCGGGGGCGGCGGCAACGATGCGGCGCAGCGCCGTCATGCCGTCCGCATGGTCGGTGAGGGCGTCGACCGGTTCGAAGCGCAGGTCGCCCTGCCGCAGATGCGCATCGCCCGCCGCGACATAGGGCGGATTGGCGACGATCAGCTCGAAGCGTTGCGGCGGCAGCGCGGCGAACCAGTCGCTTTCGACAAATGCGACCTGCGCGCCGAGCCGCTGCGCATTGCCGCGTGCGACCGCGAGCGCCGCCGGCGACACATCGACGGCCGTCACCCGCGCCCGCGGCAGTTCGAGCGCCAGCGTAACGGCCAGGCAGCCGCTGCCGGCGCCCAGATCCAGAACCCGTGCCGTCCCGCCAGCGCCGATTTTGGCCTTGGCGATATCGACCAGCAGCTCGGTTTCGGGACGCGGGATCAGCACGTCGGGCGTGACGCGGAATTCGCGGCCGTAAAACTCGCGCTGGCCGAGCAGATAGGCGACGGGTTCGCCCGCCGCGCGCCGTGCCGCCAGCGCCGACATTTGGGCCGCGATTTCCGCGTCGAGCGGATCGTCGCGATGCGCCTCCAGCCAGGCATGGGAACGGCCGAGCAGATGGCCGAGCAGCAGGCGCGCCTCGCTTGCGGGTATGCGCCGGCGCGCCGCCGCCAGCAGCGCCGCGATCGTGGTCATTCCTCGCCGGCCAGCGCCGCGAGTTGCTCGGCCCGATGCTCGGCGTTCAGTCCGGCGATCAG
>CAZZFN010000089.1:0-8857 GCA_964653505.1 uncultured Methyloversatilis sp.
TACGTGCCGCTGGCGCTGAAGATCGCCCCCGACCTCGACGACGCGCAGCTCGCCAGCATCGCCGACGCCCTGAAGCGCCACCGCATCGACGCCGCGATCGCCACCAACACGACGCTCGACCGCAGCCAGGTCGCCGGCCAACCCAACGCCGAAGAAGCTGGCGGACTTTCCGGCGCGCCGCTGTTCGAGGCGTCCACGCGCGTCGTCAAGCAGCTCGCCGCCGCGCTGGGGGGCGCAGTGCCGATCATCGCCGTCGGCGGCGTCACCGACGGCGCGAAGGCCAGGGCCAAGCTGGCCGCCGGCGCGACGCTGGTGCAGGTCTATTCCGGCTTGGTCTATCGCGGGCCGGGGCTGGTCAAGGACTGCGTCAGCGCGACCCGGCGCTGACCGCCGTCAGCAGCGGCCGGACGGTCTCCCCGATCCAGGCCAGCGCCGTGCGCGCCTCGCTGCCCGCACGCGGCGCGCACGCCCACCCCGCCGCGCGCTCGACCAGGCCGCGGCTGGCCAGGCGCGCCAGCGCGCCATCCACCGCCCGCGGCAGATCCCCCAGCGTGCAGCGCAGGAACAGGCTGTCGCGCAGCAGGCCGAACAGCCCGGCCGCCATGTCGTCCAGGCGGGACTCGGTCAGGGCCTCGTGCTGGATCAGCAGGCTCGCGACCAGCGCCGGCAGCGCGTAGAGGTGCAGCACATTGTTGCGGAAATAGGCGAGCATGGCCGCCTCGCGCGCATCGGCCACGATGCGCGCGCCGTCGGCGAGATCGAGCCGCCGCACCGACCCGAGCCGCAGCGCGGCGGCGATACAGGCCGCGCCTTCTTGCGGCGCGGCCATCTGTCCGGCATCGACCAGGGCGCGCAAATGCTCGATCTGGCGCGCCAGGGCGACGGCGTCGGCCGAAGCGTGCGGCGCGGCCAGCAGGGCCAGGGCGACCAGATTCACCGGATTGACCAGCGCCGCATCGTTGATGCGCCGCGCCAGCTCGTCGGCGATGGCGGCGGACGCGGCGCGCTGCTCCTCGCCGTCGCCGGACGTTCTCCAGCCGGGATGATGCGCATCGAGCCACTCCGCCAGCGCCAGCGGCGCGCCGAAATTCACGTAGACCCTGCCGAAATGACGGCGCAGCACGCGCGCCGCGGAAAACAGGCCGAGCAGCGATTCGCGCTGCTTGGGCCGGCCGGACAGCTCCTCGACGAAGCTCGCCCCTTCCGCCAGCTTCTCGTAGCCCAGATAAATCGGCACGAACACCAGCGGCCGCTCGTGCCGGCGCAGGAAGCTGTGCACGGTCATCGCCAGCAGGCCGGTCTTGGGCGGCAGCAAACGGCCGCTGCGGCTGCGGCCGCCCTCGATGAAGTATTCGAGCGGGAAGCCCTGCGCCAGCATGCGGTGCAGATATTCGCCGAACACCGTGGCGTAGAGCGGATCGCCCTTGAAGCTGCGGCGCAGGAAAAAGGCGCCGCCGCCGCGCAGGATGCGCCCGAGGATCGGCAGGTCGAGGTTTTCGCCGGCGGCGATGTGGGGCGGCGACATTCCCGCCCGGTAGAGGATGTAGGAAACCAGCAGATAGTCGATGTGGCTGCGATGGCACGGCAGATAGACGATGCTCTGGCCGGGCGCGACACTCCTCGGCAAATCGAGATTGCGCACTTCGACGCCGTCGAACAGGCGCGTCCATACCCAGGCGAGGAAAAGTTCGGCGGCGCGCATCGCGCTGTAGGAGTAGTCGGAGGCGATCGCCAGCGCATGGCGACGCGCCCGCTCGCGCGCCTGTTCCGGGGCAATGCGGCGCGACGCGGCCTCGACGCCGATCGCCGTCTGCACCGCGGGCATCGCCAGCAGGGCCTCGACCTGGGTATGGCGATGCGAGACGTCCGGCCCGATCGCCAGCTCGCGCTGACGACGAAAATGCCCGCGCAGCAGGCGCGCCGCCTTCCTGGTCGCATGCAGCGGATCGGCGGCGTCCTGCAGCAGGGCGCGCAGCGAATAGGGCTGGCCGAAATGCACATGGGTCTGCCGGCCGTGGATCAGCACCGCCAGCCAGTGGCCGAACGGATGGCGGCGCTGCCACGATTCGGCCAGCAGCGCGCGCAGGATGCCGTCCTGCTGCCTGGGCGCGCGCCCCCACAGCACGGTCACGGGGACGATCTGCACGTCGGCGGCCGGATCGTCCGCCAGCGCCTGGATCAGACGCTGCAGGCGCGGCGGCATGCCGTGGATGGCGCGCGCCCGGCCGAACGGGCGCCAGCCGCGCGCCAGGGCGAAGTCGGCGCTGGCCAGACGGCGCCTGCCCAGCCTGAGCGGCCGGTCCACCCCCGGCAGGCCGGCGCGCGCCACGGCTTCGCGCAGCACCAGGCGGTCGCTCAGCCAGCTCTCGCGCAGGGCGTAGCACACGGGCCGCGCCGCATCGACCGCCACCGGCGACTCCGGAAAGACGCGCAGCCGCACCCACAGGTGCAGCAGGCGCCGCGCGAGATTCATCAGGGTTGCCGAGCTCATGGAGGGCCGCCAGTATAATTGGCCGACATCCACGCGCGCGCCGTCCGGGCACATTCTTCCCCACCGCATGAGCCCACCCCGAAAACCTCGCTACGCTCGGTTCTCCCCTCAAGGGGCAGAAACACTCGGGACGGCCCTTCGTGTTTCTTGAGAGCAAAACTTCGCCGCCTGCCGTCGAGGAGATCGCCCGCCATACGCCGATGATGGCCCAGTATCTGCGGCTCAAGGCGGCGCATCCGGACGTGCTGCTGTTCTACCGGATGGGGGATTTCTACGAGCTGTTCTACGCCGATGCCGAGCGTGCGGCGCGGCTGCTCGACATCGCGCTGACCAAGCGCGGCCAGTCGGCCGGCCAGCCGATTCCGATGGCCGGCGTGCCCTACCATGCGGTCGAGCAGTATCTCGCGCGGCTGGTGAAGCTCGGCGAGTCGGTGGCGATCTGCGAACAGATCGGCGATCCGTCGGCGAGCAAGGGGCCGGTCGAGCGGCAGGTGGTGCGCATCGTCACGCCCGGCACGCTCACCGACGCCGCGCTGCTCGACGACAAGAGCGACAGCCTGCTGCTGGCCATGGCGACTGAGCGCCAACGGGTGGGACTGGCCTGGCTCAACCTCGCCAGCGGCGAACTGCGCCTGCTCGAAACGGCCGCGAGCGCCCTGCCCGCGCAGCTGACGCGCCTCAAGCCCGCCGAGATACTGCTTGGCGAAAACGTCCATCCCGTGCTGCCCGAGCAAAAGTCGGTTCCGGTCAGACGGCCAGACTGGCATTTCGACGCCGCCGGCGCCGTGCAACTGCTCGCCGCGCATTTCGGCACGCGCGACCTCGCCGGTTTCATTCCCGACGGCGAGGAATCCGCCTTGGCACTCGGTGCGGCAGGCGCCCTGCTGCGCTACGCGCAGGCGACGCAGCTGCAGGCGCTCGCGCACGTCACCGGGCTGACGCTGGAGCGCGAGTCGCAGTGGCTGCGGCTCGACGCCGCGACGCGCCGCAACCTCGAACTCACCGAGACGCTGCGCGGCGAGCCTGCCCCTACCCTGCTCTCGCTGCTCGACAGCTGTGCGACGGCGGCCGGCACGCGCTGGCTGCGCCACGGCCTGCACCACCCGCTGACCGACCGCGCGCAGGCGGCCGCCCGCCACGGCGCGATCGCGGAACTGCTCGGCGCTAACAACGACGGCCCGCTCGACCGGCTGACGCACGCGCTCAAGGGCGTCGCCGACGTCGAGCGCATCGGCAGCCGCATCGCGCTGAAGTCCGCGCGGCCGCGCGAACTGGCCGCGCTGCGCGACACGCTCAAGCAGCTGCCCGAGCTCGCCGGGCTGCTCACCGGTTGCGCAGGGCTGCTGCACACCCTGCGCGACGACCTCGCCATCCCCGTCGACTGCCTCGACCGGCTGGAACGCAGCATCGCCGCCGAGCCGCCCGCCCTGCTGCGCGACGGCGGCGCGATCCGTCCGGGCTTCGACGCCGGGCTCGACGAGCTGCGGGCAATCCAGAGCAACTGCGGCGCCTTCCTGATCGAGCTGGAGGCGCGCGAGAAGGAACGCACGCAGATTCCCAGCCTCAAGGTCGAGTACAACAAGGTGCATGGCTTCTACATCGAGGTCACCCACGCGCACGCCGACAAGGTGCCGGACGACTACCGGCGCCGCCAGACGCTGAAGAACGCCGAGCGCTACATCACGCCCGAGCTGAAGGCCTTCGAGGACAAGGCGCTCTCCGCCAACGAACGCGCCCTGGCGCTGGAAAAGCGCCTCTACGACGCACTGCTGGACGCGCTGACCGCGCACATCGCCGCGCTGCAGCGCATCGCCCGTGCGCTGGCGCAGCTCGACGGCCTGTGCGCCTTCGCCACGGCGGCGCGGCGTTACGACTACTGCCGGCCGGAGTTCGTCGACTATCCCTGCCTCGAGATGCGCGGCGGACGCCATCCGGTGGTCGAGCGGCAGGTGGATTCATTCATCGCCAACGACCTCGATCTGAATCCGAAGCGCCGCATGCTGATCGTCACCGGCCCGAACATGGGCGGCAAGTCGACCTACATGCGCCAGACCGCGCTGATCGTGCTGCTCGCCCACTGCGGCAGCTTCGTGCCGGCGGCGGCCTGCCGGCTCGGCCCGCTCGACGCGATCCACACGAGAATAGGCGCATCGGACGATCTGGCTTCCGGCCGCTCGACCTTCATGGTCGAGATGACCGAGGCGGCGGCGATCCTCAACGGCGCGACCGACAAATCCCTCGTGCTGATGGACGAGATCGGGCGCGGCACCTCGACCTTCGACGGCCTCGCGCTGGCCTTCGCGATCGCGCGCCACCTCGTAGAGAAGACGCGCGCCTGGACGCTGTTCGCGACGCACTACTTCGAGCTCACCCAGCTCGCCGCGGACCACGCCGAATGCGCGAACGTGCATCTCGGCGCGGTCGAGCACGGCAAGACGGTCGTCTTCATGCACGCGGTCGAGCCGGGGCCGGCCTCGCAGTCCTACGGCATCCACGTCGCCGCGCTGGCCGGCATCCCGCCCGCGGTGCTGCGCGAGGCGCAGCGCCGCCTCGTCGAGCTGGAGCAGCGCGCCGTCGCCGCCGCGCCGCAGCCCGACCTGTTTGCAACGCCCGGCGCCGTCCTGCCAGCGCCGACTTTCGAACCGGAAGAGCACCCGGCCCTGGCGGCGCTGCGGGCGCTCGACCCGGATGCACTCAGTCCGCGCGAGGCGCTCGACCGGCTCTACGCGCTGAAACGCCTGGCCGAAAACCCGGGGGAATAACCACCGCAAGACAGAAGAATATGGCATGATTGCCGCCTTCGCAAAAACAACAAGTTGCGTCACCATGACGGGCGGGGTGGGATTTCGTGCAGTTTTTCATGCCTTGCTGGCGGCAGCCTGCCTCCTGGCGGCCGCCAGCCTGCCCGCGCGGGCAGCGGCCGGCGAGCTGGTGTTCGGCGTTTACCCCTATCTGTCGGCAAGCCAGATCGCCGCCCAGTTCGCCCCGCTGCGCGACCATCTGACCCGCTCGCTCGAACGTCCGGTCGGCCTGCGCTCCGCCCCGGATTTCGAGCGCTTCATCGAGCGCACGCGCCAGGGCGAGTACGACATCGTTTTTGTCGCACCTCACCTGGGGCGCCTGGCCGAAAGGCGCGACGGCTATCTGCCGCTCGCCCAGACCGGTTACTCGATCGCCATCGTCGTGGTCGCCCGCCGGGACGGGCCGATCCGCCAGCTCGCCGACCTCGCGGGACATTCCCTGGCGGTCGGCGCCCGCCTGTCGCTGAGCTACCAGCTGGTCGACCTCGCGCTCAAAGAGTCGGGTATGGAAATCGGCCGCGACGTGCGCTTCGTCGATACCCGCAATTTTTCCAACGTGTTCGAGGCGCTGGTGCGCCGGGAGGCCGACGCAGGCGCCACCGGCACCCTGCTGTGGGAAAAAGCCCCGCCCGAAAAACACGATGTCCTGCGCGAGGTCTGGCGCTCGAAAACGATCCCCGGCTTCATCGTCCTCGCCCATCCCCGTCTCGGTGCGGAAACCCTCGGCCGCCTGCGTCGGGCGCTGCTCGGTTTCGGCACCAGCGCCGCCGGCACAGCCTATTTCGCGCAGTCCCAGCAGATCGACTTCCGCCCGGTCGATGCGGCCGCACTGAAGCGCATGGACCCCTACACCGCCGCGCTCGAAAAGCCCTGACGCGCAGATGGCAAGACATTCCGGCCCCGTCGTCCCCTGGTACCGCTCGATCCGTTTCCGGCTGGTGGCCGCCGCCGTCGTCATCCAGATCTTGATGCTCGCCCTGCTGGTCGCCAACGGCTACCGGCTGGTCACCGCCTCGCTCGAAACCCAGACTCAGGCCCGCCTCGACGCCCTGGCCCCGCTGTTCAACGCCGCCCTCGCCGGCCGCGTGTTCCAGCGCGACCACAGCGAGATCGAGGCGATCCTGGACAAGCTGGTGTCCGGTAACCGGAGCGAACTCCGCTATGTCGTGGTGCTCGGCCCGCGCGACGAGGTGCTGGGCCAGGCCGGCGCCCCGCCGCACGAACGCCGCACCGATACCGACGTCCTGGCGGCGCTGGCCGACCAGACCTACGACATGCACATCGCGCTCACCCTGCCGGGGGAGACGCATGTCGGCAGCGTGCGTTTCGGCCTCTCGCTCGCCGGCCTGGCCGGACTGCGCGACAAGGTCCTCAGGCAGAGCCTGCTGATCGCCGGCGCCACGATGCTGCTCTCGCTGCTGTTGCTGACCCTGCTCGGCCATCTGCTCACGCGCCATGTCGGCCGCCTGCTGGCAGCCACGCGGCGCGTCGCCCAGGGCGATTTCGGCCAGCGCATCGCCATTCGCAGCCGCGACGAAATCGGCATGCTGGCCGAGCACTTCGACCGGATGGCGGCCGCGCTCGCCCGCGACGCCGACGCGCGCAACCGCCACCAGCGCGAACTCGAGCATCTCGCCCACCACGATCCGCTGACGCGGCTGCCGAACCGCGCCCTGCTGGCCGACCGGCTCGCCCAGGCCATGGCGCGCAGTCAGCGCGCCCAGCGCCTGCTCGCCATCGCCTACCTCGATCTGGACGATTTCAAGCCGATCAACGACACGTTCGGCCACAAGGCCGGCGACCAGCTGCTGGTGCTGGTGGCCAAGCGCCTCAGGGAGCACACGCGCGCCGACGATACCGTCTGTCGCCTCGGCGGCGACGAATTCGTCCTGCTGCTCGGCGATCTGGCCACCATCGACGAGTGCAACAACGCCATCGAGCGCCTGCTCGTCGCGCTGGGCGAGCCCTACGAACTCGAGGGCGCAACCGTGCGCATCACCGCCAGCATCGGCCTGACGATCTATCCCTTCGACGATGCCGACCCCGACACCCTGCTGCGCCATGCCGACCACGCCATGTATGCCGCCAAGCAGGGCGGCCGCAACCGCTGCCATCTCTTCGACATCGAGCAGAATCGCCTGGCGCAGCGGCACTACGGTGCCGGTCGATGCGTTTCGTAACGCCGGTGGGCGCTGGCCAGATAGTCGTGCGAACGCATCTCGACGAGGCGCGAGACGCTGCGGGCGAACTCTCCCGCCTGCGGCCCGGCGACGTAGAGTTCCTCGGCCGGCACGGCGGCGGCGACCACCAGCTTGACGCGGTGGTCGTAGCAGACATCGACCAGCCAGGTCAGGCGGCGCGCCTCGTCGGCCCGCTCCGGCCCCATCTGCGGCACGCCGGACAGGAAGAGGGTGTGGAAACGATGCGCCAGATCGAGATAGTCGAGCTGGGAGCGCGGCCCGCCGCACAGCGCGGCGAAGTCGAACCAGGCCACGCCGGGCGCGCGGTGCACCACGGGAATTTCCCGCCCGAGCACATGCAGCGGACGTGCATGACCCGCGCCGTGCGCGACGCGCGCGAAGGTTTGCTCCAGCAGCGTGCGCGCGTCGCCGTCCGCCGGCAGGAGGTAGACGGCCGCCTGTTCCAGCGCGCGTAGCCGGTAATCGATGCCGGCATCGATCCTGACGACGTCGAGCCTGTCGTTGAGCAGCGCGATGGTCGGCAGCAGGCGCTCGCGCTGCAGGCCGTTCGGGTAAAGGCCGGCGGGCGGATAGTTGGAGGTGATGCAGAACACCACGCCCGCATCGAACAGCGCCTGCATCAGGCGCGCCAGGATCATCGCATCGGCGATGTCGGCAACGTGGAACTCGTCGAAGCACATCAGCCGCGTTTCCCGGGCGACCTGGGCGGCCACCTGCGCCAGCGGATCCTGCGCGTGTTTGAGCTGCTTCAGACGTTCGTGCATCTCGCGCATGAAGGCGTGAAAATGCACGCGCCGCTTGCGCCGGTAAGGCAGCGCATCGAAAAAGCAATCCATCAGGAAGCTCTTGCCGCGCCCGACGCCGCCCCAGAGCCAGACGCCGCGCGGCAATTCGGGATGCACGAGCAGCTTGCGCAATTTCGTGCGGCGCGCCGCCTTGAAGGCGACGAGCTCGTCGTAGAACGTCTGCAGCCGCCGCGCCGCGGCCTGCTGCGCCGCGTCGGCCGCACTGCCGCGCGCCGTCAGCGCTGCGGCGAAAGCGTAGAGCAGCGCGTCGCGCGGGAAGAGGTCGGAATTGCGCTGCGCCAATTCAGAAGTGCAAGGCCCGCCTGTCCACTGCGAGCGCCGCTTCGTGCATCGCCTCGGACAGCGTCGGATGGGCATGGCAGATGCGCGCGATGTCCTCGGCGCTGGCGCCGAATTCCAGCGCCGTGACCGCTTCGGCGATCAGCTCCGAGGCGTTCGCGCCGATGACGTGCACACCCAGGATACGGTCGGTCTTCGCGCAGGCCAGCATCTTGACGAAGCCCGTCGTGTCGCCCTGCCCCAGCGCGCGGCCGTTGGCTGCGAAGGGGATCTGGCCGG
>CAZZFN010000090.1:0-8806 GCA_964653505.1 uncultured Methyloversatilis sp.
GTGGCGGCTGGTGCGCGTCTCGCCGTGCAGGAAGATCGGGATCTCGGCGTTCTTGTGGCGGATTTCCTCGACGAAGGCGCGCAGCTCCGCGATGGTGGCCTCTTCCTCGTGGGCGAGCTCCTCGTCATCGACGGAGAGAATGAAGGCCGAGGCGCGGCTCTGCTGCTGGGCGAACGAGGTCAGATCGCCGTAGCTGGTCACGCCCAGCACGTCCATGCCCTCCTTCTCGATGGCGTCGGCCAGCGCGCGGATGCCCAGGCCCGAGGCGTTTTCCGAGCGGAAGTCCTCATCGATGATGATGACGGGAAAATGGAAGCGCATGGCGGCTCCTTAAATCTTGGGGAGGGTGACGCCGATCTGGCCCTGATACTTCCCGCCGCGGTCGCGGTAGGAGGTCTCGCAGATCTCGTCGGCTTCGAAGAAGATCACCTGGGCGCAGCCTTCGCCGGCATAAATCTTGGCGGGCAGGGGCGTGGTGTTGGAAAACTCGAGGGTGACGAATCCTTCCCACTCGGGCTCGAAGGGCGTGACATTGACGATGATGCCGCAGCGCGCGTAGGTGCTCTTGCCCAGGCATACCGTCAGGACGGAACGCGGAATGCGGAAGTATTCGACGGTGCGCGCCAGCGCGAAGGAATTGGGCGGAATGACGCAAAACCCCTTGCCGGCCACCTCGACGAAGGAGTTCGGATCGAAATTCTTCGGATCGACGATGGTCGAGTTGATGTTGGTGAACACGCGGAATTCGTCGGCGCAGCGGATGTCGTAGCCATAGCTGGAGGTGCCGTAGGAGACAATCTTGCGACCCTCGACCTCGCGCACCAGATCGGGCGCGAACGGCTCGATCATGCCGTGCTCGCGCGCCATGCGGCGTATCCACCTGTCCGACTTGATGCTCATCCGGTTCATCCCCCCAAAACGACAGCGCCCCGGCTGGGCGGGGCGCTGCGAATTACACCATAAAGCCGAGGCGTTCAGGTGTTTTGCACGACGATGCTGGGGAATTTTGCGGAGTGATCCTTGGCCATTTCGGCGATCTTGACGCCGATGCGGCGCGCGATGCCCTTGTAAATCTCCGCCACGCGACCGTCGGGTTCGGCCACCACGGAGGGCGATCCGCCATCCACCTGCTCGCGGATGTTGCGGTCGAGCGGCAGGGACCCCAGCAGTTCGGTCTCGTAGTCCCGGCACATCTTCTCGCCGCCGCCGGCCCCGAAAATGTGCTCCTCGTGGCCGCACTGCGAGCAGATGTGGATGCTCATGTTCTCGACGATGCCGAGGATCGGGATGCCGACCTTCTCGAACATCTTGAGGCCCTTGCGCGCGTCGAGCAGGGCGATGTCCTGGGGCGTGGTGACGATCACCGCGCCGGTGACCGGTACCTGCTGGGCGAGGGTGAGCTGGATGTCGCCGGTGCCCGGCGGCAGGTCGACGACGAGATAGTCGAGATCGCGCCAGTTGGTGTCGCCGAGCAGCTGGTTGAGCGCCTGGGTGACCATCGGGCCGCGCCAGACCATCGGCGTCTCGGGATCGATCAGGAAGCCGATCGACATCGCCTGCAGGCCGTGGGCCAGCATCGGCTCGAGCTTCTTGCCGTCGGCAGATTCCGGCTGGCTGTCGGGAATGCCGAGCATCTGCGGCTGTGACGGGCCATAGATGTCGGCATCCAGGATGCCCACCGTCGCGCCCTCGGCGGCCAGGGCGAGCGCAAGATTGACCGCGGTGGTCGATTTGCCGACGCCGCCCTTGCCCGACGCGACGGCGATGATGTTCTTGACCCCTTGCACCAGCTTCACGCCCTTTTGCACCGAGTGGGCGACGATCTTCTGGTAGACGTTGGCGGAGACATTGGCCGCCCCGGCGGCCCTGAGCGCGTCGATCGCGCCGTTGCGGATCGGCTCGATCTGGCTCCTGGCGGGGTAACCCAACTCGATGTCGAGGGAGACGTCGGCGCCGGCGATCTTGATGTTCTTGACACTGCGGCCGGCGACGAGGTCTTTCTGCGTGTTGGGGTCGATGACGGCCCGAAGGGCCTCCTGGACGGACTGCTCGGTGAAGGGCATGGCGGCTACCTCTTGAGATCGGGACGAAAAGTCATGGCAGTCACGCCAGCTTGGGGCGAAACGCCAATCTTCAAGCGATTCCCGGAAAACGGAGGGCCGCCCCGAGTCCTGCCGGGTCGGCTCAGGAGCCTTCGATTCCTCCCATCGCGGTTTGCAGGTAGTTCTGCAAGCCGACCTTCTCGATCAGCTCGATCTGGGTTTCGAGGAAGTCGATGTGCTCCTCGGTGTCGTCGAGGATGTCCTCCAGGATGTCGCGCGAAACATAGTCCTTGACTTCCTCGCAGTAGGCCAGCGCGGCCTTGGTGTCGGCATGGGCGCCATGTTCGAGTTTCAGGTCGCCGGCCAGACACTCGGCCACGCTCTCGCCGACCAGCAGCTTGTTGAGAGCCTGCAGGTTGGGCAGCCCCTCGAGGAAGAGCACACGCTCGATCAGCTTGTCGGCATGCTTCATTTCCTCGATGGATTCTTCATACTCATGCTTGGCAAGCGCATGAAAGCCCCAGTTCTTGTACATGCGGGCATGGAGGAAATACTGGTTGATGGCGGTCAGCTCATGGACGAGACACTTGTTCAACAGCTGGATGACTTTCTTGTCGCCTTTCATGGGGTTGTCTCCTGATCACGCCGCACTCAGGTGCGCGGCTGCACGGGGGGTTGGGAGGCGCGCGGCTCCGCGGAACCCCGCATCGCCTCGCGCGCGCACCTCGCGCACCGGCCACAGGTCTTGCCGACGCCGAGCTGCTCCCGCAATTGTCTCAGGGAACAGCAGCCTCCGGCAATGGCATCTTCAATGTCGCGGTCGGTGACGGCGTGGCAGACACAGACATACATGGGATTCTCCCTGGCACGAGAACTTTTCCTATCTTACATGAGAATGGTTCTTATGTGCAAAGTATCCCTCTCCGAGATCCCCCAACCCCGGACAATGGGCCGGCGATTCCCCGCAAAAATCGACAGGCTAGAATCGCCGTCCTGATCCATCGGGTTATCCGCCATGTCCGCGCGCCAGATCCTCGTCACTTCCGCCCTGCCGTATGCCAACGGCGCCATCCACCTCGGCCACCTGGTCGAATACATCCAGACCGACATCTGGGTGCGCTTCCAGAAGATGCGCGGCCACGAGTGCTGGTACGTCTGCGCCGACGACACCCATGGCACGCCGATCATGCTGCGCGCCGAGAAGGAAGGCATCGCGCCGGAGCAGCTCATCGCCCGCGTGCATGGCGAGCATCTGCGCGATTTCACCGGCTTCCATATCGCCTTCGACAACTACTACAGCACGCACTCGGACGAGACCCGTTCCTACTCCGAGGACATCTATCGGAAGCTGAAAGCCGCCGGCCTGATCGAGGTGCGCGCGATCGAGCAGTATTACGATCCGGTCAAGCAGATGTTCCTGCCCGACCGCTTCATCAAGGGCGAATGCCCGAAGTGCGGGGCCAAAGACCAGTATGGCGATTCCTGCGAGGCTTGCGGTGCGGCCTACGCGCCGACCGAACTCAAGAATCCGTATTCCGCCGTCTCGGGGGCGAAACCCGAGCTGAAAAGCTCCGACCACTATTTCTTCAAACTTTCCGATCCGCGCTGCCAGGTCTTTCTGCGCGACTGGACGCGCCGCGGCCGCCTGCAAGCCGAGGCCGCCAACAAGCTGCATGAGTGGCTCGGCAACGCGGGCGAAAACAAGCTGACCGACTGGGACATCTCGCGCGACGCGCCCTACTTCGGCTTCGAGATTCCCGATGCGCCGGGAAAATACTTCTACGTCTGGCTCGACGCGCCGATCGGCTACATGGGCTCGTTCAAGAACCTCTGCACGCAGCGCGGCCTGAATTTCGACGCCTGGTGGAAGCCCGATTCCAAGGCCGAGCTCTACCACTTCATCGGCAAGGACATCCTCTACTTCCACGCGCTGTTCTGGCCGGCCGAGCTGCAGCACGCCGGCTATCGCACGCCGACCAACGTCTTCGCGCACGGCTTCCTCACCGTCGATGGCGCCAAGATGTCGAAGTCGCGCGGCACCTTCATCACCGCCGAGAGCTACCTGCAGCAGGGCCTCAATCCCGAGTGGCTGCGCTACTACTTCGCCGCCAAGCTCAACGGCACGATGGAGGACATCGACCTCAACCTCGACGACTTCGTCAGCCGCGTGAACAGCGACCTGGTCGGCAAGTTCATCAATATTGCAAGTAGAGCAGCCGGCTTCATCGCCAAACAGTTCGACGGCAAGCTGCTCGACGAGGCCTTCCACGACCGCTTCATGGGCAGCCTGCCGGAGCTGCTCCTGTCCTCCGAGGAAATCGCCGGCTGCTACGAACAGCGCGACTTCGGCCGCGCGATCCGCCGCATCATGGCGCTCGCCGACCAGGTCAACCAGTATGTCGACCAGCACCAGCCGTGGAAGCTGGCCAAGCAGGGCGGCCAGGAGCGCGAGCTGCACGTGGTCTGCACGATGTTGATCAACGCCTTCCGCCTGCTGGCGCTCTACCTCAAGCCGGTGCTGCCCAAGCTGGTGCAGCGCGCCGAGGAATTCCTCAACGTCGCGCCGCTGCACTGGCGCGACGCCGCCTTCGTCCTGCCGCCGGCGCATACGATCGATCCCTACGAGCACCTCATGGCGCGCATCGAGCCGAAGCAGATCGAGGCGCTGCTCGCGGTCAACCGCGAGTCGCTGGCCGCCGTCCCGCCAGCACCGACTTCCGATCCGCAATCCCCGCAGCGCCACGCCCAGCACCAGCAACAGACAGAGGACAAGATGCAGCAGCCCGCCTACATTTCCATCGACGACTTCATGAAGGCGGATCTGCGCATCGCGCGCATTGCCTCGGCCTCCCACGTCGAGGGCGCCGACAAGCTGCTCAAGCTCTCCCTCGATCTCGGCCCGCTCGGCATGCGCCAGGTCTTCGCCGGCATCAAGGCGGCCTACGACCCGGCCACGCTGGTCGGCCGGCTGACGGTGATGGTCGCCAACCTGGCGCCGCGCAAGATGAAGTTCGGCACCAGCTCCGGCATGGTGCTCGCGGCTTCCGATCCCGAGGGCAAGACCGCGGGCCTGTATCTGCTGGCGCCCGACAGCGGTGCGACGCCGGGGATGAAAGTCAAATGATCCTAAAAACCGTAGGATGACAGAACGCGCCACACCATCTGTACCGGAGCAGGCCGACTACGCTGCCGTTCACGCCGACATCGTTGCGTTGCTGGAGGCTGCACGCCGTGCCGCCGCGCGCAGCGTCAATGCGGTGATGACGGCCAGTTACTGGGAAATCGGCCGGCGCATCGTCGAAGGCGAACAAGGTGGGCAGGAACGGGCAGAATACGGTGAAGCCTTGTTGTTGCGCCTTGCCGAAGATTTATCTGCCCGGTTTGGCTCGGGGTTCAGCAGGCGCAATTTGCAACAGATGCGCCTGTTTTACCTGACCTGGCCACCGGAAAAGATTTGGCAGATGCCGTCTGCCAAATCTTCCACCTCCCCAATTCGCCAGATGCCGTCTGGCGAATCTCCCACGCTGGCAATTCGCCCGATGGCGTCTGGCCAATTCCCCGATCTGTCCGCCCTGGCCCAAGCCTTTCCTTTGTCCTGGTCGGCCTATGTGCGTCTGCTCTCGGTCAAAAACCCGCAGGCCCGCGCCTTCTACGAAACCGAAGCACTGCGCGGTGGCTGGAGCATTGCCCAACTGAACCGCCAGATCGGCAGCCAGTTCTACGAGCGCACCGCGCTGTCCACCAACAAGGCAGCGATGCTGGAAAAGGGCGAAGTGGCCGAACCCGGCGACGCCCTCACGCCCGAGCAGGCCATCAAAGACCCCTTCGTGCTGGAATTCCTCAACCTCAAGGACGAATACTCCGAGTCCGACCTCGAAGACGCGTTGATCCAGCACCTGGCCGACTTCCTGCTGGAACTGGGTGACGATTTCGCCTTCGTCGGCCGCCAGCGGCGGTTGCGCATCGATGACAGCTGGTTTCGGATCGATCTGCTGTTCTTTCACCGCCGCCTCAAGTGCCTGCTGGTGATCGACCTCAAGGTCGGAAAGTTCGGCTACGCGGATGCCGGCCAGATGCACCTGTACCTGAACTATGCCCGCGAGCACTGGATGAAGCCGGGCGAGAACCCGCCCGTGGGCCTGATCCTCTGCGCCGAAAAAGGCGCGGCCGAAGCCCACTACGCGCTGGAAGGCCTGCCCAACAAGGTGCTGGCCGCCGAATACCAAACCGTACTGCCGGATGAAAAATTGCTGGCCGATGAACTGGACAAGACGCGGTGCGAGCTGGAAGCGCGGCGGATCGCGCGCAGTGGCGATGCAGAGGGTGGCGAATGAAGGCGTGGCCTGTTGTTCCTCTGGCGGATGTTTTGCGCCACCGCAAGGAATTCACCACGATTGACGACACACAGCAATACAAGCGTTGTCGTGTTCAACTACAGGTGTTCGCTCGTATCGAAAAATGAAACCGCCAATCATCGAAGTGCGTCGCTTGCGCATCACCGGCCGGGTGCAGGGCGTGTGGTTCCGCGGCAGCATGGTGCAGGAGGCGCAGCGCCTCGGGGTCGCCGGCTGGGTGCGCAACCGCGCCGACGGCAGCGTCGAGGCGATGGTGGCGGGCAGCGCCGAACAGGTGGCCGCGATCATCGACTGGGCGCGCCGCGGCCCGCCCAATGCGGTGGTCGCGCAGGTTGCGGTCGAGCTGGGCGCGGGCGAGTTCGGCAGCTTCGAGCAGCGCGCCTCGGTATAGAAAACGCCGTCTGTCTGGATCGGTGCGCGGCGCTCAGCCGTAGACGACCCGCACGTTTTCCGGCGTGAGCCAGTCGGTCAGCTCGGCCATCAGACGGTCGTCGAGCCGCACGCGCCAGTTGTCGGGCAGGGCCAGCTCGGTTTCCGCCTCGGCGTTGCGGTAGGCGATCCGCACCGGGCAGGCGCCGTCGCCCGAACGCCAGGGTGCGAGCAGATCGCGCAGGCGCCCGGCCGTGGCGCCGTCGCTGCTGCCGTTGAGCGCGATTCTCAGCATGCGCGCGAAGCGCGCGCGCGCCTCGGCCAGCGTCAGCAGGTTGTCGGCGACGACGCGCAGCCCGCCGCTGAAATCGTCGCGGCTGACCTTGCCTTCGACCACCAGCACTTCGTCCGGGCGGATTTTGTTGCGCAGCCCGTCCCATAGTTCGCTATATACCGAGACTTCGACCTGCGCCGTGGCGTCGTCGAGCGTGACGATGGCCATCTTGCCGCGCCGCGACATCTGGGGGCGGATGGCGTGAACCATGCCGCACAGCAGAGCCGGCTCGCGCTGGGGTTCGAGTTCGGCCAGGCGTCGCCTGACGAATGCCGAGATTTCCGCGGCACAAGCGTCGAACGGGTGGCCAGAGAGGTAGAAACCCAGGGCCTGTTTCTCGTTGAGCAGGCGCTCGCGCTCATCCCAGCGCGGCGCGTCGATGTAGTGCAGCTCCCGACTTGCCGCGGGACCGGGCGGATCGAACAAGCCGCCCTGATGGGCGTTCCTTTCCGCATGCTCCGCGGCGTCGAGGGCGCGGCCGGCCGAGGCGAGCAGCCTGGCGCGGTGATCGTCGAGGCTGTCGAAGGCGCCGGCGCGGATCAGCGCCTCGATCACGCGCCGGTTGACGGTGCGCCGGTCGATGCGCCGGCAGAAGTCGAACAGGTCGACGAAGGGGCCTCCCCCGTGGGCGTCCCGGGCCCTGAGGATCGCGCCGAGCGCAGATTCGCCGGTACCCTTGATCGCGCCCAGCCCGTAGCGGATGGTGCGGGCGTCCACCGGGGTGAAGCGCACCGTGCCGGTATTGATGTCCGGCGGCAGGAAGACGAGGCCGTTGTCGCGGGCGTCCCTGAAAAAGAACTGCACCTTGTCGGTGTCGGCCATTTCCGACGACAGCGTCGCGGCCATGAAGGCCGCCGGATGGTGGCGTTTGAGCCAGGCCGTGTGGTAGGCGACCAGCGAGTAGGCGGCGGCGTGCGACTTGTTGAAGCCGTAGCCGGCGAACTTCTCCATGGTGTCGAAGATCTCGTTGGCCTTGTCCGCGCCGATGGCGTTTTCGGCCGCGCCCGCGACGAAGATCGCCCGCTGCTTGGCCATCTCCTCGGGTTTCTTCTTGCCCATCGCGCGGCGCAGCAGGTCGGCGCCGCCGAGCGTGTAGTTGGCGGCCACCTGCGCCGTCTGCATCACCTGCTCCTGGTAGATCATGATGCCGTAGGTGGAGCCGAGCACCTTTTCCAGGCTCGGATGCGGGTAGGCGACGCGCTCGCGACCATGCTTGCGCGCGATGAAGCTCGGGATGAAGTCCATCGGCCCCGGCCGGTAGAGCGCGTTCAGGGCGATCAGGTCCTCGATGCAGTCGGGTCGCGCCTGCACCAGCGCGTCCTTCATGCCGCGCGATTCGAACTGGAACACCGCCGTGGTGTTGGCGTTCTTGAAGATGCCGTCGTAGGTCGCGGCGTCGTCGAGCGGCAGGTCTTCGAGCCGGATCTCGACGCCTTCGACGTCCTTCACGAAGCGCACCGCCTCGGCAAGTATCGTCAGGGTGCGCAGACCGAGGAAGTCGAACTTCACCAGGCCGACCTTCTCGACGTCGTCCTTGTCGAACTGGCTCACCGTCGCGCCGCCGTCGGCCGAGTAGAGCGGGCAGAAGTCGGTCAGCTTGCCCGGCGCGATCAGCACCCCGCCGGCGTGCATGCCGACGTTGCGCGTCAGGCCTTCGAGCTTCTCGGCGAGCGTCCAGAGCTCGCGCAGTTCCTCTTCCTGCTGCA
>CAZZFN010000091.1:0-8503 GCA_964653505.1 uncultured Methyloversatilis sp.
TGATGTTGGTGAATCAAGGCTTTGAATCCCCAATCGGTTTGAGTACAATCGCGGGGTTATCGGCATTCGCTTTTTTTATTTTTAGGGAATCACCATGGGTTGTGACAATGCAGTGGATTGCGGCAGGCGTCGCTTGCTGGTCGCCACTTCGGTCGCCGGAGGGGTGGCGGGCGTGGCGGCGGTGGTGCCGTTCGTCAGTTCGTTCGCTCCTTCGGAGCGGGCCAAGTCGGCCGGCGCCCCGGTCGAGGTCGATGTCGGCAAGCTCGCCCCGGGCGAGATGATGACCGTCGAGTGGCGCGGCAAGCCGGTGTGGATCATTCATCGCACCAAGGAAATGCTCGACAACCTGACCAAACTGGGCGACAAGCTGGCCGATCCGGCTTCGGCACGCAACATGCAGCCTGAATACGCCCGGAACGAGAACCGCTCGATCAGGCCGGAATATCTGGTGGCCGTCGGCATTTGCACCCACCTGGGTTGCTCCCCGACGCAAAAATTCGAGGTCGGCGCCGCATCCGGCATGACGGCCGACTGGCCGGGCGGTTTTTTCTGCCCCTGCCACGGCTCCCTGTTCGATCTGGCCGGCCGTGTCTACAAGAACATGCCGGCGCCGGACAACCTCGAAATTCCGCCCCACGTTTATCTGTCCGACGCCAAGATCCTGATCGGCGAAGACAAGAAGGAAACCTGAGCGATGGCCGCAAACGTCGAAAAATACAAGTCCGACGGCACGGCCGGCGGCAACCTGCTGGAATGGATCGATGCCCGCTTTCCCCTGCTGGCATTGTGGAACGACCATCTGGCCAAGTATTACGCGCCGAAGAACTTCAACTTCTGGTACTTTTTCGGCTCTCTCGCCCTGCTGGTGCTGGTGATCCAGATCGTCACCGGCATCTTCCTGGTGATGCATTACAAGCCGGATGCTTCGCTGAACGCATCGGGCGTGCCGGTCGCCTTCGCCAGCGTCGAATACATCATGCGCGACGTGCCCTGGGGCTGGCTGATCCGCTACATGCACTCGACCGGCGCCTCGGCTTTCTTCGTGGTCGTCTATCTGCACATGTTCCGCGCCATGCTCTACGGCTCCTACCGCAAGCCGCGCGAGCTGGTGTGGATTTTCGGCGTGCTGATTTTCTTGTGCCTGATGGCGGAGGCCTTCATGGGCTACCTGCTGCCCTGGGGCCAGATGTCCTACTGGGGCGCCCAGGTGATCGTCAATCTGTTCACCGCGATTCCCCTGATCGGCCCCGATCTGGGCATCTGGATCCGCGGCGACTACGTGATCGGCGACGCGACGCTCAACCGTTTCTTTGCCCTCCACGTCATCGCCATCCCCCTGGTGCTGCTGGGGCTGATCGCCGCGCACATCATCGCCCTGCACGAGGTCGGCTCGAACAACCCGGACGGCATCGAGATCAAGAAGAAGAAGGACGCCAACGGCATTCCGCTCGACGGCATTCCCTTCCATCCGTATTACACGGTGAAGGACATCGTCGGCGTGGTGGTCTTCCTGATGGTTTTCGCCGTCGTCGTGTTCTTCATGCCGGAAGGCGGCGGCTTTTTCATCGAGTACAACAACTTCTATCCCGCCGACCCGCTGGTGACGCCGCCGCACATCGCGCCGGTGTGGTACTTCACGCCGTTCTATTCGATCCTGCGCGCCAACACGGTCAACTTCTTCTGGATCGACGCCAAGCTGTGGGGCGTGATCTTCATGGGACTGGGCGTGCTGATCTTCTTCCTGCTGCCCTGGCTCGATCGCAGCCCGGTGAAGTCGATCCGCTATCGTGGCCCGCTCTACAAGGGGGCGCTGGCGATTTTCGTCGTCAGCTTCCTGATCCTGGGCTATCTGGGCATCCTGCCTCCGTCACCGGGGCGCACCCTGCTGGCCCAGATCTGCACGATCCTTTATTTCGCGTTCTTCCTGCTGATGCCGATCTACACGTCGCTGGACAGATGCAAGCCCGAACCGGAAAGAGTGACCGATAAATGAAAAAACTGCTGATTGCACTGCTGTGGGCTCCCCTGCTCGTCTTTGCCGCGGGAGGGGATGTGCGCCTGGACAAGGCGCCCGATCGCAGCCGCGACCACGCCGCCCTCCAGAACGGCGCCAGGGTCTTCGTCAACTACTGCCTGAACTGCCACTCGGCGTCCTACATGCGCTACAACCGCCTGACGGACATCGGCCTGACCGAACAGCAGATCAAGGACAACCTGATGTTCACCCAGGACAAGGTTGGCGAGCTGATGACCATCGCGATGCAGCGCGCCGAAGCCAAGCAGTGGTTCGGCACTCCCCCCCCCGATCTGACCCTGATCGCGCGCGCGCGCTCGACGATTTCCTATGACGGCGCCGATTGGCTGTATACCTTCCTGCGCGGCTACTACCGCGACGATTCCCGCCCGAGCGGCTGGAACAACACGGTGTTCTCTAACGTCGGCATGCCTCATGCGCTCTGGGAACTGCAAGGAGAGCAGATCATGGGGCCGGATGGCAGATTGACCCTGGTCAAGCCCGGCTCGATGAAACCGGCGGAATACGATGCGATGGTCGCCGACCTGGTCGGGTATCTCGTCTACATGAGCGAACCGGTGCGCAACTACCGCAGGGAGTTGGGCGTCGTCGTCCTGATCGCCCTGACCGTCCTGTTCGTCTTCGCCTATGCGCTCAAGCGCGAATACTGGCGCGACATTCACTAACTTCTGAAACTTTTCTGCCATGGGACATCGAGACATGAATCCACCCGTGCGACGCGTGGTGCGTGATTCGGATTATTCCTGGGGAACGAGCGCCATGATGAACCTGTATTCGGGCACGACCTGCCCCTTCAGCCATCGGTGCCGCATCGTCCTCTACGAGAAGCAGATGGACTTCCAGGTGATCGACGTCGACCTGTTCAACAAGCCCGAGGACATCGCGGTGATCAACCCCTACAACCGCGTGCCGGTGCTGGTGGATCGCGATCTGGTGCTCTACGAGTCGAACATCATCAACGAATACATCGACGAGCGCTTTCCCCATCCGCAGCTGATGCCGCCGGACCCGCAGACGCGCGCGAAGGCGCGCCAGCTGCTGCACACGATGGAGCACGAGCTGTTCAGCCATATCGATGTCCTGGAGCGCAACCTCAAGACGGCCGAGAAATCGCGGGCGCACATCCGCGACCGGCTGGTCGAACTCACCCCGCTGTTCGCCAAGCAGAAGTTCCTGCTCGGCGACGACTTCTCGATGCTCGACGTGGCGATCGCGCCCCTGCTGTGGCGTCTCGACCATTACGGCATCGAACTGCCCAAGTCGGCCGCGCCGGTGATGAAATTCGCCGAGCGCATCTTCTCGCGGCAAGGCTTCATCGACGCGCTGACGCCGTCGGAAAAGGTGATGCGCCGCTGATTTGTGCGCCGTAGAACCTGCGCTCGATGGCGTCCACCAAGCCCTATCTCATCCGCGCCATCCGCGACTGGTGCGCGGATGAGGGACTGACCCCCTATCTCGCCGTCCAGGTCGATGCGCGCACGCGCGTTCCGCGCGAGTTCGTGCGCGAGGGCCAGATCGTCCTCAACATCGGCGCGGAGGCGACGCACCAGTTGGTTCTCGGCAACGAGGAAATCAGCTTTCAGACCCGTTTCAACGGCGCCTCCTATCCGGTCCTCGTGCCGGTCGATGCCGTCGCCGCCATCTACGCCCGCGAGAACGGCCAGGGCATGGCCTTCGAGGTCGTGCCCGCCGACGCCGCCGCGGAGGGGAAAGTCGGCGCCGACGGCACGGCCGACGCCGCGGCGTCGGGCGATGGTTCGGAACCCGTTGCCCGACGACCCGCCCACCTGTCCCTGGTCAAATGACTGCGGGCAGATCGGGCGGTTCGGGCGGTGGGAGGTTCTGCTGGCGCCCAAGTCAGGAATCGAACCTGAGACCTACCGCTTAGGAGGCGGTCGCTCTATCCACTGAGCTACAAGGGCGCGGCGGCGGGATTCTAACGCCGCATCGCCGACCTCGGTCCACTCGCGGTCGATGAAACGCCGGCGGTGGCGGTCGGCACGTAAGGCGTTTCACCTTAGCAGCCTGTCGGACTCAGGCCGCCGTGTTGTCCGCCGGGCCGGCGGGCAGGTCGCGTCCGAGGCGGTGCATCAGGGTTTCATGGTTGATGTGCAGCAGTTCCTCGATTGCCTTGTAATCGTCCGGCAGGGCGGCGTCGTCCCAGCCGTTTGCCGAATGGCGCGCCAGATCGACCGCCAGCTTGACGTTGCGCACGCGCGGATGTTCGGCGTTGCGCGGGTCCATCAGTGTCGTGAGCAGCTGGGGCAGGCGCCAGGTGCGGGCGAGCGCCTGCTTGATCTGGTAGAGCGGCGCGCCGTAGATCTCGGTCTGAATGGCTATGGAGCGTAGGCTGCGGTCGGCTTTCTGCCGTTCGGCGACCTGCAGGGCGAGGCCGGGCGCGAAGCACCACATGAGAATCTCGGCGAAGTCGTAGAGCAGGGTGGCGACGGTGATTTCGTCGACGTCGAGATCGTGGCGCTGGATGGCCCAGTCGCGCGCCCATTGGGTTGCCCGGCGCGCGCGGCCGATCACCTTGAGCAGGCCGAGCAGGGCGCGCGGATGATCCCTGAGGTGCTCCTCGACCATGGGCAGGTTCTGGAAGTGGTCGAAGAAGGGCTCCATGCCGAGCATCATCAGCGAGCGCTCGATCGTCGTGATGTCGGTCAGTTGGGTCTTGCGGCGTCTGGCCTCGATGAAGGCCAGCATGCGCAGCGTCATCATCGGATCCTGCAGGATCACCGCCGAGATCGTGCGCGCATTCGCCTTGGCGGCGCCCGCACGCAACTCGTCGAGCTGCTGTTCGGTACGGCGCAACACCGGAATGTTCGCCTGGGTGAAGTAGGCAACCCATCCTTCCAGGTCGAGAACGGGGCGGGAGGATTCGTTCATGGCCGCCTATTATCGGCCAGTCGCGCCGGAAAGGGGAGGCCGAATTCGGTTCGGCAACCAAGACGGAAGTTGTTTCCATCGGCGTTTTACATTATCATTTCCACAGTTCTGGAATTAATGAAATGAAATCTGCCGACGCCATCATTGCTCTCGCCGCTTTGGCCCAGGAAACCCGTCTGGCGTTGTTCCGCCTGCTGGTCGAAACCGGCCCCGATGGCATGGCCGCGGGCGAGATCGGCGAGCGACTGGGCGTTCCCGCCAACACGCTGTCCTTCCACCTGAGAACCCTGGCGCAGGCTGGCCTGGCGGTCGCGCGGCAGGAAGGCCGTTTCGTCTACTACGCCGCCCATTACCCGGCGATGAACGATCTGATTGCCTTCCTCACCGAAAACTGCTGCCAGGGGGCTCCATGCCTGACAGGAAAAACGACATGCCCATAAACATCCTCGTGCTGTGCACCGGCAATTCGGCCCGCTCGATCCTCGGCGAGATGCTCTTCAACCATCTCGGCCAGGGCCGGGTAAGCGCCCATTCGGCCGGCAGCCAGCCAGCCGGGCGGGTGAATCCCGTCGCGCTGGAGATTCTGGAAGCACACGGCGTGCCCTGCGCGGGCGCACGCAGCAAGTCGTGGGACGAATTTGCCGCAGCCGCCGCTCCCCATTTCGATTTCATTTTCACGGTGTGCGGCAACGCGGCGAAGGAAGCCTGCCCGGTGTGGCCCGGTCATCCCGCCACCGTGCATTGGGGCATCGACGATCCCGCCCACGTCGAGCCCATCGAGGCCCGTCGCGCGGCCTTCGAGAAGGCCTATCGGGAACTCAAGTCGCGCATCGACGCCTTTCTCGCCCTGCCGCTGGAAACCATGACGCGCGCCGAGGCGCTCGCGGCAGCACGGCGCATCCATGGGCAGGAACATCCGTGAGAAGGGGCTGCGCATGAACGGTCTGGCCAGAAAGCTGGCGGCAGAGACGCTGGGCGCCGCCTTCCTGCTGGCCGTGGTGGTGGGTTCGGGCATCATGGGCGAACGCCTGGCCGGCGGCAATGTTGCCATCGCCCTGCTGGCCAACACCCTGGCCACCGGCACCGGCCTGGCCGTGCTGATCCTGACTTTCGGCCCGATATCCGGGGCCCACTTCAACCCGGCCGTGACGCTGGCGCTCGCCTGGCGGGGAGGCTTGCCGTGGCGGGAGGTGCCGGGATATGTCGCGGCCCAGGTGACGGGGGCCTTCCTCGGGGTTGCGGCCGCGCATGCGATGTTCGATCTGCCCGTCTTCTTCGCCTCGACCCAGGTTCGCACGGGGATGCCGCAGTGGTTCAGCGAATTCGTCGCCACTTTCGGTTTGCTGGCGGTGATCTGGGCATGCGTCCGGCGGCATCCCGGGACGACGCCGTTCGCGGTCGGGGCCTATATTGCCTCGGCCTACTGGTTCACCGCCTCGACATCGTTCGCCAATCCGGCCGTTACCCTGGCCCGCGCGGCTTCGGATACCTTTGCGGGCATCCGGCCGGCGGATACGCCGGAGTTCATTGTGGCCCAGCTGGCGGGAGCATTTGCCGCGACGCTGCTGTTCGGCTGGCTGTTGCCTCCCGTCCCGAACCGCCCCATCATCGCTGCCGCAGGGCGGCAGGCGGCTAGTCTGCGCCCCAATGGGCAGTAGCGATCCCGTCGCCGAGATCGGCTGCCGCGAGCCGGCGGCGCACTTCCAGCAACTGTTCGAGTAGCGCAGGTTCGTCCCGGGCATAAGCCTGCGCATCGGGCTGACGGTCGACCACCACGCCGAGCAGTTCGGTGATGGCGTTGCCGACCGAGTTCTGGCTGATCGTGACGATCAGCTTGCCGTCGTCGTTGCGGTAGATCAGCTGCTTGAAGGCCGGCTGCCAGCGGATCAGGTTCGCATACTGCGCATCCCCGATGCACTGGTCGCGCACCATTTTCGCGGCCTTGAGAAAGTCGTTGTCGAACAGCAGTTTTTCTTCGACGAGCCGGGGGAAATGGATGCCTTGGGGCAGCGGCGAGTTGCGCGTCGACACCTGGCCGAAGAAGGTGCGGTAGAAGTCGAGGAAGCCTTTGAGGACGATGTCGTATTCCTGCCAGAAGCGTATCTCCTTGAGCGCGCCTGCCCCGTCCCGGATTTCCCAGCTCGGCAGTCCCTGCGGATAGCCGGTCAGCCCGAGGCGCGACACGTCCGCGCCGCAGGGGACGAGGATGTCGAGGTCGAGGGCATCGAAGAAGGCCTGATAGACGTCGTGCATGGTGGCCTGGAACAGGGAATGCTGGCCGCCGTCGGTCAGGTTCGGGTTGTGCGGGTCGGCCAGCGGCGCGGCGGCGAGCGCCGCCTTGTCGAAGACGATGAAGTGGTTGTGCAGCATGCGGATCGACGGCACCCCAGGCGAGGAGAGCGGCCAGGTGGCGTCCAGGCTCGCCTCGCCGGCGAGCACCAGATGCGTTGCGTGATCGGGATAGCGCTCCAGCATGAAGGCGATGAGGATCTGGTTCATGCGGTTCCAGACGTTGCGTACCGCTTCCGGCACCTGCGTGCGGCGCACCGGCCGACCGAGCGGGTCCAGAATGCTGGTCGAGGTGTTGTAGATGATCGAGCAGTCGAACAGGTTGCTGTGACCGAGCGCCTTGCGGTAGAGCAGTAGCCCCTCGGGATTGTGGAGCAGGCCGTTGTTGTGCATCAGGTCGGCGAGGTTCTCGGCGCTGTTGAAGAACTCGTTCGGTTTCATGCCTGCCGGCACGACCAGCGGGATGGGGCGATAGGGGGTGGCGATCACGCGCGGTGCGGAGTGCATGGGCGGTCACAAGTGTGTGTTGAGGGGTGTGTTGAGGGGTGTGTTGATCGAAGCCGCCATTGTGCATGAAATGGCGGCTCCGGCCGGTAGAATCCGGCGCATGACAACGCTGTATTGTGGTCCCTATGCGCTGACGCTCGACCGCCCGCGCATCATGGGCATCGTCAATCTTACGTCCGACTCGTTTTCTGGCGACGGAGTGGGCGGCGACGCACGCGCGGCGCTCGCCCAGGCAGAGGCACAGCGTGCCGCGGGGGCGGACATCCTCGACCTCGGCGCCGAGTCCTCGCGTCCCGGAGCTGCACCCGTGCCGGTCGAAGCGGAAATCCGCCGCTTGCTGCCGGTGCTCAGGGCGGTACGCGACTGGGGCGTGCCGGTCTCGGTCGATACGACCAAGCCGGAAGTGATGCGCATGGCGATCGACGAAGGCGCGGCGCTGATCAACGACATCGCGGCCTTGCGCGCGCCCGGCGCCCTGGAGGTTGTGGCGCGCAGCGAGGTCGGGGTCTGCCTGATGCACATGCAGGGCGAGCCGCGCACCATGCAGGATGCCCCGCACTACGACGATGTCGTCGCCGAGGTGCAGGCGTTTCTGGTCGCACGCGTGCTGGCCTGCGTGGCGGAGGGTATTGCCCAGGATCGTTTGCTAATCGACCCGGGTTTCGGTTTCGGCAAGACGCCGGAGCATAACTATGCGCTATTGCGCGATCTCGGGCGGATCGCGCAAATCGGCGTGCCGGTGCTGGCCGGGCTGTCGCGCAAGTCGATGCTCGGCGCGGTGAC
>CAZZFN010000092.1:0-8317 GCA_964653505.1 uncultured Methyloversatilis sp.
CCCGCGACCCCCGGCGTGACAGGCCGGTATTCTAACCGACTGAACTACCGCTCCGCGTCGGTTCAAACGAAGACGTGCATTGTAACAGGATTTGCGGAATCGCACAGCCTGTTTCGCGCGCGCAGGCTCAGGTTTTCGTCGGGCGCTTGGCGAGCTTGCGCTGCAGGGTGCGCCGGTGCATCCTGAGCGCGCGCGCGGTGGCCGAGATGTTGCCGCCGTGCTCGTGCAGCACGCGCTGGATGTGCTCCCACTCGAGCCGGCCGACCGAGAGCGGCGTGGCGGGCGCCGGCCCCTGCGGCGCCGGGGCGGCGTCCGGCGCCGCGGCGCAGGCGGCGACCAGGGCGTCCACCTCGACCGGCTTGGCGAAGTAGTGCGCCGCGCCGCGCTTGATCGCCTCGACCGCGGTGGCGATGCTGGCGTAGCCGGTCAGCACCACGATGCGGCAATCCGGGGCGATCTCGAGCAGCGGCCGGATCAGGGCGAGGCCCGAGTCGCCGCCGAGGTTGAGGTCGAGCACCGCCGCGCCGGGCGGGGCGGCCCGCGCCAGGGCCAGCGCGGCCGCGGCGTCGGTCGCGCCGCGCGCCGCCCAGCCGCGCCGCGCCAGGGCGCGGCACAGCACGGCGTTGAAGGTGGCGTCGTCGTCGATGACCAGCACGCACAGGCTCACGGCGTCTCCCCGAGCGGCAGTTCGATGCGGGCGATGCCGCCGCCGTCGTTCTCCAGCAGCAGGCGGCCGCCGCGCCGCTCGATGGCGGCGCGCGCGAGCCACAGCCCGAGGCCGCTGCCGGCGCCGCCCGACGCGAGCGGCTGGGCGCCGGCGCAACGGAGGATTTCGTCCGGGAATCCCGGGCCGCGATCGCGCACGGCGATGCGCAGGGCGCGCGCGTCCCAGTCGAGCACGGCGCGCATGGCGCGCGGGCTGACGCGCGCGGCATTGTCGAGCAGGTTGGCGACGGCCTGGCCGATGGCGGCGTCGGGCAGCACGCGCGGCGGCGCGCCCGGCCCGGCCAGATCGAGGGCGCAGGCCGCTTCGGGGTGCAGCGCGCGCCAGCGCGCCAGCAGGCCGGCGAGCCAGACATCGGCGGCCGCCGGCTGGGCGGCGCGCTCGATGCCGGCCTGCTGCGTCAGCCCGCCGACGATCTCCTTGCACAGGCCGATCTGCCGGCGCAGGAGGTCGAGGTCGGCGCGCGCGGCGACGGGCAGGCGGGGATCGGCGCAAAGCTCTTCGGCCAGCACGTTCATGGTGGCCAGCGGCGTGCCGAGCTCGTGCGCGGCGCCGGCGGCGAGCTGGCCGAGGGCGACCACCTGGGCGTCGCGCAGGGCTTCCTCGCGCGCGGCGGCGAGCGCCTGGTCGCGCGCGCGCAGCGAGGCGGTGGTGCGCGCGACGAACCAGACCAGCAGCGCCGCGCTGACCGCGAAGGTGAGCCACATGCCGCCCAGGTGGAGCTGCAGCGCGCGCTGGGGATCGCCGACCGGCAGGGGCAGCGCATGGAACATCAGCAGGGAATACAGGCCGACGGCCAGCGCAGCGAGCGCGGCCGCCCAGGCGGCCGGCAGCGCGAAGGCGGCCACCGCCACCGGCAGGAGCAGCAGCGAGATGAGCGGATTGGTCGCGCCGCCGGTCAGGTAGAGCATCATGCCCATCGCGACCAGATCGACCGCCAGCTGGCCGGCCAGGTCGCCGGCACGGAATTCCTCGGCGTTCGCCCAGCGGCAGGTGACCAGGTTGAATACCGCCATCAGCAGCAGCAGGGCCAGCAGGGGGACGAGCGGCAGGGCGACGGCGAGGAAAGTCGGCGCCGACAGGACGGCGAGGAGAAGCGCGCCGATCAGCCACCAGCGCAGCAGGGCGAGGCGGTGGCGCAGGGCGACGAGACGGAGGGCGTCCGGGGCGGCGTGCATGGGCGGATTATCCCTCCGCGGGGCGCCCGCCGGCGCGCCGCGCCTGCGGCAATCGGCCGCAGGCGCGGCACGGAGCGCGTCAGGAATCGTATTCCCGCAGGCGGCGCAGGTTGTTGATCCGGATCTGCTTGCCCTGCACCTCGATCAGGCTCGCTTCCTCCAGATCGCGCAGGATGCGCGAAAACGTCTCCGGCGTCAGGTTGAGGCGCGAGGCGATCAGCTGCTTGGAGGCCGGCAGGGTGACGGCGATGCTGACGTCGGGATTGCCGCCGGCCGGGCAATGATCGTGCAGATAGCCGATGACGCGCTGCGCGCCCCTGTGCTGGGTGTAGGTTTCCACGTCCTGGATCAGCTTGCGCGCGTGGCGGGCCAGGTTGGCCAGCATGCTGCGCGCGAACGCCGGCGCGCATTCGACCAGGTCGTGGATCGCGTCTTTCTGGATCTGCACCAGCAGGGACGGGGTGACGGCCTGGGCGAAGACCGGATGCGGGCTGTCGGTGAGCAGCGATTCCTCGCCGAAATTCTGCAGGGGGCCGATCAGCTCGACCACCTTCTCGTTGCCGTTGGCGCCCGGCAGGGCCAGCTTGATCTGCCCATAGACGACCAGATACAGGCTGCGCGCCGGATCGCCCTTCTGGAACAGGATCTCGTTGCGGTCGAGCCGGCGTTCGCGCGCGCGCGCCGCCACGCGCGCCCGGCAGGTTTCGTCGAGCGCCTGGAACAGGGGAAAGCCGGCGAGCATCTGCGCCATGTCCGACTGTCGGGGAATGCGCAGATCCATGCCGGTCTCCTTGAACTTGCACGGCTGCGCGGCGCTCTCGCCCGCGCTCACTCCTCCTCCTCCGTGCCGGGTTTGCGAAAGCCCCTGGGCAGCCGGTGGGCGATACCCTGGTGGCAGTCGATGCAGGTCATGCCCTTTTGTCTCGCCTCCGTGTGCTTCTTGTGGGCGGTCTTCTTCTGGACTTCCTGGCTCATCGCCTCGAAGCTGTGGCAGTTGCGGCATTCGATCGAGTCGGTGGCCTTCATGCGCGCCCATTCGCGTTCGGCCATGGCCATGCGGTTGGCCTCGAACTTTTCCGGCGTGTCGATCTTGCCGGTGACCTTGCCCCACAGCTCGTAGCTGGCCCTGATCTTGCGGACCATCTTGTTGGTCCAGTCGCGCGGCACGTGGCAATCGGCGCAGGTGGCGCGCACGCCGGTGCGGTTGCTGTAATGGATGGTGCTCTTGTACTCCTCATACACGGTGGTGCGCATCTCGTGACAGCCGATGCAGAACTTCATCGCGTTGGTCGCTTCCATGCCGGTGTTGAACCCGCCCCAGAAGAGGATGCCGCCGAAAAAGCCGACCGCGAGCAGCGCGAGCAGCGAATATTTCGCGCTCGGCCGCCGCAGCGCCGCCCACCAGCCGGATTTGCCGGGTGCCGTCATGGTCGCGATCGCTTACTTGGGCTGGATGGAGAGGATGTAGGCGGCCAGGTTTCTCAGCTGGGCCATGTCGTTGGCCGGCATGGTCTTGGCGACCGTGTGCTTTTCCTTGCTGCCGTCGGCGAGCTTGACTTCCTTGCCGGAGGTCAGGTGCTTGATGACCTCGTCGGTGGCGTTCGGCTTGCCCCTGAGCCGCTCGGCGGTCTTCAGGAAGGAGGGGCCGTCCTTGTCCTTGCGCAGGCCGTGGCACTGCATGCAGTTGTTCTGGTCGGCGAGGGACTTGGCGGCCTCGACGTCGAGCGCCAGGGCGCCCGACGAGAAGCCGGTCAGGGCGAAGGAGGCGAGCAGGGCTGCCGGCAGGGTTCGTTTCATGTGCATAAACTCCGTTTGCGGTTGGGGGAAAATCATCTCGTCACGCCGACGAACTTGTTGTCGACGAGCGGCCTGGCATCGACCTGCGGCACGTGGCAGGTGTCGCACTGGAAGCGGTCCATGGAAAGCTGGGGCGAGCCGTCGCGCCGCTTGAGGGTCTTGGAGAAGTGGCTCTCGCCCATCTTCGGCACCTTCTGGCCGCGCAGCTCTTCGGTGATGTGGCAGTCGAAGCAGGCGTTTTCCTCCATCGTCAGCGGCACATACTGTTCGACGGTGTGCGGCACCATCGGCGGCTGGCCGATGAAGCTGCGCGAAATCAGCTGCGGCTGGCCCACCCCGGGCAGCTTGTCCTCGTAGACCTTGATTGCCGGCGCCCGGTCGGGGGCGGACACGCCCGCGCCGCGCATCGGGGTGGGTGCGCCGGTCGCCGCACAGCCGATGATCGTGACCAGCAGAGTCGCGAGGGCGAGGCTTGTAGTCTTTCTCATGATCGAATTCCTCCTGGATGGAAAAGGTGGGTCATTTCGGTTGTGGCGCAGCCGCCCCGGTGATGCCGGGAACCGCGACGCCGAAGCGGAAAACATCCTTGGAGCAGACGTCGATGCAGCGTCCGCAATTGGTGCAGGCCGCATCGAGGATGACCGGCGGCGCGCCGTCGATCGCCTTGAGCGCCGGGCGGATCACCTGCTGCTCCGGGCAGACGGCGTAGCAGTCCATGCAGTCGTTGCAGGCCGCGCGCTGCGGCAGCATCATGCGCAGCAGCGACAGCCTGCCGATCAGCGCATAGAAGGCGCCGACCGGACAGAGATGGCCGCACCAGCCGCGCCGCGCGACGAAGAGGTCGAAGAGGAAGACGGCGAGCAGTACGGTCCAGGCCAGCCCCATGCCGAAAATCAAGCCGCGATGGAACATCGACACCGGATTGACCATTTCCCAGGCGAGGGTCCCGGTCGCGGCGGCCACCCCCAGGGTCATCGCCAGCATCCAGTAACGCGCCTGGCGCGAGAGGTGCGCGCCGCCCTTGATGCCCAGCCGGGTGCGCAGCCGGTAGGCGGCGTCGGCGAGCAGATTGACCGGGCAGACCCAGGCGCAGTAGCCGCGCCCGCCGACGATCAGGTAGAAGACGACGACGATCGCCACGCCGATCCAGGCCAGCTCGGCCGGGGCCTGTCCCGCCACCAGCATCTGGGCGAGCAGGTAGGGATCGGTGAGCGGCAGCACGCCCAGGGTGTAGCTGTAGTTCAGGTTGCCCTTGACGATCCACACGCCGAACCACGGCCCGACCATGAACAGGAGCAGGATGCCGATCTGGCTGGCGCGGCGCAGGATCAGCCACTTGTGGGCCGCCAGCCAGCCCTTGGCGGCGACCGCGTCGGCGCCAGGATGGAGGAGGTTCGGACTCACAGCTTGTCTCCCTGCAATGCCTTCGGCAGGCCGGACGGCGCAGTCGGCGCCGGCGGGACGGCTTCCTGCGCCGGCGGCACGACGGACAGACCCTTGCCGTATTCATACTTGAGGCCCTCGGGCGTGTGGTAGTGACGCTCGATGTCGGGGGCAACCAGGCTGCCGCCGGCTTTCTCCTTTTCGACCCAGCCCAGCCGGTAGTGCGCCGAGAGCTGGCCCTTGGCCATGTAGAGCGGGAATACCTTGATCGCCGCGATTTCGGTCGGGCAGGCCTTCTCGCACAGGCCGCAGCCGGTGCAATGCTCGGAATGCACCACCGGAATGAACAGGGTGTGGAAACCGGTGCGCACGTTGGACTGCTGCTGGAGGGTGATCGCCTTGTCGAGCACCGGGCAGACGCGGTAGCAGATGTCGCAGCGCAGACCGAGGAAATTGAGGCAGGTTTCCTGGTCCACCAGCACGGCAAGCCCCATGCGCGCCCGGGTGATGTCGGTGAGCGAGTGGTCGAGCGCGGTGGTCGGACAGGCCTTGACGCAGGGGATGTGCTCGCACATCTCGCAGGGCGCCTGGCGCGCCACGAAATACGGCGTGCCGGTGGGCATCGGGTCTTCGGGTTTCGCCAGATAGAGCATGTGATACGGGCAATCGCGCACGCACATGCCGCAGCGGATGCAGGCCGCCGAGAATTCCGGCTCGGGCAGGGCGCCCGGCGGCCGCAGCGCGGCCGGCGGCAGAGCGGTGGCGTTGCGCGCGTAGAAGCCGATGCCGAGGCCGAGCAGGCCGACGCCGCAGGCCATGCGTGCGCTGTCGGCGAGGAACTGGCGGCGGGCGGAGCCCTTTTGAGCGGTATCGTTCATGGCGGAACCGGAGGGCGCCCCGTGCCGGGGCGCCGTCGATCGACGGATCGTCAAACCTTCCAGACCTTGCAGGCGTTCTTCTTGAAGTCGGTCTCTTTCGAGATCGGACAGGTGGCATCGAGGATCAGCTTGTTGACCAGCCGGTGCTCGTCGAAGAACGGGATGAAGACCATGCCTTCCGGCATCTTGTTGCGGCCGCGGGTTTCGGCGCGCAGCTCGATCTCGCCGCGCCGCGTCGCCACCTTGACGACGTCGCCGCGCTTGATGCCGCGCTTTTCCGCATCCTTCGGGTGCATCCACATCACGGCATCCGGGAAGGCGCGATAGAGCTCGGGCACGCGCCGCGTCATCGAGCCGGTGTGCCAGTGTTCCAGCACGCGCCCCGTGCACAGCCACAGGTCGTATTCGCGGTCCGGCATCTCGGGCGGATCCTGGTAGGGCAGCGCGAAAGCCCAGGCCTTGCCGTCGGGGCGGGCATAGAAACGCACGCCCTCGCCGGCCTTGACGTAAGGGTCGTAGCCCTCGCGGAAACGCCACAGGGTCTCCTTGCCGTTGACCACCGGCCAGCGCAGGCCGCGCACGCGGTGATAGTGGTCGAACTCGCCCATGTCCTTGCCCTTGCCGAGGGTGAAGATGCGGTATTCCTCGAACAGGCCCTTCTGGGCGTAGTAGCCGTAATAGTCGGTTTCGTCGTTGGTATAGTTGGCCCAGGCATGGGCGTTGGAGCGGGCCGCCTCGGCTTTCGGGTATTTATCCACCTGGCCGTTGGCGAACAGCACCTCGTAGAGCGTCTTGCCGCGCAGCTCGGGCGCCTTGGCGAGCAGGTCGGCGGGCCAGACTTCGTCGGTCTTGAAGCGCTTGGAGAACTCCATGATCTGCCACAGGTCGGACTTGCACTCGCCCGGCGCCTTGACCTGCTGGCGCCAGAACTGGCCGCGCCGCTCGGCGTTGCCGAAGGCGCCCTCCTTCTCCATCCAGGTCGCGCAGGGCAGGATCAGGTCGGACGACATGGCCGACATGGTCGGGTAAATGTCCGACACCACCACGAAGGCCTTCGGGTTGCGCCAGCCGGGATAGATCTCGTCGTTGATGTTCGGGCCGGCCTGCATGTTGTTGGTGGTGGTGGTCCAGTAGAAGCCGATGCGCCCGTCCTTGAGCATGCGCGACTGCAAGACGGCGTGGTAGCCGACGCGCTCCGGCACCGTGCCGGCCGGCAGCTTCCAGATCTTCTCGGCCAGGGCGCGGTGCTCCGGATTGGTCACCACCATGTCGGCGGGCAGGCGGTGGGCGAACACGCCGACCTCGCGCGCCGTGCCGCAGGCGGTGGGCTGGCCGGTGAGCGAGAAGGGGCTGTTGCCCGGCTCGGAGATCTTGCCCACCAGCAGGTGGATGTTGTAGTTCATGTTGTTGACCCAGGTGCCGCGCGTGTGCTGGTTGAAACCCATGCACCAGAGCGAGGTCACCTTGGTCTTCGGATCGGCATAGGCCCTGGCCAGCTGCTCGAGCTTGTCCTTGGGCACGCCGGAAATCTGGTGGGCCTTGTCCAGGGTGTATTCGGAAACGTATTTGGCGAAGGCGTCGAAATCCATCGGCGCCGAGGCGTTCGGATCGCCCTTGGGCTTGCCGTCCGGGCCCGGGTAGCCGTTGTTGCCGGCCGCCTGCTCGAGCGGATGGTTGGGCCGCAGGCCGTAGCCGATGTCGGTCACCCCGCGGCGGAAGGTCACGTGACGGTTGACGAAGTCGCGATTCACCAGGCCGTTCTGGATGATGTGGTTGCAGATGTAGTTCTGGATCGCCAGGTCCGACTGCGGCTTGAAGATCATCTCGTTGTCGGCCAGCTCGCAGGAGCGGTGACTGAAGGTCGACAGCACGTGGATCTTGACGTGCTTGGCGGTCAGGCGCCGGTTGGTGATGCGCGACCACAGCACCGGGTGCATCTCGGCCATGTTGGCGCCCCACAGCACGAAGGCGTCGGCATGCTCGATGTCGTCGTAGCAGCCCATCGGCTCGTCGGCGGCGAAGGCGCGCATGAAGGCGGCCACGGCCGAGGCCATGCAGTGGCGGGCGTTGGGGTCGATGCTGTTGGAGCGGAAACCGGCCTTCCACAGCTTGATGGCGGCATAGCCTTCCCAGATCGTCGCCTGGCCGGAGCCGAACATCGACACGCCGAAGGGGCCCTGGTCGGGGTTCTTCATCGTTTCCTTGACCTTCTGGGCCATGATGTCGAAGGCTTGGTCCCAGGTCACCGGCGCGAACTCGCCGTTCTTGTCGTACTTGCCGTCCTTCATGCGCAGCAGCGGGCGGGTGAGGCGATCCTGGCCATACATCATCTTGGCGAGGAAATAGCCCTTGACGCA
>CAZZFN010000093.1:0-8239 GCA_964653505.1 uncultured Methyloversatilis sp.
CCATGCGGCGCAGGCCGTCCTGCACGATCACCGCCAGCTCGTAGGCGAAGGTCGGGTCGTAGGAGATGCAGTTCGGAATCGTCGCGGCGAGGATGTGCGAATGGCCGTCCTCGTGCTGCAGTCCCTCGCCGTTCAGCGTCGTCCGGCCGGCGGTGCCGCCGACCAGGAAGCCGCGCGCGCGCGAGTCGCCCGCCGCCCAACACAGGTCCATGGTGCGCTGGAAGCCGAACATCGAATAGAAGATGTAGAAAGGAATCATCTGCACGCCGTGCGTCGAATAGGCGGTCGCGGCGGCGATCCAGTCGGCCAGCGCGCCGGCCTCGTTGATGCCCTCCTGGAGGATCTGGCCGTCCTGCGACTCCTTGTAGAACATCAGCTGGTCGGCGTCCTGCGGCACGTATTTCTGCCCTTCCTGGTTCCAGATGCCGACCTGGCGGAACAGGCCTTCCATGCCGAAGGTGCGCGACTCGTCGGGCACGATCGGCACCACGCGCCGGCCGATCTGCTTGTCCTTGATGAGGAGGCCGAGGATGCGCACGAAGGCCATCGTCGTGGAGACCTCGCGCCCTTCGCCGCTCGCCTTGAGCAGGGCGTCGAAGGCGGACAGATCGGGAATCGGGATCGGTTCGACGCGCGTCCGGCGCTTGGGCAGGTAGCCGCCGAGGGCGAGGCGGTGGCCGCGCATGTAGTCGAGCTCGGGCGAGCCCTCCGGGAATTTCAGGTAGGGCAGCGATTCCAGCGCCTCGTCGGTGATCGGCAAACGGAAGCGGTTGCGGAAGGCCTTGAGCGAGGTGGTGCCCATCTTCTTCTGCTGGTGGGTGATGTTCTGCGCCTCGCCCGATTCGCCCATGCCGTAACCCTTGATGGTCTTGGCGAGGATCACGGTCGGCTGGCCGGCATGCGCCACGGCGGCGGCGTAGGCGGCATACACCTTGTGCGGATCGTGGCCGCCGCGGTTGAGGCGCCAGACGTCGTCGTCGGTCCAGTTGGCCACCATGGCCTTGAGTTCCGGCGTGTTGAAGAAATGCTCGCGCACGTAGGCGCCGTCCTTGGACTTGAAGGTCTGGTAGTCGCCATCGACGCATTCCATCATGCGCTGCTTGAGCAGGCCCTTCCTGTCCTGGGCCAGCAGCGCATCCCAGTAGCTGCCCCAGATCACCTTGACGACGTTCCAGCCGGCGCCGCGGAATTCGGCCTCGAGTTCCTGGATGATCTTGCCGTTGCCGCGCACCGGGCCGTCGAGGCGCTGCAGGTTGCAGTTGATGACGAAGATCAGGTTATCGAGCTTCTCGCGTCCGGCCATGCCGATGGCGCCCATCGACTCGGGCTCGTCCATCTCGCCGTCGCCCATGAAGGCCCACACCTTGCGGCCCGCGGTGTCGGCGAGCTTGCGGTCGTGGAGGTACTTCATGAAGCGCGCCTGGTAGATCGCCTGCAGGGGTCCCAGGCCCATCGACACGGTCGGGAACTGCCAGAATTCCGGCATCAGCCACGGATGGGGATAGGACGGCAGGCCGCGGCCGGAGACTTCCTGGCGGAAGTTGTCGAGCTGTTCCTCGGTCAGCCGCCCGAGCAGGAAGGCGCGCGCGTAGAGGCCGGGCGCCGAGTGGCCCTGCACGAAGATCAGGTCGCCGCCATGCCGCTCCGAAGGCGCGTGCCAGAAATGCTGGAAGCCGACGTCGTAGAGCGTCGCCGCCGAGGCGAAGCTGGCGATATGGCCGCCGAGGTTCGAGTCGCCCTGGTTGGCGCGCAGCACCATCGCCATGGCGTTCCAGCGCACGTAGGAGCGGATGCGGTTCTCGATGGCGTAGTCGCCGGGCGCCAGCGGCTGGCGATCGACCGGAATCGTATTGACATAATCGGTGTTCGCCGCATAGGGAATGTTGATGCCGGCGCGGTGACCCAGCTCGATGAGCTTCTCGATGAGGAAATGGGCGCGTTCGGGGCCGACTTCCTCGATCACCGCTTCGAGCGCGTCGAGCCACTCGCGGGTTTCCTGGGGATCGTCGTCGTGGGCCGCGGCGCGCACCGCACCGGGATGGGTCTCTGCCATGTCTCCTCCTGTCGGCGTCATCGTAACGCGGCAGGCCTTGCGCGCCCGTTCAGGCGGCGGCCAGCCGTCTCTTGTTGTTGCGCACCCGCAAGAAAGTCCAGTAGCCGAAGGCGTTCACCCCGCGCTTCTCGACCACCTCCAGACTGGCCTCCTCCACCAGCCTGGCGAGATTCAGGTTGGGGTGAAAGCCCATGAAACGCGACAGCGGGGCCGCCAGTCGCTCGGCGCCCGCCAGGAAGGGATGCGTGCTTTCGAAATGGTTCACGATGAACAGTTCGCCATCCGGCTTGCACACCCGGCGCATCTCGTCGATCAGGCGTGCGGGGTTGCTCACCACGGAGACCACATACATGGCGACGACCTTGTCGAAACTGTCGTCGGCAAACCCCATGCGCTCCGCGTTCATGCGGCACAGCTTGGAAACGTTGGCGAGGCGCTGGCCAAAGACGCGCTGCTGGGCGCGCACCAGCATCTCGTGACAGAGATCGATGCCGCATATCTGCACGCCGGGATGGTAGAGCGGCAGCGACAGGCCGGTGCCCACGCCGACCTCGAGGATGCGGTCGCCGGGACGGCAGCGCATCTGCTCGATGACGGTGTTCCGGCCCGGCTGGAGCACCTTGCCGAAAAACCTGTCGTAGCCCTTGGCGTGCCTCCGGTAGGCCCGCTCGATCATTTCGAGATTCATGCTGCTCACCCTGCTCCCCCTTTCCAGAATTCCGGGCCGCAATTATGCCTTAACGAACCGTCCGGGGCATGCTGTCCCTGCCGGGATCGGCTATGATGGATCGCTCTCCACAAGGGAAAACATGTCGAACGACGTGCGGCCGACCATTCTGATCGTCGATGACACGGCAGAAAACCTGCATGTGCTTTCCGGCCTGCTGCAGCCGGATTACCGGGTGCTTGCCGCGACCTCGGGCGAGCGTTGCCTCGAGCTGGCGGCGCGCAGCGAGCCGGCGCCCGACCTGATCCTGCTCGACATCATGATGCCCGGACTGGACGGCTACCAGACCCTCGGGCGCCTGCGCGCGGACGCGGCGACGCGCGAGATCCCGGTGATCTTCATCACGGCCATGGAGGGCAGCGAGGCCCAGCTGCACGGGCTGGCGGCCGGCGCGGTCGATTACATCGCCAAGCCGATCGACCCGCCCATCGTGCTGGCGCGCGTGCGCACCCAGATCGAGCTCAAGCGCGCACGCGACCGGCTCAGGGACCAGAACGTCTGGCTCGAGGCCGAAGTGGCGCGCCGCATGGCGGAAAACGAGACGACCCAGACCGTCGCCATCCGCGCGCTGGCGCACCTGGCCGAAATCCGCGATCCCGAAACCGGCAACCACATCCACCGCACCCAGAACTACGTGCGCGCCCTGGCCCTGCGCGTGCGCGACCACCCGCGCTTCAAGGATCTCCTCTCCGACCGCAACATCGAGCTGCTGGTGCGCTCGGCGCCGCTGCACGACATCGGCAAGGTCGGCATCCCCGACCAGATCCTGCTCAAGCCCGGCCCGCTCGACCCGGCGGAGTGGGAGATCATGAAGACCCACGCCCGGCTGGGCTTCGACGCCATCGAACTGGCGGAGGAGGATGCCGAGCAGCCGGTCGCCTTCCTGACGCTGGCCAAGGAAATCGCCCACTGGCATCACGAAAAGTGGGACGGCAGCGGCTATCCCGACGGGCTGACGGGCGAGACCATTCCCTGGGCCGCCCGGCTGATGGCGCTGGCCGACGTGTTCGACGCCCTCATCACCCGGCGCCCCTACAAGGCGCCGATGTCCTTCGAACAGGCGCGCGACATCATCCGCGCCGGACGCGGCAGCCATTTCGACCCGGACCTGACCGACGCCTTCCTCGACATCTACGAAACCTGCGTCGCCATCGCGCTGCTCTACCGCGACGCATCCGGATCGTGAAGCCCTGTCCGCGCTGCCAAATCCGGCTGATCTATGTGCTGGCGGTGGTGCTGCCGCTGCTGACCTTCCTCCTGCGTTTGCAGCTGCCGGCGGCCGATTTCGGCACCCGGCCCTACCTGATCCTCTACATCCCGGCGATCATCGTTCCCGCCCTGCTCGGCGGCCTCGGCCCCGGCCTGCTCGCCACCGCGGTGAGCGCCACGATCGCCGCCTGGCAGCTGCCGCCGGTCGGCCAGTTTGCGTTCGCCGGCAGCCCCCAGGACCTGCTGTCCTGGATTCTGCTGGTGGCGAGCGGCCTGCTGGTCAGCCTGCTCAGCGAGCGCGTGCGCTGTGCGCGGGTCGATGCCCGGGAAGCCCTGGAGCGCGCGCGCAAGCTGGCCCTGGCGGTCGAGCAGAGCCCGGAAAGCATCGTCATCACCGACCTCGGCGGGCGCATCGAATATGTCAATGAAACCCTGCTCAAGGTGACCGGCTACCGCCGCGAGGAGGTGATCGGCCAGAACCCGCGCATCCTGCAGTCCGGCAAGACGCCGCCACAGACCTACGACGCCCTGTGGGCCACGCTCACCCGCGGCGAAACCTGGAAGGGCGAGTTCCACAACCGGCGCAAGGACGGCGCGGAATATCACGAGTTCGCCATCATCTCGCCGCTGCGCGACGAAACCGGCCGCACCACCCATTACGTCGCCGTCAAGGAGGACGTCACCGAGAAGAAGCGCATCGGCCGGGAACTCGACCGCCATCGCCACCACCTCGAGCAGCTGGTGGCGGAACGCACGGAACAGCTGGAGGAGGCGCGCGCGCGCGCCGAGGCCGCCAACCGCAGCAAGAGCAGCTTCCTCGCCAACATGAGCCACGAGATCCGCACGCCGCTCAACGCGATCGTCGGCCTCACCCACCTGCTGCGCCGCGACGTCGCGCTGGCCCCCGAGGCATCCCAGCGGCTGGAAAAAATCGACCAGGCCAGCCAGCACCTGCTCGTCGTCATCAACGACATCCTCGACCTGTCCAAGATCGAGGCCGGGCGGCTCGATCTGGAGAGCGTCGACTTCGACCTCGCCACGCTGCTCGACGCGGTGCAGTCCATCGTGGCCGAGCCGGCACGCAGCAAGGGCCTGATGCTGCGCGTCGATGCCGATGCCGTGCCGCCCTGGCTGCACGGCGATCCGACGCGGCTGCGCCAGGCCCTGCTCAACTACGCCAGCAACGCCGTCAAATTCACCGAAATGGGTTCGGTGCAGATGCGCGCCCGCCTGCTCGAGCAGCAGGGCGACGCGCTGCTGGTGCGTTTCGAGGTCGAGGACACCGGCATCGGCATCGCGCCGGAACGCATGCCCTATCTGTTCCAGGCGTTCGAGCAGGGCGACAGCTCGACGGCGCGCCGCTACGGCGGCACCGGGCTCGGCCTGGTCGTCACCCGGCGGCTCGCCGAGCTGATGGGCGGCACGGCCGGCGCGGACAGCGTCCCGCAGGTCGGCAGCCTGTTCTGGTTCACCGCCCGGCTGCAGGTCGGCAAGCAGCCCGCGCCCGATCCCCTGGCCGGCACCCCCCGCACCGGCGCCGAGGCGCGCTTGCGCCGCCGCTGCGCCCACGCACGCCTGCTGCTCGCCGAGGACAACGCGATCAACCGCGAAGTCGCGCTCGAACTGCTGCACGCCGCCGGCCTGCAGGTCGACGCCGTGGCAGACGGCCGGCAGGCCGTCGAGAAGATGCGGCAGGGCGGCTACGACCTGGTGCTGATGGACGTGCAGATGCCGCACCTGGACGGCCTGGCGGCGACGCGGGAGATGCGCCGGCTGCCCGGCTGCGAAACGGTGCCGATCGTCGCCCTGACCGCAAACGCCTACGCCGAGGACAGCCAGGCCTGCGCGCAGGCCGGCATGAACGATTTCGTCGCCAAACCGGTCGAGCCCGACCGGCTCTACGCCACCCTGCTCAAATGGCTGCCGGCCCAGGCGCGGGACGGGGCGGACGACCTGCCCGCCGCGACCGATGCGGCCGGGGCAGCCGCCCGGGAAGCCGCCGCCCGGGTCGAAAAGCTCGCCCTGCTGCCGGAAATCGACATCGCGCGCGGACTGCGCTCGGTGCGCGGCAAGCGCGGCCTGTATCTGTCCCTGTTGCACCAGCTGGTCGAGGGCCATCGCGAGGATCCCGCGCGCATCCGCGCCCTGCTGGCCGCCGGCAGCCGCGCCGAGGCCCAGCGCCTGACCCACGCGCTCAAGGGCGTGGCCGGCACGCTCGGCCTGACGGCGCTCGCCCGCAACGCCACCCGTCTCGACGCGCTGCTGCGCGCCGAGGCGGAGTCGGCCGATGCGGCCGTGCTCGGACATCTGACCGACGAACTGGCCGCCGGCCTGGCCAGCCTGTCGGCCGTGCTGATCGCCCCTGCGCAGTCGGCGGCCAGGGCGCACGCCGGCGTCGATCCTGCGGTTTTTCAGGGGCTGGCGCTTACCCTGGCCGGCCTGCTCGAAAGGGGCGACATCGCCGCTCAGCCGTATTTCGCCGAGCATGCGGCCCACTTCCGGGCGATGCTGGACGAGCAGGATTTCGCCCGCATCGAGGGCGCCCTGCAGTCCTTCCATTTCGAGACGGCGCTCGTCGTGCTGCGCGCCTGCCGTTCCGTCAGCGCCGACTTGCCGGACGAGACAACTTGAAAATCTTCCGGTGCATGCGTTCGAGGTTGATGTTGAGCATGCGGAACAGGCCGCGCATGAAGCTGTAGGCCTGGCGCGGATGGGTTTCGAGCAGCAGCTCGAAATCGTCGGGCCGGATCGTATATACCGTCGCCGGCCCCTTGGCGCGCAGGGTGACCTGGCGCGGGGTGCGCTCGACGAAGGAACGGACGCCCGCCGTGTCGCCCGGCTTCATGGTGTTGACCACGCGCCGGCGCCCGTCGGTGCGGGCGATCACCTTGAGGCAGCCCGCGACGAGGAAAAACAGCGTGCTGTCGGCATCGCCCTCCTCCACCAGCACTTCCCCGTCGGCCAGGTCGCGCACGTTCATCACCGTCGCCAGGGCCTCGCAGTCCAGGTCGCTCAGATACTTGCCGAGTTCGGAGTTTCTGATCGACAGGCGGTCGGGCTGGCGGTCTTCGGAAAAGTTCATGGCGGAACCTCGGATCGGGGAAGGGAAAAGTATAGCCAGCCCGGATCGCCCCGCACCATTGGTTGATTTTCATGCAGGATAGGCGCGGTCTATGGCCCGCGCAGCAATACGGCGAGGCGCGCAAAAAGCAAAACATGGCAGGCCGTGGTCAGCCTGGTGTCCGCTGCGGGGCACGGCGATCGATGGCCGCACTTGGCCGACCCCGGCCGTCGTTCGAGCGCCGACTTTCGTCAGGCCACTACAAACCCCGGCAACTTCGCAGCCTTCGCATCGAAGGTCGCGGTTGCCCGGCATCCAAGCCGTCGGTTCCTGGCGCCGATCAGGCAGTCGGCGAAATCGGCCGCCGCATCTTTCCATGTGAACAGCGCTTCCTCGATGGCCGGCTCATCCTCGAATTGGACATCGGCAGTATCGAGCAGGCCGGAGATGGTTTCAATAATCCGGTTCTTCGACAGGCCGTAGCGGCTGCGCAATACCCATTCGGTTTCCAGCAGCACCAGCTGACCGATGAAAACACGACGTCCCGCCGCGACTTCGCGCTTGATCAGCTTGTGTGCCCTCTCGAACTGGGCCTCGTCGTCCCGCACCAAAAACCGGACGAGCACATTGGTATCGACCCCCAGCATCACCGCGACAACTGCTCGACCGGAACGGGCTTGCGACCCTTCTTGTGCAACATGCCCGCCAGTGCGGCGATACTCTTGCTCTTCACGCGCATGACGACGGTGGCATCCGGCATCAGCGTGAACGACATCCGGTCACCGGGTTTCATGGCGAGGCTATCCCGAATTTCCTTGGGAATGGTTGTTTGACCCTTGCTGGTCAGCGTGGCTTCACTCGACATTTCAATCTCCTTCAATCCTTACGATCATGATTGTAGTAAGGCATTGAATCGCCGGCAACATGTTGGCGATTCAAGTGGGCGATTCGATATCCGGGCGGCTGCCATTCGGCGACAGCCCCGACGAACCGCTGCTGGGCGACTGCTGCCGTCCCGCCAGCGCCGACTTTCTATTCAGGCGTCGCGCAGGGTTCTGAAGAACCCGCGAACGATCATTTTCATGCCCGCCTCAGCGATGGCGCGAACCGAAGTGATGGCCGCCGGCCGAGGCATGCGCCTTGCCCCTGGCCGGCGGCTTGCCGGCGGCCCGTGCCGGCGCGGCCGCGC
>CAZZFN010000094.1:0-8098 GCA_964653505.1 uncultured Methyloversatilis sp.
CCCAGCCAGCGCGCCAGCGCCGTCGACGGCACGACGACCGTCTCCGGCTCCGGCAGCGGCAGCGGATCGACGCGCTGGAGCGCCGCCAGGGCGGCAACGAGCGCCGCAGGACGGTTGGACAGATGAAGGTGCAGCATGGGCGCATGCTAGCCGATGCGCGGGCGGCCGGCGCGCCGACGCGCAGATTGCCGGCGCCGCCTACATGGACTATATTGAGACCCTATTCAGTCTCGTGGAGCCGCCATGCGTTACTCATCCCAGGTCAAGCCGATCAGTTACCTCAAGGCCAACGCCGCCGACGTGCTGCTGCAGCTGGCCGCGCGACGCGAGCCGCTCGTCATCACCCAGAACGGCGAAGCCCGGGCGGTGCTTCAGGACGTGGCGTCCTTCGAGGAAACCCAGGAAACCCTGGCGCTTCTCAAGATTCTGGCGCTCGGCAACCAGGACATCGAGGCCGGTCGGGTCAAGCCGGCAGGCGAGGTGCTCGCCCGCCTGCGCGCCAAACGGGACGCCTGATGGCCGACGGGAAATATGCCGTGCTGCTGACGCACGGCGCCGAGCGGGACCTCGAATCGCTCTACGACTACATCGCCAGGGCCGACTCCCCGGCCAGCGCGGGACATGTGCTCGACCGACTGACAAAAGTCATCGACGGCCTGACGACGTTTCCCGAGCGCGGCAGCCATCCGAGGGAATTGCTGGCGCTCGGCATCAAGGAATACCGGCAGGCATTTTTCAAGCCCTACCGCGTGATCTACCGCATCGGCGGGCGCACGGTGTTCATCAGCCTGATCGCCGATGGCCGGCGCGACATGCAGGCGCTGCTCGCGCGACGGCTGCTGGACGCCTGACGCCGCCCGCGCCGACGCCAGCGACCGGGTTGTTACAGAGCCAGAGCCTCCAAGACCGGCTCCAGGTCGGCATCGAGCGTTGCCCGATGCTGGCCCTTGGCCTCGCGTTTGTAGTCGCGCCTGAATTGGCCGGTCGGGTCAATCTTCCGCATGCAGGTCCGCCATCAACGCCCCAACGCTGTCGAAGCTCTTGAGGTTGCCGGCGCGTGCCTCGCGCATGGCGGCGATGGTGGTTTCGTTCGGGATCAAAGGCTCGAACGGCAATGCCTTCTCGCGGGCGACGCGGGTCAGCATGATGCGGAAGGCGTCGGAGACGGTCAGCCCCATGGCCGCAAGAACGGCGCTTGCTTCTTCCTTTATGTGCCCGTCGATGCGCGCACGAACAACCGTATTGGTCGTCATGATTCACTCCTTTCTGGCAAGCGAGCCACATTGTAGCTCTCAAGAGCCAAACAAGGGCCGCCGCCTCAGCCCGCCGGAGCGCCCAGCGCCTGGCGGATCTTCTCGAGGAGGGTGTCGCGTTCGAAGGGCTTGACGACGAAGCCGGCGGCGCCGGCCTTGAGGCTGTCCCTGACGGTGTCGATCTCGCTCCTGCCGGTGATCATGAGGATCGGGATCATGGCCGTGTGGGGCGCCGCCTTGAGGCGGCGCGTGGCCTCGACGCCGTCCATCTCGGGCATCTGCACGTCCATCAGCACCAGGTCGGGACGCGACTTGCGCACCCGGTTGAGCGCCTCCAGTCCGCTGGCGGCGAACTGCGCGCGGTAACCGGCGGCGTCGAGAATGCGGCCGATCAGGTTGCGCTGGAAATCGTCGTCATCCACCACCAGCACTGCCGGCTTCACCTGTCCGGCCAGGACGCCGAGGGCGCGCGCCGCCTCGAGGTGCGGCGCGCACTCGCGCCGCAGGTCGGACGCCCAGGCCTTAAGCGGCGGCGTGGCGTTCACCTCCGGCGCGGCGAGGCGGGCGTCGAGCACCTCCTCGATCTGGCCGATGCGCTGCGCCTGCACGGCGAACTGCGCGCGCGAGGGCGTGGCGTGGCTTTGCTCGGCCAGCTCGCGCAGGGCGTGATGGACGGTCATCGCCAGGCGCGTCATGTCGTAGGTCATCGGCCAGAACAGCACGTAGTCGTCGAAATAGTGCTTCTTGCACAGCTCGTAGACGCGCTTGACCTCGTCCTTGTTGCACAGGATGACGGTGCGGTGGTCGATCTGCTGCACCAGCGGACACAGGCGGTAGAGGCCGAGGTAGTAACGCTCCGCCTTTTCCAGCGTGTTGAAGCCGAGCACCAGCACGCCGGGGCGGTGCCGCTCGAAGTCCTTGGCCGCCGCGTCGGCCTCGGTGCTGGTCGCCACCGTCGGGAATTCGTCGTCGAGCAGCTTCCTGATCGCTTCGGCGTCGCTGCGATTGTCGCTGGCGACGAGGATGGCCGGAAGGGGCGCGGCGCTCATGGCAGACTGCCCTCCTCCAGACGCGCCTGCCAGTCGGCGACCCAGGCGGGCAGCCGGGCGGCGGGCATCGGCCGGGCGATGAAATAGCCCTGGGCCAGATCGCAGCCCCGTTGCCGCGCGAAGGCCCAGTCGCCCGCATCCTCGATGCCTTCGGCGACGGTCTGCATGCCGAGCTGTTGGGCCAGCGCCAGGCTGGCGTCGAAGATCGCCTGCTTGCGGCTCTCGCGATCGGCCCGATGGACGAAGCCGCGGTCGATTTTCAGCTCGTCGAAGGGCAGGTCGCGCAGCTGGAGCAGCGAGGAATGCCCGGTGCCGAAATCGTCGATCGACAGGCCAAAGCGCTTGAGGCGCAGGCGCGCCAGCGTCTCGAGCGGGGCGCGCAGGTCCTTCATCAGCCGGCTTTCCGTGACTTCGAGCACCACCCCGTCCGGCGCCACCCCGGCCTGCGCCGCCAGGCACTCGACCGCATCGACGAAGTCGGGCGTGGCCAGATCGTCCATCGACACATTCACCGCCACGCACAGCTCGAGCCCGGCGGCGCGCCACCGGCGCGCCTGGGCGAAGGCCATCGCCAGCACCTGCAGGGTGAGCGCGCCGATCAGGCCGGCGGCTTCGGCCACGGGCACGAAGCGGTCGGGCGGGATCAGGCCGGCCTCGGGATGCTGCCAGCGCACCAGGGTCTCGACGCCCCGCACCCGGCCGTCGGCGAGGAACACCTTGGGCTGGTAGTGGTTGATCAGCTCGGCGCGCTCGAGCGCGGCGCGCAGAGCCTCGGCCGGCAAGGCGGCGCGCTCGGCGCGGCGCGGCGCCGCCGTCGGCGGCTGCCAGGCATCCAGCAGCGCGGCCAGCTCCGCAGGATGCACCGGCTTGCGCAGCCGGCCGAGCAGCGGCAGGCCATGGGCCTGGGCGAGCTGGCCGGCGGCCTGCAGCATGCGCTCGTCCTCGCCGCTGATCAGGCCGATGCCGATGCGCAGGCCGTGCTCGACCAGGTGGCGCAGGAACTCGAGGCCGTCCATCTCCGGCATGTTCAGGTCGAGCAGGATCGCATCCGGCGCCGGCCCCGCGGCCAACCGCTCGAGCGCGGCCCGACCGCCGGCGGCGAGCGTCACCTCGCCGCTGCCCAGCGCCAGCAGCTGCTGTTTCAGCAGCCGGCCCATGAGCGGATCGTCATCGACCACCAGGATGCGCAAGCTTTTTTCCAAGGCCTACTTCCCTCCCGCGCGATGCGCCTCGATGGCCTGGCGCGCCGCGGCGAATTCCTCGGCCAGCGCGGCGCACAGCGGCGCCAGCGCATCCGGGTCGCCGTCCTTCGCCGTGGCCTCGATCTGCTCGCAGCGCGCGCCGAGCGCCAGCGCGCCGACCGCGCGCGCCGACGACTTGAGCTGGTGGGCGAGCGGGCCGGCCCGGGCCGGGTCGGCCGCGATCTGCGCCACGAGGGTCTGGGCGCTGCGGCAGAAATCGGCCAGGAAGGCGTCGATGATGCCAGGATCGTCGCCGACCAGCGCGGCCAGCGTGTCGGCCCGGAAAACCGGCAGGGCCGCCTGGAAAGTCGGCGCTGGCGGGACGGCAATGGCCGGCCCGCCGGGTAAGTTGGGGACGGCAACAGCCGGCCCGCCGGGTAAGTCGGGGACGGCCAATTCCGCCGCTGCCGCCGCCGCCGGCGCCAGCCATTTGTCGAGCATGGCCTTGAGCTCGTCGAGCGCCACGGGCTTGCTCAGGTAGTCGTCCATGCCCGCCGCCCGGCAGCGCTGCGCCTCGCCCTTGAGGGCGTTGGCGGTGAGCGCGACGATCGGCACGCGGCGGCCGCCGTGCACGCGCTCGCGGCTGCGCTCGGCCATGGTCAGCTCGTAGCCGTCCATGGCCGGCATGTGCAGGTCGGTCAGCACGAGAGCATAGTCGGCGCCGCCCAGGCGCTCGAGCGCCTCCAGCCCGTTGCCGGCCACATCGGCCGCGTAGCCGAGCAGGGCCAGCTGGCGGGCGATCACCTGTTGGTTGATCTCGTTGTCCTCGACGACGAGGATCAGCCGGCCCTGCAGGAGCGCCTCGCCGCGCGACGGCGGCGTGGGCCTGCCGGCCTCCCTGTCGTCCGCCTCATCGTCGGCTTCCGGTTCGGCACGCCCGGCGGCGACCGCCAGCGCGGCCAGGCAGGCCGTGCGCGTCAAGACATTGACATCGATGGCGTGGGTCGGCGGCGCGGCGCCGATCTGCCGCAGGCGGCGCCGGCGGCCGTGGCCGATCAGCAGGAAGCGTAGCTTGGCGCTGCCGCCCGCGCCGGCCGCGGCGGCGATCTCCTGCACGCGCCGGTAGAGCGCTTCCTCCTCCGCGCCGTCGGCGTCGATCACCCACAGCGCCGTCTGCCCCGCTGGCGGCGCCAGGGCGAGGGCGGCGGCCAGCGTCGGCGCGCGGCGCACGGCGGCGCCTGCCGCGCGGGCATAGCAGGCCCAGTCGTCGGCCAGCCCGGCCTCGCCCACCACCAGGCAGTCCAGGCCGGCCAGCGGAAGCGGCGGCGGCCCATCGCCTCCCTCGTTTCCCTCGTCCGCCAGCGCGAGCGGCAAATTCACGGTGAAGGTCGCCCCCTGTCCCGGTGCGCTGTCGACCCGGATGTCGCCGCCCATCAGGTCGACCAGCTTCCTGACGATGGCCAGCCCCAGCCCGGTGCCGCCGAAGCGCCGCGTGGTCGATGCGTCGGCCTGCGAGAATGCCTTGAACAGCCTGGCCTGGGCGTCGGCGTCCATGCCGATGCCGTTGTCGCGTACGCTCAGATCCACCACGACCCGCTGCGCCCCCCGTTCCCGCAGCTCCAGCCGCACGGCGACCTTGCCGCCGCGGTCGCTGGCGCTGGAAAACTTGATGGCGTTGCCGGCCAGGTTGACCACGATCTGGCGCAGGCGCGCGGCGTCGCACCACACCCGGGGCAGGGCCGGATCGGCGAACAGGGTCAGCTCGACATTCTTGCGGCTGGCGATGGTGTCGAGCATCAGGCAGGCCCGGTCGGCCACGGTCGCCAGATCGGTCGGCAGCAGCTCGATCTCGAGCCTGCCGGCCTCGATCTTGGAAAAATCGAGGATGTCTTCGATGATGCCCAGCAGCGCATAGGCCGACTCGCGGATGGTATCGACCATCTCGATCTGGTGCCCCTTGAGGCTGGTTTGCCGCAGCAGGTCGACCATGCCGATGACGCCGTTCATCGGCGTGCGAATCTCGTGGCTCATCGCCGCCAGGAAGGCCGACTTGGCGCGCGAGGCCTCCTCGGCCGCCCGCTGCGCCTCCTGCGCCGCGGCCTGGGCGTGCTTGAGCGCGGTGATGTCCATGCGCAGGCCGGCAGTGGAACCGTCCGACAGCCGGCATTCGCTGATGCGCAGCCAGCGTTCGCCGGCCAGGGGCTGTTCGATGGGCGGGCCCGGATCGCGGTGCGCCGCCAGCCGCTCGGCCAGCCAGGCGGCCTCGCGGCCGCGCGCCGCGGGGTAGGTTCCCCGCGCCAGCCCGCGCCGCAGGGTGTCCTCGAAACGCTCGCCGACGATGTCTTCGTCCAGCCCGTAGATCTCCCGGTAGCGGCTGTTGCACAGCATCAGGCGGTCGTCGGCGTCGTAGATGGCGAAGCCTTCGGGAATGGCCTGCACCGCCTCGTGCAGATGGCGCTGAGCCCGTGCGGCGGCGCGTATCTGGCGGCGCAGCAGGAGGTAGAGGGCGGTCAGGGCCGCCCCGGTGAGCAGCAGGGCGACCAGATCGATGAGGCGCTGGCGCTCGCGCGCCTTCTGCAGGATGGCCAGGCGCGCGTCCAGTTCCCGTTTGCTCTCCTGTTCCATCCCGTCGAGAATCTCCGCCAGCCGCAGGCGCGTCTCGCGCAGCGGGGCCGCCATGGCATGGGCATAGGCGTCCGCCGCGGCGCGTCCCTCGGCCTTGAGCAGGCGCTCGATCTCGCGGGCGATGGCGAGGCGCTCCCCCGCCACGGCCTGCAGGCGGCTGAAGCCTTCCTGGTGCGCCGGGTCGCGGCCGATCGCGCGCTCCATCCTCCTCAGCTGCAGCTCGCGCGCCGCCATGGCCCGGTTGCGGTCCGCCAGGAATTGCGGATCGCTGCTCAGGCGGAAGTTCTGCGAGTTGAGCTCGATCAGGTAGGACTCCCCCTTGACATCCTTGATCAGGCCGTGGAGATCGAGAACGCGCCTGAATTCCCGGTCCGCCGCCTCCTCGCCGACGGAGATCTGCCAGGCCAGGAAAACCAGGGTGGCGAGCACCCCCAGCGCGGCCGCGAAGCCGGACAGCACATTGCGCTCGACGCTGCTGGTTCCGTTCCGCATATCGCGCCCGCCCGTTTCGGTGGATGATGGCGTATTTTTAACACAAGCTTGCGGCGCGCCGTAAGGGGCCGGCGGCGCCGCACGACGCCCTATTCCAGCGTCAGCGCCAGCGCCAGCGGCACGAAAAACAGCGCGCCGAGGTTGCCGATCATGACGATCGAGGCCACCTTGGCCGGCTCCTGCCGGTAGCGCTCGGCGAAGACGAAGTTGAGCACGGCCGGCGGCAGCGCGCCGAAGACCATCAGCAGCGCGGCGTCGCGGCCGGAAAGGCCGAGCAGGGGCGTCAGCAGCCATGCGAACAGCATCCCGGCGACCGGGCACACCACGGCGCCGATCGCGCCGATGCGGACGTCGCCCCAGGTCGACACCGCCAGCCGCACGCCGAGCGAGAACAGCAGCAGCGGAATCGCCACATCGCCGACCAGCTTGATCGCGGTGTAGAGCGGCGGCCAGAGTTCGAAACCGGAAAGATTGATCGTCAGCGCGAGCAGCGCGGCGAAGATCACCGGCACGCGCCAGAGATTCCAGAGCCGCGCGCGATGGTCGAGCATCCAGGTGCCGAGGGTGTAGTGCAGGGTGTTCTCGACGAAGAACAGCACCACTGCCGCCGGCAGCGCCGCCTCGCCGAAGGCCAGCACGGCGAGCGGCAGGCCCATGTTGCCGGAATTGGTGAACATCATCGGCGGCACGAAGGTGTTGGTCTGCTCGCGCAGCAGGCGCGCCACGCCCCAGGCGATCAGTCCGGAGCCGAGCATCACGCCGAGCGCGCCGAGCGCCAGCCGGTCGTAGGCGCCCAGATCGAAGGTTTTCGACGTCAGCGCGGCGAACACCAGCGCCGGCACGAAGATATCCATGTTGAGCTGGTTGGCGAAGCGCATGTCGATGCCGCCGCGCGTCTGGCGGTAACGCGCATAGAGCCAGCCCGCCGCGACGATCGCGAAGATCGGGAAGATGATGGCGACGATCCGCAGCAGCATGATGGAGGGAGAACAAAAAGCCCGCTGTCAGCGGGCTTTCAGGGTAGCAGGAAACTGGTGGGTGCTGACGGGTTCGAACCGCCGACATTCGCCTTGTAAGGGCGACGCTCTACCAACTGAGCTAAGCACCCGGGTAAGGGCAGCGCGCATTTTAGCGCGCGGCCCGGCTCAGTGCTTGATCAGGGCGGCGCTGGCCGTCGGCTCGGCGGCCGGCAGGGGCGCCGGCGGGTCGGCCAGAGCGACCGCCGGCTCCGGCAGCGGTTCGGGCAGCCGCTCGAGCGCGAGTTCGAGCACGCGGTCGATCCACTTCACCGGCAGTATCTCGATGCGGTTCTTGATCGTGTCGGGAATCTCGGCCAGGTCCTTGACGTTTTCCTCGGGGATGAGCGCCAGGCGGATGCCGCCGCGCACCGCGGCGAGCAGCTTCTCCTTGAGGCCGCCGATCGGCAGCACCTCGCCGCGCAGGGTGATCTCGCCGGTCATGGCGACATCGGCGCGCACCGGGATGCCGGTCAGCACGG
>CAZZFN010000095.1:0-8072 GCA_964653505.1 uncultured Methyloversatilis sp.
CGTCGGCGGCGCGCGGCGGCTGGCGCATGATCCCCGGCCGCGCCGGCTCGACGCCGAGGGTCATCGCCGGCGGACCGTCCATGATGATGTTCACCCAGAGGATCTGGATCGCCGTGAACGGCGTGGCGAGCCCCAGGATGGGCGCGCCGAGCACGGTGAGGATCGCGCCGATATTGGTGGACAGCTGGAAGCGCACGAACTTGACGATGTTGTCGTAGATCGTGCGCCCCTCCTCGACGGCGCGCACGATGGAGGCGAAGTTGTCGTCGGTGAGCACCAGCGTGGCGGCCTCCTTGGTCACCTCGGTGCCGGTGATGCCCATGGCGACGCCGATGTCGGCGGCCTTGAGCGCCGGGGCGTCATTCACGCCGTCGCCGGTCATCGCCACCACATGACCCCGCGCCTGCAGCGCCGCGACGATGCGCAGCTTGTGCTCCGGGGCGACGCGGGCGAACACCGCGCTGCGCTCCACCAGCGCGGCGAGCGCCGCCTGGTCGAGGCCGTCGAGTTCGCGGCCCTCGTGGGCCTCGCCCGCCAGTCCGAGCTCGCGCGCGATCGCGGCGGCGGTGACCGGATGGTCGCCGGTAATCATCTTCACCTGGACGCCGGCCGCGCCGCAGACCCGGATCGCCTCCCGCGCCTCGGCGCGCGGGGGATCGATGATGCCGACGAGACCGAGCAGGGTCAGATCCCGGGTCCATGCCGACAGGTCGCCGTGCGGGTCGAAGTCCCGCGCGGGAATGCGCCGGCCGGCCAGCGCCAGGACGCGCAGGGCCTGCGTGCCCAGCGCCGCGTTCTCCGCCGCGCAGGCCGCGCGCGCGGCGGCGTCGAGCGGCGTCTTGCCGGCCGGGCCGAGGTGGCGGCTCGCGCGGGCCAGCAGCACGTCGGGAGCGCCCTTGAGCCACAGCTGTACAGAGTCGCCGTCGCGGTGGAAGGTGGCCATGAACTTGTGCGCCGAGTCGAAAGGAATCTCGGCGATGCGCGGGGTGCGGGCGGCCAGGGTCTCGGCGTCGAGGCCGGCCTTGGCCGCCAGCGCCAGCAGCGCCCCCTCGGTCGGATCGCCGATCAGTTCGCCGTCGCCCAGGCGCGCGTCGGCGCAAAGCGCGGCGCAGGCAAGCACCGGCGCGAGATTCCCAGCCGGCCGGCCGTCGGCGTCGACGATGGCGCCCGCGGCGGCATAACCCTCGCCGCTCGCGGTATAGCGGCGCCCCTGGCAATACAGCACGCGCGCGGTCATCTGGTTGAGCGTCAGGGTGCCGGTCTTGTCGGAGCAGATCACCGTGGTGCAGCCGAGGGTTTCGACGGCGGCGAGCTTCTTGACGATGGCGTGGCGCTTGGCCATGCGGTGCATGCCCAGCGCCAGGGTCACGGTGACGACCGCCGGCAGGCCCTCGGGAATCGCCGCCACGGCCAGGGCGATGGCGGTCATCGCGGTGCGCACCAGGTCGTCGCCGCGCAGCAGCCCGGCGATGAACATCAGGCCGACGACGCCGCCGGCGATCAGCGCCAGCCGCTTGCCGAGCGCGTCGAGCTGGACCTGCAGCGGGGTGGCCGATTCGGCGGTCTGCGCCAGCAGGCCCGCCAGGCGGCCCATCTCGGTGGCCATGCCGGTGGCGGTGACGACCGCCTCGATGCGGCCGCGCGTCACCACCGTGTTCATGTAGACCATGCCGCACCGTTCCGCCAGCGCCGAGTTTTCGGACACCGCGTCCGGCGTCTTCGCCACCGCGTGGGACTCGCCGGTCAGGGCGGCCTCGGCCACCTCGGCACCATGGGCGCGCAGCACGCGCGCATCGGCGGGAACGCGGTCGCCGGCTTCGAGCAGGAGAATGTCACCGGGCACCAGCTCGCCCGCGTCCACCTGGGCGAGGACGCCGTCGCGGCGCACGCGCGCGCTGGCCGCCAGCATGCTCTTCAACGCCGCCAGGGCGTGCTCGGCGCGATGCTCCTGGAAGAAGCCGAGGGCTGCGTTCAGCAGGACGACGATGGCGATGACGACGGCGTCCTTGAGGTCGCCGACCACGCCGGCGAGCAGCGCGGCCCCCAGCAGGATCACGACCAGCAGGCTGCGGAACTGGTCGAGGAACTTCAGCCAGGCCGGGCGCGGCGGCGGCTCGGCGAGCCGGTTGGGGCCATGCAGTTCCAGGCGCCGCGCCGCCTCGGCCGCCTCCAGGCCGGCGACCGGGGATGAGTCGAGCGCGTTGGCGACGCGTTCGGCGGACAGGGCATGCCAGGATGGGGTAGAGACTGTTTCGTTCATGGTGCGCTCAATGGCCAGCCGCCAGGGTGGCCCAGAAAAAGCCGCAGTACAGCCCGAGCAGCAGCATGCCGCGACCGCGCGGAATCAAGCCGGCGCGATTCGGCAGCAGCAGCAGCAGGGCCGCGAACCCGCAGGCCAGGGTGACGAGAATTTCCGCCGAGGGCACGGAAACCGGATGAATCGAGGCGGCGACGCCGACGATCGCCAGTCCGTTGAAGAGGTTGCTGCCGACGAGGGTGCCGACGCCGACCTCGTCGTGGCCGCGCAGGCGCGCCAGGATCACGGTCACCAGCTCCGGCAGGGAGGTGCCGATGGCCACCACGAGCACGCCGATCACGTAGGTGTCGACCGCGAAGGCCGCAGCGATTCCGCTCGCCCCGAAGACGAACAGGCGCCCCGCCGCGATCAGTGCCGCCAGGCCGAACACGCCGAGAAGCAGCGTCCGCCAGCCGCCGGATGCGCTGCCCGCCGCCGGCGCGTTGGCGCTATCCAGTTCCCGCTGGCGCCGCGCGGCCCGCAGTGCGGCTCCGAGCCAGGCGACGAAGACGGCCAGCAGCAGCGCGCCCTCGCCGCGCCCGATATGGCCGTCGAAGGCCAGGATCAGGGTCAGCACCGGCACGCCCAGAGCCAGCGCGAAATCGCGGCCGAAATCCTCGCGGGCGCCGCGAATCGCGCCGAACAGCAAGGCCAGTCCGAAAATCAGGGCGATGTTGGCAACGTTGCTGCCCAGCGCATCGCCCAGACCGATTTCGGGCTTGCCGGAAAGCGCCGCGACGGTGGACACCGTAAGCTCCGGGCTGGAAGTGGCGAAGGCCGCCAGGGTGGTGGCGGCCACCGCCTTGGAAACACGCAGATGGGCGGCGGCGGCGAGGATGGACTTGAGAAACGCCTCGCCGCCCAACGCCGCCAGCAGCACGGCGCCGAAGAGGGCGGCGAGGTCGCCGACGGAAACGCTCACGGGCGGCTCCGGCCCGCGGGGTCAGGCCCCGGCCAGCGCCCCGGCCTCCTGGCGGATGCCGTGGCGATCCACTCGCACGAGACGGGACAGTTGGCGTCCCACGCTTTGCTGCACGCGTTCCGTCACGCGATCAATGGATTTGGCGACGTCGGAGCCCAACTCCTCGATGATCACGAAGGAATTGTTCTTCATCCTCAGCACGACGCGGCAGAGCTTGTCGACGCCGCCGCGCTCGGGACCGTTGATATCGGTGAGGCTCATGGTCGCCTCCTGGATCACATGGGAAAAACGGGAGAGCGCGGCATTCAGTTTGTGCGCGGCGAATTGGCGCAGCTTCGCGGAGCGGGGCAGTCCCTTCACTTGAACTTGTACTTGCATGTCTGATCTCCTCTGTGTCGCAGCGGATGCTGCACGCAAGCAATGTAGCCAAACAAATAGATACGGTAAATTCGTATAACATGAATAAACAATACGAGATAACCGTACTATTGAATTCATGAACCTCAAGCACCTTTTTTATTTCTGGAAGGTCGCCAAGCACGGCGGCGTGATCCGTGCCAGCGAAGCGATCCACATCTCCCCGCAAACCCTCAGCGGCCAGATCAAGCTGCTCGAAGCGCGCCTGGGAACGGCCTTGTTCGCACGACATGGCCGCAGCCTCGAACTCACGGACGCGGGAAGGCTGGCCCTCGAATACGCGGACGAGATGTTCGCTCTCGGCGCCGAGCTCGACGAGGTGATACGCCACTATCCGAAGGGGCGTCCCACCGAATTCCGCGTCGGCGTGGCCGATGCGCTGCCCAAATCCCTCGCCTACCGCCTGCTGCGTCCGGCGATAGGCCTGCCGGACCCGGTGCGCATCGTCTGCCGGGAATGGCGCCTCGACCGCCTGCTGACCGAATTGGCCCTGCACCGTCTCGACCTCGTGATCGCGGACTCTTCCGTGCCGGCGGGCATCGACGTGCGTGCCTACGGCCACAAGCTGGGAGAGTCCGGGATTTCCTTTCTCGCCCACCCCGATCTCGCCCGCCAGAGCAGGAATCCGTTCCCGCAATGCCTGAATCAGCTGCCTCTGCTGCTGCCCGGGGAGGATTCGTCGATGCGTCGCAAGCTCACGGAATGGCTCGACAAGAAGCGCCTGCGAGCGCGCATCGCCGGCGAATTCGACGATGCCGCCCTGATGGCGGCCTTCGGTCGCGAGCAGGTCGGCGCCTTTCCGGTCCCCACCGCGCTCGTGGATGAACATCTGGCTTCCGGTGAGCTCGAACTGCTTGGCCATGCCGACCAGGTCCATATCGAGTATTTTGCCCTGTCGGTGCAGCGCCGTCTGACCCATCCCTGCGTGGTCGCGATCACCTCCGGAGCCGACGCAAGCCTGGCCGTGACCGCTGACACCGGAACGCGTCGAGGCAAGGCGCAATGAAGCTCTCCCGGCTGTTCCAGCCGCGCAATCCGCGGTTCTGGCTGCTCGTCGCCCTCAACGCCCTGTCCGCGGCCATCTCCCACCTGCTACGCAAGCATGACTTGGCCCCGCCGCTCGAACTCGCGTTCGCCGCCTTCGCCGTCGCCAACATGGTCGTCGGCATCCGCATCGCCCTGCGGCTGATGGCCGACCCGACATCTGCCGCCACGCCCGTCGAGCAGGCGAATACCGGAGCAGCCGCAGGAATTCATCAGAATAATACGAACAATCAAACCAAATAATTCTGTTTTTATTTTCATAAACATCCCGTTATCCTTCGTCGCGATCCATTCCTATCCCACAGGAGGCAACGATGAAGACCCTTTCCATACTGGCCGTCGCGCTGACTCTCGGCCTGACTTTCTCGTCCGGCGAAGCCGAGGCCGCCAAGCGCCTTGGCTCGGGCAAGTCCTCCGGCATGCAGCGCCAGATGACCGCTCCCGACAAGGCCCCGGCCGCCGCGCCGGCGCAGGCCCCGTCCGCATCCACCGCGGCCGCGAAATCGCCCGCGACCGCGGCGGCTCCCCAGACGCAGCCCAAGCGTTCCTGGATGGGACCGATCGCCGGCCTCGCCGCCGGCCTTGGTCTTGCCGCGCTGGCATCCCATTTCGGCTTCGGCGAAGAGTTGGCTTCCATGCTGATGATCGGCCTGATCGTCATGGCGGTGATGGTGGTCATCGGCCTGATCATGCGCAAGCGCGCCGCCGCCCAGCAACCGGCCCTGGCCGGCACCGGGGGGTACCAGTTCGCGGCTTCCGGCCTCGACCAGACTGCCCCCGCGACGCGTAGCCACGAGCCGCCGGGAGCGGTCTCCGGCATGGCAGCCCCCGCCGCAACCGGGGCACGCATCCCGGCCGACTTCGATGCCGCCGGTTTCGCGCGCAACGCGAAGGTCCAGTTCATCCGACTGCAGGCCGCCAACGACGCCGGCAATCTTGACGATATCCGGGAGTTCACCACCCCCGAAATGTTCGCCGAAGTAAAGATGAGCATCAGCGAACGCGACTCGGCTTCCCAGGAGACCGATGTCGTCAGGATCGATGCCGAGGTAATCGAGGTCGCCGAGGAGGAGAACCGCTACGTGGTCAGCGTCCGCTTCACCGGTCTGATCCGCGAGGACAGGAGCGGCCCCGAGGAAGCGATCGACGAGGTCTGGCACCTGGTCAAGCCGCGCGAGGGCAAGGGCGGCTGGCTGCTCGCCGGCATCCAGCAGATGCAATAGACGCCTGCCGTTCCGGCAAGCTCCTGGCGTCGACGGGCCCACGCCACCCGTCCGACGCCAGTTTCATTTTCAGAACCGACCGCGACAAAGCCATGAAACGAACTCACGTCACCCTCGCCCTCATTGCCGCGGCCAGCCTCGCGGCCTGCGGCAAGCCCGCGGAAGATACGCGTCCGGGCCAACCGGTGAAAACCCGCCAGATCGCCTTCAAGGAAATGCTGCGCGTGTTCGAGCCGATGGGCACGATGCTGCGCACCAACCAGTACGCGCCGGACAAGTTCGCCCGGCACGCCCAGGAACTGATGACGAAACGCGACGCTCCCTGGCACCATTTCGGACCCGATACCTTCTATCCGCCGACAAAGGCCAAGGCGGAAGTGTGGAGCGAGGCCGAGCGCTTCGAACGCGAGAAGCAGGACTTCCTGAAGGCCACGGACGAACTGCTGACCGCGGCGCAGACACGGCGCCAGACCGAAGCGGAAAAGGCCTACTACAAGGTCTATGACCTGTGCCAGTCCTGCCACAAGCACTTCAAGGAGAAATGACGCCGCCAGCGCGCTCGCGGCGGGCCGGCGACAAAAAAGGGGTTAGGTTCGAAAACCTAACCCCTTTCAATTTGGTAGGCGCGATTGGACTCGAACCAACGACCCCCACCATGTCAAGGTGGTGCTCTAACCAGCTGAGCTACGCGCCTGCGATGCCTCGTTTGCGGCGAAATCCCTGTTGCCAGGACTTCGCGCAGGTATCGAAGAAGGCGCGCATTCTACCCGAAATGCGCGCCGCGTCTACCCCCGATTTCAGATTTTCAGCACCGACCTGATCTGCTCCAGCGTCGCGGGATCGTCGATGGTGGTCAGGTCGCCCGGATCGCGGCCCTCGGCCAGCGCCTGGATCGAACGACGCAGCATCTTGCCGGAGCGCGTCTTCGGCAGGCCGGTGACGAAATGCACGTGCTTCGGCCGCGCGATCGGGCCGAGGATATCGTCCACGGTCTTCTTGACCTCGGCTTCGAGCGCCGCCTTGAGTTCGGGCGTGGCGATCTTGGCGGCATCCTTGACCACCGCGAAGGCCATCGGCTCCTGGCCCTTGAGTTGGTCGTTCACGCCCACCACGGCGACCTCGGCGATGGCCGGATGAGCCTGCACCGCCTCTTCGATCTCGCGGGTGCCGAGGCGGTGACCGGCGACGTTGATGACGTCGTCGGTGCGGCCGAGGATGAAGTGGTAGCCCTCCTCGTCCTTGATGCCCCAGTCGAAGCTGGAATAGACCAGCGGGTCCTTGAACAGGCTGAAGTAGGTCTTGACGAAGCGCTCGTCGTCGCCCCAGACGGTCGACAGGCAGCCCGGCGGCAGCGGCGGCACGACGCCGACGATGCCCTTCTCGTTCGGGCCGCACTCGCTGCCGTCCTCGCGGAAGATCTTGAGGTCGTAGCCGAACACCGGGAAGCTCGGCGTGCCGAACTTGATCTTGGTGTCCTCGACGCCGCGCACCGTCGACAGCATCGGCCAGCCGGTCTCGGTCTGCCAGTAGTTGTCGATGACCGGCAGCTTGAGTTCGCCCATGATCCATTCGTGGGTCGGCTGGTCGAGAGGCTCACCGGCGAGGAACAGGTGCTTGAGGCTGGAAAGGTCGTACTTCTTGAGATAGGCCGGGTCCTGCTTCTTCAGCACGCGGATCGCGGTCGGCGCCGAGAACATCACATTGACCTTGTATTTCTCGACGAGGCTCCACCAAATGCCGGCGTCGGGCCGGATCGGCGTGCCCTCGTACATGATGGTGGCCATGCCGGCGATCAGCGGGCCGTAGATAATGTAGCTGTGGCCGACCACCCAGCCGATGTCGGAGGTCGCGAAGTAGGTCTCGCCGGCGAAGCCCTGGTAGATGTATTTCATCGAGGCGGCAAGCGCGACGGCATAGCCGCCGGTATCGCGCTGCACGCCCTTCGGCTTGCCCGTGGTGCCCGAAGTGTAGAGGATGTAGGAAGGCTCGGAGGATTCCATCCACTCGCAGGGCACGTCGGCATTCATGTGCTGGGCACGCAGGGTAGCGTAGTCGACGTCGCGGCCCTCGACCTTGGCGAATTCCTTGTCGAGTCCGCGGTCGATCATCAACACCTTCTCGGGCTTGCACTCGGCGAGCTTGATCGCATCGTCGAGCAGGTGCTTGTAGG
>CAZZFN010000096.1:0-8058 GCA_964653505.1 uncultured Methyloversatilis sp.
GTCACCTTGCGCCAGCTCAAGGTCTTCGAGTCCGTGGCGCGTCACCTGTCCTTCTCGCGCGCCGCCGAAGAGCTGCACCTGACCCAGCCGGCCGTGTCGATGCAGGTCAAGCAGCTCGAGGAACAGGCCGGCCTGCCCCTCACCGAGATGGTCGGCAAGAAGGTCTATCTCACCGAGGCCGGCGAAGAGGTGGCCCGGCACGCGCGCCGGCTCGCCCAGCAACTGCGCGAGGCCGGCGAGGCGCTCGACGCCATCAAGGGGGTGCGCGGCGGCCGCCTGTCGATCGGCGTGATCAGCACCGCAAAGTATTTCGCACCGCATCTGCTCGCCGAGTTCCGCCGGCGCCAGCCGGGCATCGGGCTCCAGCTGGGCGTCTATAACCGCCAGACCGTGGTGCGCAAGCTCGCCGAGAACGAGATCGATCTCGCCATCATGGGCCAGCCGCCCCAGGAATTCCCCACCGTGTCGGAAGCCTTCGCCGACCATCCCCTGGTGATCATCGCCGCACCCGACCATCCGCTGGCGCAACGCAAGAAAGTGCCGGCGAACCTGCTCAACGAGGAAGCCTTCGTCATTCGCGAGCCGGGTTCGGGCACGCGCGCGGCGATGGAGCGCTATTTTTCGGATGCCGACATCGCGCCGCGCCAGAGCATGGAACTGATCAGCGACGAGGCGATCAAGCAGGCGGTGATGGCGGGCCTGGGTCTCGCCTTCATTTCCGCCCACGCCGTCAGCCTGGAGTGCGAAGTCGGCCGCCTGGCGATCCTGCCCGTCGCCGGCACGCCGGTCGTCCGGCGCTGGTTCGTCGTGCACCGCGCCGAGAAGTCGCTGCTGCCGGTAGCGGAAACTTTCCGCGCATTCCTCATCGCCGAGGCGCCCGCCCTGCTGTCGGGCAAGGGCTAGTTCTTCATTCTCACGGGACGAGACGCCGCAGCAGCGCGAGATCGACGCCGTCGAGATCGGGCAGTATCCGGAGCGCGCCGGTGAAATCGTCGCCCCGCGTCCAGGGATTGACGGTGACCACCGTCGCGATGCCGGCTCCCGCGGCGGCACGCACGCCGTTGCCGGAATCCTCGATGGCCAGGCATGCGCGCGCGGCCAGGCCGAGCGCGTCGAGCACCCAGCGATAGATGTCGGGCGCCGGCTTCTTGGCGGCCGCCTGTTCCCCGGCGCCGATGGCGCCGAAGATCCCGGCCGGCAGATCCGCGAAGCTCGCCTCCAGCAGGGCATCGACATTGGCGCGCGAGGTGGTGGTGGCGATCGCCAGGCGCACGCCGGCATCGACCAGCTCGCCGATCAGGCGCTTGACGCCCGGACGGGCCGCAACCTCGCCCCGCGCGACGCGGCGGTTGTACAACGCCGTCTTGCGTTCGTGCAGGCGCCCGATGAAGGCAGCGGCATCGGGCGCCTGCAACCGCGCCGGGTCGACCCGGCCGCAGTAGTGGCGCAGACGCTCCTTGCCGCCGGCCACGGCGAGCAGCTCGCCATAGAGCCCGGCATCCCAGCGCCAGGGCAGGCCGGATTCCGCGAAGGCTTCGTTGAAGGCCTGCCGGTGAGCCTCCTCGGTGTCGGCGAGGGTGCCATCGACATCGAAAATCACCGCCTGCAGGCTCATCCCCCGACCCGCCCCCCTACACGGCCTTCCACTTGATCGAGCAGCCGATGCCCGGAATCTGCTCGCGCGGGCCATGTCCGGTCAGCGCCACCTCGCGCATCGCCTCGAACAGGTCGCGGCGCGCGCCTTCCGGCGCGGTTTCCTTGCGCGACGCGTCGAGCCGGCCGCGGTATTGCAGTTCCAGCCGGCCGTTGAAGCCGAAAAAGTCCGGTGTGCACACCGCGCCGTAGGCCTTGGCGACCTGCTGGGTGTCGTCCAGCACATAGGGAAACGGGAAGGCCTTGTCCTGCGCCAGCTTGACCATGTTGCCCCAGGAATCCTCGGGGTAGTCGGTCGGATCGTTGCTCATGATCGCGATGCTGCCGACGCCGAGCGCCGCCAGCTCGCGCGTGTCGCGCACGATGCGGTCGAGCACCGCCTTGACGTAGGGACAGTGATTGCAGATGAACATCGCCAGCAAGCCGTTCGGGCCGCGCGCGGCGGCGAGGTTGTAGCGCTTGCCGTCGACGCCGGGCAGATCGAAGTCCACTGCCTTCCAGCCGAAATCGCAGACGGGGGTGGGGGTGCTGACCATGAGTTCCTCCTATTTCGATGTTGCCGACTCGAACGCCATGCGCAAGGGTACCTCATGCGCAGGCCGCTCGTCTTCCGTCTTGCCCTTTTCCGGCGGCAGCAATTGCACGCGCTCGGGCGCGACGCCCGCGGACCGGAGCAACGCGGCGACGCTCTCGCCGCGTTTCTGCGCCAGTTCCTGCAGGCTCTTGTCGGGAATCGTCTCGCGCGCGCGCAGGCGCTCGAACAGCACGCCGTAGAAATCCGCCCCCTTGAGCTCGGCGACCTCGCTCTCGCTCAGGGCCTTCTTCTCGCGCAGCAAACCGGAGAGGCGCGACATCGCCCTGCCCGCCGCGCTTTCCTCGAGCTGGCCGGGATTGGCGCTGCGGAAACCTTCCTTGAGGGCGGCCAGGTCGGCGGCGCCGACGCGCTCCTTGTAGAGCGTCTCGAGCGCCTCGCGCAGCTTCGGCTGCTGCGTCGAGATCGGGCCGGGGTCGCCCTCTTCCGGAACGCGCTGACCGGCGCGGGCGAGCAGGCCGCGCCGTAGCCGGACATCCTGCAGGGCGGCGCGGTCGGCCTCGACATGCACGCCGCCGACGGACAGGATCAGGCCCGGGCGTTTGCCCATCGCCGCGGCCAGCTGCGCCACCTTCTCGCGCTCGGGCGGCGCCAGCTGCGGTGCACCGGCCTCGAACACGATGTTCTCGATCTGCTCGCCGCCCCCGCCGAACAACGCGCCGAGCGCCCGCAAGGGCGCGGTGACGATCTTGGTCAGCACATTGGCGATCGCTTTCCAGACGATCGCGCCGTAGCTGAACTGCGGATCGTCGAGGCTGCCCGACACGGGCAGGCCGAGGTCGATGCGGCCGTCGGAATCCTGCAGGATGGCGATGGCGAGATCGAGCGGCAGGTCTTTCGCCGCAGGCGATTCGATGCGCTCGCCGAGGGTCAGCCGGTCCATGACCGCCCGGTTCTCGCCCGTCAGCTGGCGCTTGACGATCCGGTAGCGCAGGTCGAGCGAGAGCTTGCCCGAGTCGATCCTGCGGCCGGCGAAGTGCGCCGTGTAGGGGGTCAGGTGGGTCATCTCGACGTTGCGGAACTGCACGCGCAGATCGAGTCCGTTGGTCGGATCGCCCAACTCGACCTGACCGGCGGCACGCGCCTGGCCGTAGTCGTCCACGACGCCTTCGATCTCGACCTGGCCGATGGCGCCGGGCCGGTTCGACAGGCCGGCGATGCTGCCGCGCAGGGCGTGGATGCGCGCGGCGAAAGGCAGGATCAGCGAGCGGTCGGCAAAGTCCAGTTCGCCCCTGTCGAAACGCAGGCGGTCGATATTCACGACAAAAGTCGGCGCCGACGGGACGGCCGCGGCAGCGGACTTCCCGGCCGGACCCGCGGCTGCGCCGGTTGCCCCGGACGGCCGGATCGCCCGCCTGAAATTGAGGTTCCTGTCCTTGTCGATCAGCACCTGGGTATCGAGGCCATCGAGGCGCAGCTCGCCGAGGTCGAGCGCGTTTCGCGTCAGGCGCAGGTCGCGGCTGGCGAGGGATTGCCAGGCCAGCAGCGGCTTGTCCGCGCCGGGCTCCATCAGGCGCAGGTCGCGCACCGCGAACTCGCCTTTCACGTGCGGGCCTGTCTCGTTGTAGACGGCCCGGCCCCGCGCCATCAGCTTGCCGTCGGCCAGGGTCAGCGTCGTCCGCGCGGCAAGGAGGGGCTGGGCGAGATTCAGGGCGAGATCGCTCAGCTTGAAATTCACCTCGGCGGCGGGCGCAGCCGGCACCACCTCGCCTGCCGCCTCGAAACGACCGCCGCTGCGCACGGCGAAGGAAAGCTTCACCGGCAGGGGGACGGACAGGTCGTTGCCGACACCTTCGGCCTGCGCCGCGATGTGGTCGAGCGCAAGTTCCAGCGCCGGCTGCGTCGTGGCGTCGTGCAGGACCACGCCGCTTTCCGCAATCTCGATCTTGTCGACCCGGTAGCGCCAGGACGCGGCCGCTTTTGCGTCCGTCGGCCTGCCGCCAGCCAGGAATTGCAGCGCATCGAGCAGGTCGATGCTGCCATCGGCCCTGCGCACCGCCCATACGCGCCCATCCGCGAGCCGTACCTTGCCGACCGCGGCATTGCGCTCGGCCAGCGCGACCTTGATGTCCTCGACCGTCAACGCGCGGAATCGTGGCGGTTCCTCGATGCCCGGCAGCGCCAGCCTGCCGCCGTCGACGCCGAGCGCCGCAATGCTCAATTCCTGGCTGGCCAGCTGGAAGCGGCCATCCTTGAGTTCGATCGCGTCGATGCTCGCCAGCGGCCCGTTCGCGTCCTTGAACGCCACGCGCAGGCCGATCAGCTTCGCGTGGGCCTGCTCGACCGCGGCATCGAATGTTTCTCCGCTATTGCCGGCCCGGTAACGGGCAGAGAGATCCAGCACCCCTTCGGGCGGCACGGGCAGCGCATTCTTCAGGTAGGGCGCGAGCCTGGCGAGCTGCAGGCCGGCGAGGCTGAAACTTCCCGCCACCCGGAACGGGTCGAGATCGATCCGGCCGTCCAGTTCGATGCGCGCGCCAAACGCGGTCGCCGCCGTCAGCCTGTATCTGCCTTCCTCGTCCGGGAGGGTGGAAAGATCGGTCAGATCAAGCTCGAGTGGCGCGACCGTCGTGGAGAAACCGTCTGCGGTGCGGCGCCGGTCGGCATAGTCCACCTTGCCGCCGGCGAGGACGAAGCTGCGGATATCGATGCGGGGCAGGCCCGTCTTCTCCTCGGGCTTGTCCTCCTTGCCCTTGAGCGCATCGAGGAAGGGTGTCCAGTTGAGCTTGCCTTCGGGCAATTCGACGACCGTCGCTTCCGCACCGTCGAGCCGGATCGCGTCGAAAACCAGCGCGCGCCGCGCGATGCTCGCGCCGGAGATGTCGACCAGCAGGCCGTCGAAGCCCAGCAGCGGCCTGCCCGCCGGGTCGCTCAACTGCAATTTGCCGACGCGCAGAGCCAGCCGGAAGGGATTGAATTCGGGGCGGTCCATGACCAGTCGATGACCGGTCCGTTCGGCGACGAAACGCTCGGCCTGGACCTGCAGGATGCGCGGCAGCGCCTGCCAGAGCAGCAGCAGGGCCGCAACGCTCAGGCCGACGGCGACGAGCGCGATCCTTTTCGCCAAGCGCAGGGATGGCTTCATGACGACTGCCCGGCACGATCATTGTGAAATAATGCAGGGATGATAGCGCGCTTCCATTGCCCTTTTCCGCTGGCGCCGGGCGCCCAGATCGAGCTTCCCGAAGCGGCCGCCCGCCATGCGCTGAAGGTGCTGCGCATGAAGGCCGGCGAGCGCGTGATCCTCTTCGACGGGCGCGGCGGCGAATGGCTTGCCGAGCTGAAGGTCGGCGCCGGCGGGACGGCGCACGCGGCGCTGCGCGCGTTCGCCGACCGCGACTGCGAATCGCCCCTGCACGTCGCGCTGGCGCAGGCCCTGCCCGCCGGCGACAAGATGGACTGGATCGTCGAGAAATGCGTCGAGCTGGGCGTCGCCGCCATCCAGCCGGTCGCCGCGAAGCGCAGCGTGATCCGGCTGTCGGCCGAGCGCATGGCGCGCCGCGTCGCCCACTGGAACGCCATCGCCCGCGCCGCCTGCGAGCAGTGCGGCCGCAACCGCGTGCCAGAGGTCGCCCCGCTGCTTGACCTGCCTCAATACCTGGCCCGGGCGCAGGTGCAGAATGCCCGGCGCTTGCTGCTCGACCCGCAAGGCGGGACTGCGCTGCAGGCCTTGGACAGGCCCGCGGCGCCGGTCGTCGTTCTGAGCGGGCCCGAGGGTGGCTGGGAGGCAGGCGAACTGCAGGCGGCGCACACGGCGGGATTCCAGGCGCTGAAACTGGGACCGCGCATCCTGCGCAGCGAGACCGCGGGCGCCGCCGCGCTGGCCGCACTGCAGGCGAGATGGGGCGACTTTTAGGGAGAACGGGGAAGCGATGTTCGAAGCGGCCGAGCTGGGTCACAAGATCGACAAGAAAACCTACAAGGAGACCGTACCGCAACTGCGCGCCGATCTGCTCGACGCGCAATACGATCTCAAGGAACAGGGAAAGATCCCGGTGATCGTGCTGGTCAGCGGCCAGGACGGCGCCGGCAAGGGAGAAACGATCAACCTCCTCTACGAGTGGATGGATCCGCGCTTCATCTCGACGCTGGCCTTCTCCGCGCCGACCGACGAAGAACGCGAACGCCCCGCGATGTGGCGCTACTGGCGCGCGTTGCCGCCCAAGGGGCGCATCGGCATCTTCGCCGGCTCGTGGTATTCGCTGCCGATCCACGAGCGCATCGCAGGCACGACGGGGCAGGCGGCGCTGGACCAGCGCATCGACCAGATCAACCGCTTCGAGCAGATGCTGGTCAACGAAGGCGCGCTGGTGCTCAAGTTCTGGTTCCACCTGACCAAGGAGGGCCAGCGGCGCCGGCTCAAGGCGCTCGAGAAGGACCCGCGCACCGCCTGGCGCGTCACCCAGTGGCACTGGGACCGCCTGAAGACCTACGAGGCGCTGCAGGAAGTCGCCGGCCACGTGCTGCGCCTGACCAACACGCCCTGGGCGCCCTGGATCATCGTCGCGGGGGAGGACGACCGCTATCGCGAGATCGCCGTCGGCCGCATCGTTCTCGATGCCCTGCGCCTGCGCCTGGCCGCCGGCGACCCGCGCACAACGCCCGTCGCGCCCCCGGTCAGGCCGAACACCGACGGCTGCGACGTCATCTCCGCACTCGACCTGACGCAAAAGCTCTCGAAAAGGCATTATGAAGACCGGCTCGCCCACTGGCAGGGCCGCCTGTCCGAACTGGTGCGCGATCCGCGCTTCCGCCAGCGTTCGCTGATCTGCGCGTTCGAGGGCGCCGACGCCGCCGGCAAGGGCGGCGCGATCCGGCGCGTCGCGGCGGCGCTGGACGCGCGCCAGTACCAGATCGTGCCGGTCGCCGCGCCCACCGAAGAGGAACGCGCCCAGCCCTACCTGTGGCGCTTCTGGCGGCACATGCCGCGCATCGGCCGCGCCGCCATCTTCGACCGCTCGTGGTACGGCCGCGTGCTGGTCGAACGGGTCGAGGGCTTCTGCAGCGAAGCCGACTGGCTGCGCGCCTACACCGAGATCAACGACTTCGAGCACGAGCTGGCGGAAGCCGGCGCGATCGTCGTCAAGTTCTGGCTGCAGATCGGCAAGGACGAGCAGCTGCGCCGCTTCCAGGAGCGCGAACAGGTCGAGTTCAAGCGCTTCAAGATCACCGCCGAGGACTGGCGCAATCGCGAGAAGTGGGACGCCTACCACCAGGCGGTGTGCGACATGGTCGACCGCACCAGCACCGGCGTCGCGCCCTGGACCCTGGTCGAGGCGAACGACAAGAACTATGCGCGCGTCAAGATATTGCGCACCCTGTGCGAACGGCTGGAGGCAGCGCTCGCAGCCGCGCCCCCGCCGGCGGGCGCGAATCCGGCCAGAAAAGGAAAGAAATGAACGCGGCGGAAGCCCAGATGCTCGACGATGCGCGGCTGGTGGCCTGGGTCAGGCAGGCGGCGCCCTATATCCACGCCTTCCGCGGCCGCACCTTCGTCATCGCCTTCGGCGGCGAGGCGCTGCTCGACCGCCCCGCCGCCCTGGCGCTGATCCACGACATCGCCCTGCTCGACAGCATGGGGATCCGGCTCGTGCTGGTGCATGGCGCGCGCCCGCAGATCGACGCCGAGATGGAAGCGCGCGCACTCAAGCCGCGCTTCCACCAGGGCCTGCGCATCACCGACGCGGCCGCGCTCGAATGCGTCAAGCGCGCCATGGGCGTCACGCGCATCGAGATCGAGGCGATGCTGTCGCAGGGCCTGCCGAACACGCCGCTGGCGGGCGGCTTCCTGCGCGTCACCGGCGGCAACTTCA
>CAZZFN010000097.1:0-5322 GCA_964653505.1 uncultured Methyloversatilis sp.
TCGATGCCGCTCACGTCGCCTTCGCCGGCGAGCCTCGCCAGCGTGGCCCATGCCGGCACCGTCCCGCCAGAGCCGACTTTCAGGATCAGCAGCCAGGCGGTTGCCAGCACGTCCTCGGGAGAGGTGGGCTTGAGCAGGATGGCGTCGAAACGCACGTCCGCCGGGAAGTCGGCGGGCCGGCATGGTTCCATGGCGGAAAGCAGGATCACCGGTAGTTCCGGCCGCGCGGCGCGCGCCCGGCGCAGTACTGACCAGCCATCGACCCCGGGCATCGTCTGGTCGGTGATCAGCACATCCCAGCCGGCCTGATCGAGCAGCGCGATGGCGGGGCGCCCACCGGCTGCCGCGCCGACGGCGAATCCGGACTGCTCGAACAGGTCTGTCAGCAGGCCGAGTTGCGCGGCCTCGTCGTCGACCAGCAGCACCCGGGGCCGACCGGCGTCCTGCGGCAGGGCCGGCGGGGCATGCGGATGCGCATTTTCCGCCGCGACGATCCGGCAGCGCAGCGAAAATGAAAAGCGGCTGCCTTTGCCCGGTGCGCTGGTGACGGCAATGTCGCTGCCCATCTGGCGTATCAGTTCGCGACAGATGGGCAGGCCGAGGCCGAAGCCGCTGCCATCAAGGCCGCGCTCGGACGCGATGTGGCCGCGCACGAAAGGTTCGAAGATGACCGGCAGGCGATCGGCGGGGATGCCCTCGCCGTCGTCCGCGACGGAAAAGTCGAGGAGCGCTTCCTGTCCGACGATTTGGGCCGAGCAGGCAAGCGTGATCGTCCCCTGCCGGGTATGCCGGTTGGCGTTGTTCAGCAGGTTGTCGAGCACCTGGCGCAGACGTTCGCCGTCGACCTCGATCAGGGCTGGCAATTCGCCGGATGTGGCGCACAGGAAACGATTGTTCGCCACCTCGGCGTTGATCCTGAAGGTGCGGCAGATGTCGTCCAGCCAGGGCCGCGGGGATAGCGGCGCCGGTGCGATGGTCAGTTGGCCGGCGGCGGCGCGCGCCTCGTCGAGCAATTCATCGATCAGGCCGAGCAGGCGCACGGCGCTCTTTTCGATGCCGGCCGTGCCTTCGGCGAGGGTGAGCTTCGCCGTGCCGCGCGCGAGCATGCGGTTGTAGCCGAGGATGGTATTCAACGGCGAGCGCAGCTCGTGGCTGATCTTCGCCAGAAAGGCCGATTTCGCCTGCTGCAAATGCTCCGCGACATGCAGCCGATCGGTGAGCTGGCGGGTCTGCTCGGCCAGGCCGAGCAGGATCAACGGGCTGGCGAGCAGGAAGAAGAAGGTGCTGAATTCCATCGCCGCGATCCACGGCAGCAGGCCGAGGTTGGCGAGCTGACGTGCGGTTTCCGTCAGCAGGGCGAGGCTGAAGGCCAGCAGGAAGAGCCGCGCGGCGGCATGTCCGCGCCGCCAGTAGAGCACGCTGAAGAGCAGCGTGGCGAGGTTGTGTGCCACCGACGCCAGCGAGACGATGCGCACGCCATGGCCGTAGCTCGCCAGCGCGATCAGCGCGCCGCCGACGCCACACCAGCGCAGCACGCGCAACAGCCGGCAGCCGGCGGGCAGCCAGCGCGCCAGGTCGAGCGCATGGGCCACCACCTTCGAAAGGCTGAACAGGGCCAGCCCCGCCAGCAGCGCCAGCGTCTCCGGCGGTAGCGCAAGCCGTTCGCTCCACAAATAGGTGGCAAGAAAGTTTTCGCGGCTGGCCTCGAGCCCCGCCACGCCCAGGAGCATCAGCCCGAGCCAGAGGTATTGCGTTTCGCGCAGGTGCGCGAAGACCAGCAAGGCCAGCAGGCTGCTCAGCACGAAGCCGCCCAGCAAGGCCGTCAGCAGCATCTGGCGCCGGTTGTCCTGGAAACGATAGGCGGCCGGTTCCCACGCGGCCGTGGCCATGTCGGTGGCACCACGGGCGTCGACGCGCAACAGTATTTCCCGTGTCGTGCCGGGAGGCAGGGTCACGGGAAATACGGGTGCGGTGGCGATGATCGGTTTGGCGGCGCGGGCCACGCCGCGACCGGACTGCAGCGCCTGCCAGCCCGTGCCGTCGTGCTGGTAGAGTCCGACGTGGATGGTCTTGGCGGTGCCCACCACCAGCCAGCGGGTGAGCGGGTGTTCCCCGGGGTTGTGCAGGTTCAGGCGCAACCAGACCACGCCGGCGTCGAAGCTCGTCACCAGATCGCGGCGCGAGGCGGCGTGGAAATCGTCCGGCCGGTCGGTGACGTCGTCGATCCCCATGCGCCGCTCGGGATCGCGCAGCAATGCCATGCGCGCCGACAGGTCGGTCTGTTCGGCTTGTGGGTCGAGCGAGACCTGCTCGGCGTGCAGCAGGCCGCTCAAGGCCGCAAGCAGAAGCAATACGCCCCAGGCGTGTCGGCGTCGTGGCGGCATCAGGCGGGATGGTCCTCCGGGTCGGCCGCGGCCGACCGGCGGCGGAAATCGCGTGGCGCGCATTCGAAACGGTCCTTGAAGGCCGTGGCGAAATTCGCCGCCGAGCCGTAGCCGCAGTGGGCCGCAATGTCGGCGATCGGGGTATCGGTTTGCGCCAGCAGCTGCCGTGCCAATTTCAGGCGCTGCTCGCGCAGCCAGCCGAACACCGTCAGTTGGTAGGCTTCCTGAAATGCTTCGGTCAGGCGCTTTTCGTTGGTGCCGAGCCGACGCGCCAGTACCTCCAGAGTCGGCGGATGGCCGATGTTTTCCAGCAGCAGGGTCGTTGCCGCCGCCACCAGCCCGGTGAGCCCGGCGGCATCGTTGGGCGCGCCGCTCGGTGCCGCGCCCAGGCGGCGCGCAAGCTCAAGATGAATGCCGATGCGCGCCAGTACTTCTTCCTCGCTGACGAACGGCTTGACGATGTAGTCCACCGCGCCGAGGGAGAGGCCGAGGAGACGATCCGCCTTGTCGTCCGCCGCCGTGAGAAAGATCACCGGGATCGACTGGGTGCGCGGATCGGCCTTCAGGCGCCGCAAGGTGCCGAAGCCGTCGAGGCCGGGCATGCGCACATCGAGCAGGATCAGGTCGGGTTGCTTGAGCTGCGCCTTGCGGAAACCGTCCAGGCCAGCGAAGCTCACCACGGTGCGCCACTTGCGCGCCGAAAGCATGTCGATCAGCACGCGCAATTCCATGACCGAATCGTCGATCAGCAGGATGGTCGGTGTCGGTGGAGCTGCGGCGTGCATCGTCGGTTGGTAATAGGCGGCCGCCGAGGCTAGCAATTTGCAGTGGGGAGCGGAATCGGCGAATCAAAAATATACGCTCCAGCAAAAGTTTTTGCGGTTTGGACAAAAGTCCGCGGAGGGGTTACTCCCTACCATCGAGACATGAAATCAAGTGGCCGCCTTTTGCAAAACCGTATCCGTTGCATCCTCGGTTGTCTCTGGATGCTGGCGTTAACCCAGCCGGCCTGGGCCCTGGATCAGGTCACACTGCAACTGCGCTGGATGCACCAGTTTCAGTTTGCCGGCTACTACGCGGCGCTGGAGAAGGGCTTTTATCGCGAGGCGGGCCTCGCCGTCACCCTGAAGGAAGGCGGCCCCGGCGCCGACCCGGTGACGGAAGTCCTCTCCGGGCGGGCCGATTTCGGCATCGGTGTCTCCAGCCTGGTGATCGATTATCTCAAGGGCAAGCCGGTACTGATGCTCGGGCCGGTATTCCAGCATTCGCCCAACGTGCTGATCGTCCATGGCCGCGACAAGCGGCCGGTCGATCTGGCCCGCAACCGGGAAGGCAGCGGCTCCGGCCCAGGCAAGATCACGCTGATGGGCGGCGATCAGGATGTCGAGCTGAAGGCGATGTTTCTCGACGAGGGCATCGCCCTCGACAAGCTGCGCTTCGTCCCGGACGAGCGCCATCTCGACGATTTCATCGAACGACGCGTCGAAGCCCTGAATGCCTACGTTTCCAACGAGCCATATACCCTCAACCAGGCCGGCATTCCCTATACCGTCCTCAAGCCGCAAACCTATGGCATGGACTTCTATGGGGATGTGCTATTCACCCGGCGCGCGCTGGCCACCGACCAGCCGGCGCGCGTGGCCGCATTTCGCGCCGCCACCCTGCGTGGCTGGCGCTACGCCCTTGACCACCCGCGCGAGATCATCGACCTGATCCTGGAGCGCTACAACACGCAGGGCAAGACGCGCGAGCACCTCGCTTACGAAGCGCGCGAACTGCGGCGGCTCATCAATCCCGAGGTGATCGATATCGGCCACAGCAATCCGGGGCGCTGGCGGCATATCGCCAGCACCTACGCGCGCTTTGGACTGGTGCCGGCGGATCAGCCGCTCGACGATTTCTTCTATCAGCCGGAGCACAAGACCGACCTCGCCTGGCTCTATCGGGCACTGGCGGCCATTCTGGGCATCCTGCTGGTTGTCAGCGCCATCGCCCTGTACATTCACCGCGTCAATCGCCGGCTGGCAGTCGCCGTCGTCGAAAAGTCGCGCAGCGAGGAGCGCCATCGCATCATTTTCCAGACCTCGGCCTCGGCGGGCATCGTCTGGCGCGAGGGTTTCATCGTCACCGACTGGAACCGCCAGGCCGAGATCGTTTTCGGCTGGAAGCGCGAGGAGGTGATCGGCAGGCCGTTCACCGAATTCCTGCTGCCGGCGAACGAACGCGAACGCCTGTTGCCGGATTTGGAGCGCATGCTGCATGAGAACATCCTGCCGCAAAACATCAACCACAACCTGACGCGCGACGGCCGGGCCATCACCTGCGAGTGGTTCAACGCCTGGCTGCCCGAGCGGCCGGGCGAGCCGCGCGAGGTGGTGTCGCTGGCGAACGACATTTCCGAGCGGCGGCGGCTGGAGCAGGAAGTCCAGCAGCTCGCCTTCTTCGATCCGCTTACCCAGTTGCCCAACCGGCGCCTGCTGCGGGATCGCCTCGGCCGCCTGCTGGCGTCCCTGCGGCGCGACGGCGGTCATGGCGCCCTGATGTTCCTCGATCTCGACAACTTCAAGCCGCTCAACGACACCCACGGCCACGAAGTCGGCGACCGGCTGCTCGTCGAAGTGGCGCGGCGGCTCGTCGCCTGCGTGCGCGAAAGCGACTCGGTGGCGCGCTTCGGCGGGGACGAATTCGTGATCCTGCTCGGCGAGCTGGATGGCGACATGCGGCTCGCCAACGCTCAGGCCGAACACGTGGCCGGCAAGATCCTCGCCAGGCTGGGCGAGCCTTACCAGCTGGCACAGGCCGACGGCGTCCAATGCGTCGAGCACCGCTGTTCGGCGAGCGTCGGGGTCGCCTTGTTCGATGGCGCGGAGGACGAGGAAAACGCCCTGCGGCGCGCCGACACGGCGATGTATTGCGCCAAGGCCAGCGGACGCAATCG
>CAZZFN010000097.1:5422-7847 GCA_964653505.1 uncultured Methyloversatilis sp.
AGCTGGCCGTAGAGCGCCTGGGTGGCGTAGTGCAGCAGGAAGTATTCAACCTTGCCCTGCAGCAGCACGGTGACGCGCACGCCGCGCGCCGCCGCGTCGAGCAGGGCGCGGCGGAAGCGGCGGCCGGGCAGGAAGTAGGCGCTGGCGAGCAGCACCTCCGCGCGCGCGGCGGCGATGGCGGCGAGGTAGGCCTCCTCGATGTCGCGACGGTGGCGCAGGTTGTCGCGGATCAGGAAGGCGGCGCGCATGCGTCCGGCCGGGGCGTCGAGGGCGCAGGGCGAGACGGGCGCCATGCGCGGGCGGCGCTGCAGGCGCGCCCAGCCGACCAGGCGCCAGAGGTGGCGCACGTCGGCGTGGATGCGCGCCACCAGCGGACCCGCCACGCGCACCGCGTAGTCGAAGCGCGGCGCGCCGCCGGGCGTGTCCCGGTCGTCGATGACGTTGATGCCGCCGACGAAGGCGACGCGGCCGTCGATGACGGCGAGCTTGCGGTGCAGGCGGCGCAGGCGGTGGCGCCGCAGCCGCAGGCGCGCGGCCTCGGGACGGTAGACCTCGACGGCGCCGCCGGCGGCGGCGAGCTCGCGGCCGAGGCCGGCGGGGAAGTCGCGCGCGCCGAAGCCATCCACCAGCACGCGCACGGCGACGCCGCGCCGGGCCGCCGCCGCGAGGGCGTCCGTGACGGCGCGGCCGGTGGCGTCGGCGGCGTAGATGTAGGTTTCGAGATGCACCTCGCACTCGGCCGTGTCGATGGCCGCGATCAGCGCGGGGAAGAACTCGGCCCCGGTTTCCAGCAGCTCGATGCGGTTGCCGGGCAGGAACTCGGGATTCACGCTTCGCCCCTCCCACCCCCCCCTCGCGGGGAGGTGACGGGTGTTCGCCGCCGCGCGGCTCCGCGTGTGGGCTGCGCCGCCCTTGGGGCGGCCCCGCGGACGGCGCTCATCGGCCGGCGAAGGAGAAGCGCGCCGAGAGGGCGGCGTGGTCGGAGATCGCCGACCAGGGCGGGCCGTGGTGCAGGCTGCGCGCCTCGACGTTCAGGCCGCGCGCGTAGATGCGGTCGAGGCGGAACAGCGGCAGGCCGGCCGGGTAGCTGCGCGAGGGGCGCGCGTCGGCGCCGGCGAACACCTCGGCGAGGCCGAGCCGCGCGGCGAGCAGGTCGTGGGCGCGGTTGCGCCAGTCGTTGAAGTCGCCGGCGATCAAGAGCGGCGCGTCGTGGGGCAGCGCGCTTTCGATGAAGCCCGCCAGGGCGTCGAACTGGCGCCGGCGCGAGCGGCCGAACAGCGACAGGTGGGCGCAGACGCAGTGCAGCGGCGCGGCCAGCCCCGGCACGGCGACCGCGCAATGCAGCAGGCCGCGCTTCTCGAAGCGCAGGTGGGTGACGTCCTGGTTGTGGGATGAGACGATGGGGTAGCGGGAGAGGATGGCGTTGCCGTGGTGGCCGTGGTCGTAGACCATGTTGCGGCCGTAGGCGTGGCTGCCCCAGACGCCCTCGGCGAGGAACTCGTGTTGCGGTGTCGCCGGCCAGTCGGCGTGGCGCGCCGCGTGGCGCAGGTGCTGGCCCTGCACCTCCTGCAGGAAGACGATGTCCGAGCCGAGCTCGCGCAGGCGCTCGCGCAGGTCATGCACCACCATGCGGCGGTTGAACTGGGAGAAGCCCTTGTGGATGTTCCAGGTGGAGATGGTCAACATGATGCCGATTGCTTCCCTGCATGCCGGTGTGCGGTCTCTCGTTTCCGAGTGTAGATCAATTGGCGCCGCCACCGTCCCGCCGGCGCCGAGTTTATGCGCCGGTCGGCGATTTGTCGGCATCGGACCCGAACCGCGCGGCGTGCCGGTGGAGGTGAGCGAGAAGCTGGTGGTCGCGGATATCGTCCTGTCCGCCAACGGCAAGCCGGCGGCGCAGGGACAGGTGATCGCCGTAAAAATGCCCGACACGATGAAGCCCGCCTTAGGTCCGCCCCCACAGGCGACCGGCTACGGCGGTGCGCAGCCGTGCCGATAAAAAAGTCGGCGCTGGCAAGACGGTGATGCAAAGCGTAGTCCATGCAGGCTTGCCGAAGGGCCGCCCCGTCCTCTGATTAACCCTCCCCGTTATCCTCGCGCACAGCGCGCATCAAATCTCCCCTCCCGAGAGGGAGGGGCTGGGGAAGGTCGGGTCAGGATGCGTCGAGCATGCGCTGCAAGGCGATCTTGGCGAGTGCCGCTTCGTGGGCGGGAACGCTGATCTGGTTGACGACGTTGCCGGCGACGAGATTTTCCAGCGTCCAGGCCAGATGCTGGGGGTCGATGCGCTGCATGGTGGAGCACATGCAGACGGTGCCGGCCATGAACTGGACGACCTTGCCCTCGTGCTTCACTTCCTCGGCCAGGCGGTCGACGAGGTTGAGTTCGGTGCCGACCAGCCAGCGCGTGCCGGGCGCGGATTCCT
>CAZZFN010000098.1:0-7770 GCA_964653505.1 uncultured Methyloversatilis sp.
AGTGAACGCAGGTATCGGTGTATATTTCCGACAAACCTGCTGTATATGTATTGCGGACATCAAAGTATCTTTCTGATTTACAAGGAAATGCTTAATGCCTTCTTTGGATAGCACACCTGCAAAGGCACCCGGTGGCGCCAACCCGCCGAAGCTGCTCGATCAAGTCCGTGCGCGCATCAGGGTGAAACATTACTCCATCCGCACGGAAGATCAATATGTTTTCTGGATAAGGCGCTTCATCCACTTTCACGGCAAGCGCCATCCGCGCGACATGGGCGCGCCGGAGGTGGAGGCTTTCCTTTCCGACCTTGCCGTGAATGGGCGGGTGGCGGCGTCGACGCAGAATCAGGCGTTGTCGGCCTTGCTGTTTCTCTACCGCGAGGTGCTTGAGGTGCGGTTGCCGTGGCTGGACAACATCACGCGCGCCAAGCCGTCGCAGCGCCTGCCGGTGGTGCTGACGCCCGCCGAGGTGCGCGCGGTGCTGGAGCGCATGGATGGCGTCCATGGCCTGATGGCGCGGCTGCTCTACGGCACCGGCATGCGCCTGATGGAGTGCGTGCGGCTGCGCGTGAAGGATATCGATTTCGGTCGCAACGAGATTCTGATTCGCGACGGCAAGGGCGCGAAGGATCGCGTGACGATGCTGCCGGCGGCGTTGGCCGGGCCGCTGGCCGATCATCTGGCGCGGCGGCGGGTGATTTACGAGGACGATCTGCGCGACGGCAAGGCGGCGGTGTGGCTGCCGGACGCGCTGGCGAAGAAGTATCCGAACGCGCCGACGGAGTGGGCCTGGCAGTTCGTGTTCTGCTCGGGCAGCCATTCGACCGACCCGAGGAGCGGTGTCGTGCGGCGCCATCATGTCGACGAGAAATTGCTGCAGCGGGCGATGAAGAAGGCGGTGACGGCGGCGCGGCTGGCCAAGCCGGCCACGCCGCACACGCTGCGCCATTCCTTTGCCACGCACCTCTTGGAGGGCGGTTCGGATATCCGCACGGTGCAGGAGCTGCTGGGCCACAGCGATGTTTCTACGACGATGATCTACACCCACGTGCTCAACAAGGGCGGGCGCGGGGTGATCAGCCCGCTGGACCGGTTGTAAAAATAGGCTTGCATGTTTATCGTAGCAAGATGAGAATGCAAGCATGAACCCCGTATTTCCCCGCCTGGCAGTTGAACGGCTGCGCCAGTTGGCGGCGCAATTTCCGGCGGTGCTGATCCTCGGCGCGCGTCAGGTCGGCAAGACCACGCTGGCGCGCATGACGTTTCCCGATCATGCCTATGTCGATCTGGAATCTCCCCACGCGCGGGAGTTGTTCTCGGCCGATCCGGCCTTCCAGATCGCCTCGCGTGCCGCCGGCGGGCTGGTGATCGACGAGGCGCAGAGCGTGCCGCCGGTGTTCGCCGCCCTGCGCGGCATCATCGATGCCGACCGGCAGGCGCGCGGGCGCTTCGTGGTGCTGGGCTCGGTGCAGCCGGCGCTGGTGCGCGGCGTGTCGGAATCGCTGGCCGGGCGCGTCGGCATTCTCGAACTGGAGCCGCTGACGGCGAGCGAGGCGGGGGCCGGCGCGAGGCCGCTGCCCTGGCAACGCCTGTGGCTGGCGGGCGGGTTTCCGGATGCGCTGGTGGGCGGCGATTTCCGCGAATGGCAGGAAGCCTACCTGCGGACTTACATCGAGCGCGACCTGCCGCAACTGGGCTTGCCGGCGGAACCGCTGTTCTTGCGCCGCCTGCTGACGATGCTGGCGCACCGGCAGGGCGGCCTGCTCAACGTGTCGGCGCTGGCCGGGGCACTCGGCGTGAGCCACGGCCGGGTGGCGCGGGCGCTGGACGCGTTCGAGCAGACTTTCCTGCTGCGCCGCCTGCCGCCCTTCTTCCGCAACGTCGGCAAGCGGCTGACGAAATCCCCGAAAGCCTATCTGCGCGATACCGGCCTGCTGCATCACTTGCTCAACATCGCTTCGCTCGACGAACTGGATGCCCACCCGGTGCGCGGGGCGAGCTGGGAAACCTTCGTCATCGAGGATCTGCTGCGCCGCGAACGGCTGGCCCACCCATACAGCCAGGCGTTTTTCTGGCGCACCGCCGCCGGCGCCGAAATCGACCTGCTGCTCCAGCGCGGCGACGCGATGCACGCCATCGAGATCAAGGCCGGGGTGGGCTCGCTGCGGCAGGCGCGCAGCCTGGGCGAGGCGCTGCCCGACTGCGGGGCCGCCACGGGCTGGATCGTCGACCAGGGCGCGGGCGAGGAGGCGCTGAATGCCCGCGTGCGCCGCCGGGGCTTCGCGGAAAATACCGGGTGGCTGCCGCAATGAGCGCACATGTGAGCGCACACGTGGGTGCACAGGCGGGCAATGCGCGCCGCTTCGGCGGCATCGAACGCCTCTACGGCCCCGGCACTCTCGCGCGGCTGGCGGCGGCGCATGTCTGCGTCGTCGGCATCGGCGGGGTGGGTTCGTGGGCGGCGGAGGCGCTGGCGCGCTCGGGGGTGGGACGGCTGACCCTGATCGACCTGGACCACGTGGCCGAGAGCAACCTCAACCGCCAGGCGCAGGCGCTGGAGAGCACGCTGGGCCAGGCCAAGGTGCAGGCGATGGGCGAGCGCATCGCGCAGATCGACCCGGCCTGCCGTGTCGAGGGCGTGGAAGCATTCGTCATGCCGGAAAACGTGGCGACCTTGCTGCCGGCCGGTGCCAACGTCGACCTGGTGCTCGACTGCATCGACGACGTGCGCGCGAAGGCGGCGCTGGTCGCGCACTGCCGGCGTGCGCGGATTCCGGTCGTGACGACCGGCGGGGCGGGCGGGCGCACCGACCCGACGCGCATCCGGGTGGATGACCTTTCGCGCACCACGCAGGACGCGCTGGCCAGCAAGCTGCGCGCCAGGCTGCGCAAGGAATACGGCTTCCCGCGCGACGCGAAGAAGAAGTTCGGCGTGCCCTGCGTGTTTTCGGACCAACAAATACGCCGTCCCACCGGCGCCGACTTTTGCGATACGGACGAGGCCGGCCTGCACGGCCTCAACTGCGCGGGCTACGGCTCCTCGGTGGCGGTCACCGCCGGCTTCGGCTTTGCGGCGGCGGCCTGGGCGCTCGGTATACTCGCGCCTCCCCCTTCCTGAACCGGAGACCGCCATGGCCGCTCCCCTCGCCGCAGATAGCCTCGCCCAGTTGTTCACCGCCGCCCGCTCGCACAACGGCTTCCTGCCGGGCACGCTCGACGACGCGGCCCTCGCTGCGCTTTACGACCTGCTCAGGTGGGGGCCGACGGCGGCCAACGGCTGCCCGGCGCGCTTCGTGTTCGTCCGTTCGCCCGAGGCGAAGGCGCGCCTGCGGCCGGCGCTGCAGCCGGCCAACGTCGACAAGACGATGGCCGCACCGGTGACGGCGATCGTCGGGCGCGATCTCGAGTTCTACGAGAAGCTGCCGCGCCTGTTCCCCCATACCGACGCGCGTTCCTGGTTCGTCGGCGATGCGGCCGCCATCGAGGAAACCTCGCTGCGCGACAGCGCGCTGCAAGGCGCCTACCTGATGCTCGCGGCGCGCGCCCTCGGCCTCGACTGCGGCCCGATGGCGGGCTTCGACAAGGCGCGCGTGGATGCCGAGTTCTTCGCCGGCACGCCGGTGAAGTCGGTATTCCTCGTCAATCTCGGCCACGGCGACGCGACGAAACTGTTCCCGCGCAGCCCGCGGCTGGCCTTTGCCGAGGCCTGCGCGATTGTCTGAGACACCTTCCGGGCCGGCGCACCCGCCCGTCGTCGCCGTCCTCGGCGCCGGTCCGGCCGGTCTGTCCGCCGGGCTGTGGCTCAGGAATCTCGGCTTCGCGCCATGGCTCATCGAGTCGCAGCCGAAGCCGGGCGGCATGCAGAACCTCAATTTCCTGCCCAACGACTGGGTGCTGGGGCAGGACGGGCTGACCGGCCCGCAGCTGGTCGAGCGCTTCGTCGCCCACGCGGCGCAGTTCGGCGTGCGGCCGATCGTCGGCTGCCGGGTTGTCGAAATCTCGGGGCGGGCGGGCGCCTTCGCGCTGCGCTACGCGCCGGCGGATGGCGCTGTCGAACAGGTGGCTTGCGCCGCGCTGCTGATCGCCACGGGGACGCGCTATCGCGGCGCCGAGGTGCTCGCGGCGACGCCCGGCGCCGCCGCGGTTCCGGCCGGACGCATTTTCTACGGCCCGTATGCGTTCGCCGACCTTGCCGGCTGCGCCGGACGGCGCGTGCTGGTCGTCGGCGGCGGCGACAACGCCTACGAGAACGTCCGGCTGCTGGCCGAGCGCGGCGCGCGTATCGACCTGGTGCTGCGTTCGCCGCCGCGCGCGCAACGGCATCTGCGCGAGCGGGTCGATGCCGCCGCGGCCGCCGGCGCCTGCCGCATCCACGCGGCGGCGCGCATCGCCGGGCTGGGCTGGGACGCACAGGGCATTGCGGTCGTCCTGCATTCCGGCGCCGGGACGCAGGCGCTGACGGCAGACCGCATCCATGTGCTCGCCGGTTACGAGCCGGACACCGGCTTCCTCGCCGCGCTGGACGGGGACCTGCGCGCCGCGCTGCACCGCGACGCGCAGGGCTATCTGAGCGTCGATGCGCAGTGCCGCACCGGCGCCGCGGGCATCTACGCCGCCGGGGACATCTGCAACCCGGCATTCCCGAGCGTGGTCAGCGCCGTCGCGCAGGGCGCGCAGGCGGCCAAGACCATCGAGCTCGACCTGCGGGCAGGCTGACCGTGGTCACCGCGCGCCAGGCCCGCAAGCCCGCCTACGAAGCCAACAAGCTGGCGAAATTCCTGCATCGCCAGGTCGGCAAGGCGATCGCCGACTACAACATGATCGGCGCGGGCGAGCGCGTCATGGTCTGCCTCTCGGGCGGCAAGGATTCGCACAGCCTGCTCGACATCCTGCTCGACCTGCGCGCCAAGGCGCCCGTCGACTTCGATCTGATCGCCGTCAATCTCGACCAGAAGCAGCCGGGCTTCCCCGCCGACGTGCTGCCGGCCTATCTCGAGCGGCGCGGCGTGCCCTACCGCATCGTCGAGGAGGACACCTATTCCATCGTCAAGCGCGTGGTGCCGGAAGGCAAGACCGCCTGCGGGTTGTGCTCGCGCCTGCGCCGCGGCGTGCTCTACCGCGTGGCGAGCGAGCTGGGCGCGACCAGGATCGCGCTCGGCCACCATCGCGACGACATCCTCGCCACGCTGTTCCTCAACCTGTTCTTCGGCGGCAAGCTCAAGGCCATGCCGCCCAAGCTGGTCTCGGACGACGGCCGCCACGTCGTCATCCGGCCGCTCGCCTATTGCCCGGAAAAAGACCTCGCGGCCTGGGCGCGCCTGCGCGAGTTTCCGATCGTCCCGTGCAACCTGTGCGGCAGCCAGCCGAACCTGCAGCGCCAGCAGATCGCGCAGATGCTGCGCGACTGGGAGAAACGCTTTCCGGGCCGCATCGAGACGATGTTCAGGAGCCTCGCCGACGTGGTGCCCTCGCACCTGATGGATGCGCGGCTCTACGACTTCGCGGGCCTCGCGCCCACCGGCCGGCCGGAGCCGGACGGCGACACCGCCTTCGACGCAGAGATCGTCGCGGCTGTGCCGCCGCAGCCGATCGATTTCAGCCCTTCAGGCAGGCGCTCATGAAGGCCTTGCGCTCGTCGCCCTTGAGGGCCTTGGCGCTCGCCTGGGCGTTGCAGGTCTTCATCTTTTCCTGCTGAGCGCTGCGGCCGTCCGGCGCCGCGGCCGCGACCGCCTTGCCGGAGAGGCATTCCTTCATGAAAGCCTTGCGCTCGTCGCCCTTCATGCCCGTGGCGCGCTGGTTGCAGTCCTTCATGCGCTGCTGCTGCGGCGTGGGCGCCTTGTCCTCGGCGCGGACGGCCGGCGGCATGACGGCGAACTGGACGGCGAGAACGGCGAACGCGGCGGCAAACATCATCTTCATGGCATATCCCCCTTGTGTCGTTGCGAAACCGCCAGCATACGCCTATCTGGATGGAATGGGGTGGCCGGCCTGCGGCCAGTGCGGATTGCGCGGGCCGACCAACCCGCCGACCAGCATGCCGCAGGCGGCCGCCGCCAGTCCGTAGATCTGCGGCTGGACGATGCCTTCCGCGACGAACAGTTCGAGGAACAGCCAGGCGCCCAGGCCGAGGATCATGGCCAGCAGGGCGCCCAGATTGTTGGCGCGTTTCCAGAACAGGCCGGCGGCGAGCGGCACGAAGGCGCCGGCCAGGGTGACGCGGTAGGCGCTTTGCACCATCTGGTGGATGGTGGCGTCGGAGGTCACCGCGTAAAGCGTGACCAGGATGGCGAACGCCACCACGGTGGCGCGCGTGGCGAGCAGCAGCTGGCGGTCGCTCATGTCGCGCCAGAAGCCCTTGAGCACGTTTTCGGAAAAGGTCACCGAGGGGGCCAGCAGGGTGCCCGAGGCGGTGCTCATGATCACCGACAGCAGCGCGCCGAAAAACACCACCTGGGCGACGAAGGGCATGTGGGTCATGACCAGGGTGGGCAGGATCAGCTGGGTGTCCTCGGCCATCAGGCGCCCGACCATGTCCGGATCGATCAGGTGGGCGGAGTAGGCGAGAAACAGCGGCACGGCGGCGAAGAAGAAGTAGCTTGCCCCGCCCAGCGTGGTGCCCCACACGGCGACGCGCTCGCTGCGCGACGAATTCACGCGCTGGAACACGTCCTGCTGCGGGATCGAGCCGAGCATCATGGTCACCAGCGCGGCGATCCACGACAGCATGTCGAGCGCGTCGAGGGTGGGCAGCCAGGCGAGCTTGCCGTCGGCGGCGGCGCGTGCCAGGACGGCGCCGAAGCCGCCGGCCATGTCGCCGGCCAGCCAGGTGACGTAGAGCAGGCCGAGCACGATGACGATCATCTGCACGAAGGTGGTGAGCGCCACCGACCACATGCCGCCGAACAGGGTATACACCAGCACCACGGCGGCGCCGATGACGACGCCCTGCCGCAGCGAGATCAGGCCGTCGGTGAGCACGTTGAAGACCAGGCCGAGCGCCATCATCTGCGCGCCCAGCCAGCCCAGGTAGGAGACCACGATGCACAGCGACAGGATCAGCTCGGTGCGGCGGTTGTAGCGCACGCGGAAAAAGTCGCCGAGGGTGAGCAGGTTCATGCGGTAGAGCGGCCGCGCGAAGATCAGGCCGAACAGCACCAGGCACAGCGCGGCGCCGAGGGGGTCGGAGATCAGGCCGCGCAAGCCCTGGTCGAGGAAGGTCGCCGAGATGCCCAGCACGGTTTCCGCGCCGAACCAGGTGGCGAACACCATCGCCAGCACGAAGGGAAAGGACAGGCTGCGGCCGGCGACGATGTAATCGCGCGCGTTATGCACCCGCGTCGCTGCGTAAAGGCCGATGGCGATCGAAATCATCAGGTAAAAAATCACGAACCACAGCAGCATGGCGAGCCTCCGGTAAAAGTGGCTAGAAGAATTGCAGCGCGGCGAGCAGCAGGGCGGCGACCGCCACCACCCAGGCGGCGACGGCGAGGCGGCGTCCGACGGCCAGCTCGTCGCGCAGACGGGCGATTTCGGCCGCCATGCCGTCGCGACGGTGGGCTTGCGACAGCACCTGATGCGCCAGACGCGGCAATTGCGGCAGCAGCGAGGCCCATTGCGGGCTTTCGCGCTTCAGGTGGTTGAGGAAACCGCGCACGCCGACCTGCTCGTGCATCCAGCGTTCGAGGTAGGGCTTGGCGGTCTGCCACAGGTCGAGATCGGGGTCGAGCTGGCGGCCGAGGCCCTCGATGTTGAGCAGGGTCTTCTGCAGCA
>CAZZFN010000099.1:0-7767 GCA_964653505.1 uncultured Methyloversatilis sp.
CGCCTCTGCGCCGCGATCAAGGCGCTCCAGACGGCCTGACGGAATTGCCGGGCTGGTCCCGAGGCGCGGGCGCCGCGAGGCGCCCGCGCCTTTTCCTTATGGCGGCATCGAAACCGAATCTACACATCCCGCGGATTTTCACTTATGATCCTTTCCCCGCATCCCGAAACGACGGCGGCCGAGGCAAGCCAGGCCGCCGTCATTTTTTCCGGATGCCGATCGACCGTCTGAAACCGCGGAGCGGACCATGTCGCACCTGATGAACAACTATGCCCGGCAGGCCGTGGCATTCACCCATGGCAAGGGCTGCCGGCTGTTCGCCGAGGACGGCAGGGCCTATCTCGATGGCCTGGCCGGCATCGCCGTCAATACGCTGGGCCACGATCACCCGCGTCTGACGGCGGCTCTCGAACGCCAGCTGCACCGCCTCATCCATACCTCGAATCTCTACCAGGTCAGGGAACAGGAGGCGCTGGCCGACCGTCTGGCCCTGTTGTCCGGCATGGACGAAGCCTTTTTCTGCAATTCCGGTTGCGAAGCCAACGAGGCGGCGATCAAGCTGGCCCGTCTCTACGGCCACAAGAAGGGCATCGACACGCCGGCCATCGTCGTCATGGAGCAGTCCTTCCACGGCCGCACGCTGGCGACCCTCTCCGCCACCGGCAACCGCAAGGTGCAGGCCGGCTTCGAGCCCCTGGTGCCCGGCTTCGTGCGGGTGCCCTTCGACGATCTTGCGGCGATCGAGCAGGTCGCCGCCAACAATGCCAGCGTCGTCGCCGTGCTGTTCGAGCCGGTGCAGGGCGAAGGGGGCATCAACATCTGCCGCAACGAATTCATGCAGGGGCTGCGGCGCATTTGCGCCGCGCAGGGCTGGCTGATGATGGTCGACGAAGTGCAGTGCGGCATCGGCCGCACCGGCCAGTGGTTCGCCTACCAGCATGCCGGCATCAAGCCCGACGTGATGACGCTGGCCAAGGGACTCGGAGGGGGGATGCCGGTCGGCGCCTGCCTGACGGCCGGTCCTGCGACCGGCGTGTTCAAGCCGGGCAACCACGGTTCCACCTTCGGCGGCAATCCGCTCGCCTGCACCGCCGCGCTGACTACCCTGACGGTGCTGGAGGAGGACAAGCTGCTGGCGCGCGCCGCGCAACTGGGCGCGCGCATGCGCGCACGGCTGGGCGAGGGTCTGGCGGGACACAGCGGCGTCATCGACATCCGCGGCAGCGGCCTGATGATCGGCATCGAACTCGACCGCCCCTGCGCCGCGGTCGTCGCCGCCGGCCTGGAGGCCGGCATCCTGATCAACGTGACTGCCGAAAAGGTGATCCGGTTGCTGCCGGCGCTGGTGATGACGGACGCCGAGGCCGACGAGTTGACCGACCGCATCGCGACGGTAGTGCGGCGCTTCCTGGCCGGCTGAGGAGGGCAGCATGAACGCGCCGCGCCATTTTCTGCAGTTCAGGGATTTCAGCCGCGCCGAGTTCGACTATCTGTTCGAGCGCACGCGCACGATCAAGCAGCGCTTCAAGGCCTACCAGAAATACTGGCCGCTGGCGGATCGCACCCTGGTGATGATCTTCGAGAAGGCCAGCACGCGCACGCGCCTGTCGTTCGAGGCCGGCATGCACCAGCTCGGCGGCGCGGCGATCTACCTCAACACGCGCGATTCGCAGCTGGGCCGGGGCGAGCCGGTGGAGGACGCCGCCCAGGTCATTTCGCGCATGAGCGACGTGGTAATGATCCGCACCTACGAACAGAGCATCATCGAACGCTTTGCCGCCCATTCGCGCGTGCCGGTGATCAACGGCCTCACCAACGAATACCACCCCTGCCAGATCCTCGCCGACATCTACACCTACGTCGAGCAGCGCGGCCCGATCCAGGGCAGGACGGTGGCGTGGATCGGCGATTCGAACAACATGTGCAACACCTGGCTGCAGGCCGCGGAACTGCTCGGCTTCAACGTGCATGTCTCCACGCCGCCCGGCTACGAGGTCGAGCCCGAGCGGGCCGGGCTCTACGGCACCGATCACTTCGAGCAGTTCGCCGACCCGCTGGACGCGGCGCGCGGCGCCGACCTGGTCACCACCGACGTGTGGACCTCGATGGGTTTCGAGGCCGAGAACGAGGCGCGCATCCGGGCTTTCAGGGACTGGCAGGTGGATGCCGAGATGATGCGTGCCGCCAAGCCGGATGCGGTGTTCATGCACTGCCTGCCGGCGCACCGCGGCGAGGAGGTCGCCGCCGAGGTGATAGACGGGCCGCACAGCGTTGTCTGGGACGAAGCGGAGAATCGTCTGCATACCCAAAAGGCTCTGCTGGAATATCTGGTGCTGGGCACGGTAAAGGAGTAAGCAAATGGCAAAAACGGGCGTCAACAAGATCGCAAAGGTTGTATTAGCCTATTCGGGCGGCCTGGATACCTCGGTGATCCTCAAGTGGCTGCAGGATACCTACGGCTGCGAGGTGGTGACCTTCACCGCCGACCTCGGCCAGGGCGAGGAACTCGAACCGGCGCGCGCCAAGGCGCTCAAGCTCGGCATCGAGAAGCAGAACATCTTCATCGACGACCTGCGCGAGGAGTTCGTGCGCGACTTCGTCTTCCCGATGTTCCGCTGCAACGCGATCTACGAGGGCGAATACCTCCTCGGTACCTCGATCGCCCGGCCGCTGATCGCCAAGCGCCTCGTCGAGATCGCGCGCAAGACCGGCGCCGACGCCATTTCGCACGGCGCGACCGGCAAGGGCAACGACCAGGTGCGCTTCGAACTCGGCGCCTACGCGCTGATGCCCAACGTCAAGGTGATCGCCCCCTGGCGCGAGTGGGATCTGCTCTCCCGCGAGAAGCTGATGGCCTATGCGGCGACCCACGGCATCCCGGTCGACATGAAGCACAAGAAGGGCGGCTCGCCCTATTCGATGGACGCCAACCTGCTGCACATCTCCTACGAAGGCCGTCACCTCGAAGATCCCTCCGCCGAGGCGGAAGACGGCATGTGGCGGTGGACGGTCAGGCCAGAGAAGGCGCCCGCCAAGCCCGAATACCTCCATCTCGAATTCAAGGCCGGCGACCTCGTCGCCATCGACGGCAAGAAGATGAAGGCGCACGAACTGCTCGCCACGCTCAACCAGATCGGCGGCAGGCACGGCGTCGGCCGCCTCGACCTGGTCGAGAACCGCTACGTCGGCATGAAGTCGCGCGGCTGCTACGAAACCCCGGGCGGCACCATCCTGCTCAAGGCGCACCGCGGCATCGAGTCGGTCTGCCTCGACCGCGAAGTGGCGCACCTCAAGGACGACCTGATGCCGCGCTACGCCAGCCTGATCTACAACGGCTACTGGTGGAGCCCCGAGCGCCAGGCGCTGCAGGTGCTGATCGACCATACCCAGCAGAACGTCAACGGCTGGGTGCGCGTCAAGCTCTACAAGGGCAACGTCAGCGTCGTCAGCCGCGACTCGCAGACCGACTCGCTGTTCGACCCGACCATCGCCACCTTCGAGGACGATGCGGGCGCCTACGACCAGAAGGACGCGGCCGGCTTCATCAAGCTCAACGCCCTGCGCATGCGCATCGCCGCAAATGCGCGCGCGAAACGCGGCAAAAGGAAGTAAGTGTTCGGTTTCACCGAGGAACAGGTCGCCTACTTCGGCATGACCTTCGGCCTCACGGCCTTCATCCTCTTCATGCTCTTCATCATCGGCGAACTGGCCTGGCGCTCGAAGGCCGGCAAGATCGGCACCTTCGCGCTGTTCTTCGTGCTGGCTTTCGGCATGCTGGGTTTCGTCGCCAAGAACATCATCGAAAAAATGTGGGGGATCTGATCATGTCGCAGTTCGACAACGTAAGCGTCGTCAAGAAAGCCAACGTCTACTTCGACGGCAAGTGCGTCAGCCATACCGTGCGGCTTCCCGACGGCACCCAGAAGAGCGTCGGCGTCATCCTGCCGGCCACATTGACGTTCAACACCGGCGCGCCGGAAATCATGGAAACCGTCGCCGGCGCCTGCCGCTACCGCATCGAGGGCGATGACTGGAAGGCCTGCGGCGCGGGCGAGTCCTTCAATGTGCCGGGCAACGCCTCGTTCGACATCGAGGTGACTGGCGAGCCCTACCACTACGTCTGCCACTTCGGGTGAATCGAGCAGGATCCGGCCAAACTTCAGGGACCGAAAGTCGGCGCTGGCGGGACGGCGCGCAGCCGGATCGGTTCGGCGCAGGACAGTGGCAAAATGGCCGGGATCTTTTCCGGCGGAGCGACGAAGGATGGCAACCGGCTTCATGAATGCGTATGGCAGGCGGTTATTGCGGCATGGTCTCGTCTGGCTGTCGGGCTGGGCCTGTCTGCCGGTGTCGGCGGCCGACATCGCGCTGGTCGGGCTGATGCCGGACAGGGCCATGATCGTCATCGACGGCGGCAAGCGCCAGACGCTGGCCGTCGGCGGCGCCGCCGTCGATGGCGTCAGGCTGGTGGCGATCGAGCCGGGCGCGGCGATTCTCGAGATCGACGGCAAGCGGCGGCGCATGCAGATCGGGCAATCGGTGGTCTCGGCCGCCAGGGCGGACAAGCCCGGTCTGGTGCTGAATGCGGACGGCCGGGGGCATTTCTTCGCGCCGGGCAGCATCAACGGCGCACCGATGCGCTTTCTCGTCGATACCGGCGCGACCTTCGTTTCGCTGGGGGCCGGCGATGCCCGGCGCGCGCGCATCGACGCGAGCAAGGGCACGCCCGGCATGACCATGACGGCCAACGGCATGGCGAAGGTCTGGCGTGTCCGGCTGGACCGGGTGAAGGTCGGCAACATCACTCTCCACGACGTCGAAGCCTCGGTGCATGAACACGACCTGCCGATCGCCTTGCTCGGCATGAGCTTCCTCAACCGCATGGAAATGCGACGCGAAGGAACGACGCTGACCCTGACGCAGCGTTACTGAAGATGGCCGCGACAATTGCGCCGACTGCCGCATGGCTGCGCGAGCGCTGCTGCCGGGCCTGTCCTGGCGAGTCGATCCGGGAATTTCCCGCCTCGCCCGACGATGGCATCCCCGCAGCCGTCCTGGTTCCGGTGATCGACCGAGCAACCGGACTGACGGTGCTGTTCACGCAGCGAACGGCCCATCTGCGCGATCACGCAGGCCAGGTGAGTTTCCCCGGCGGGCGTTGCGAGCCGGATGACGCCTCGCCCGAGGCCACCGCGCTGCGCGAGAGCCACGAGGAGGTCGGCATTCGGCCCGCCCAGGTGGAGATTCTCGCCCGCCTGCCCGACTACCACACCGGAACGGGATTTCGGGTCACGCCCGTGGTCGGCCTGGTCGCTCCGCCGCTTAACTTGCAACTGGACGATTTCGAGGTCGCCGACGTGTTCGAAACGCCGATGGCCTTTCTCCTCGATCCCGACAATTACCGGCGCGAGGTGATCGAGGTGCGTGGCCGCAAGCATCCGTTCTGGGCCGTGGCCTGGCAAAACCGCTTCATCTGGGGGGCCACGGCCGGCATGCTGGTCAGCCTGCGCGCCTCCCTGCGCGCGCGTTAAGGTTGCGGCAAGGGGAGTGTGATATCTTCGCGCTGCTGCGCCGCAGCGAACCCGCTCCGCCGTCATGACCCTGCTCAGCCTTCTCTGCGTCCTCGTCCTCGAACAGATCCGGGCCGTGCCGGCGGCGCGCCTGTGCGCCGCGCAATCGGCATATGCGGATTTTCTCGAACGCCGCTTCGACGGCGGCGAAGCCCGCCACGGCATGATCGCCTGGAGCGCCGGCGTGGCCGTGCCGGCCCTGCTGGCGCTCGTTCTGCATTACGCGCTGGCCCGCCTTCATCCGGCGCTGGCGTTCGGCTTCGAGGTGCTGCTGCTGTATTTCCTGCTGGGATTCCGCCAGTTCAGCCACTACTTCACCGACATCCAGCTAGCCCTGCGCATGGGCGAACTCGAGCGCGCGCGCCAGCTGCTGGCGCAGTGGCGCGGCAAGAGCGGCGACCGGCTCGGTTCGGCCGAGATCGCCCGGCTCGCCATCGAGCAGGGCATCGTCGCGTCGCATCGCCATGTCTTCGCGCCGCTGTTCTGGTTCCTCGCGCTGGGGCCGGCCGGGGCGCTGCTGTATCGCCTCGCGCTCGCCGTGGCGGAAGGCTGGCGCGGCGCGGGCGGATCGGCCGAGGAATCCCACCGATTCGGCGCCTTCGCCCGGCGCGCCTTCCATTGGATCGATTGGCTGCCGGCGCGCATGACGGCGGCAAGCTTCGCGATCGTCGGCGATTTCGAGGACGCGGTGTATTGCTGGCGCACCCAGGCGCGCCAGTGGGCCCAATCGTACGATGGCGCCTCCGGCATCCTGCTGGCGAGCGGGGCTGGCGCGCTCGGCATCCGGCTCGGCATGCCGCTGTCTGATCCTCTCGACATCGAGGCGCGCCCCGAACTCGGTCTGGGCGACGACGCCGATGTCGATCATCTGCAAAGCGCGGTCGGGCTGGTGTGGCGCGCGCTGGTGCTGTGTCTGTTGTTGCTTGCCTTGCTGACGGTTGCCGGCTGGGTGGGCGCCTGATCCCGCAACTAGCCAACCAGGAGTGGAAAATGTCGAATAAGGAAATAGTCGTCCTGAGCGCCGTGCGCTCCGCCATAGGCGCCTTCGGCGGTTCGTTGGGCGGCATGGAGCCCGCCGAATTGGGCGGTTTGGTAATAAGGGCGGCCATCGAGCGCGCCGGGGTGGATCCGCAGCAGGTCGGCTTTGCCGCCGTCGGCAACTGTATTCCGACCGAGGTGCGCTATCCCTACGTGGCCCGGGTTGCGACGATCCAGGGCGGCATGTCGATGAGTTCGACCGCCTTCGCGGTGAACCGCCTGTGCGGCTCGGGCCAGCAGGCCATCGTCAATGCGGCCCAGGCCATCCTGCTCGGCGACGCCGAGCTCGCCATCGGCGGCGGCGTCGAGGTCATGTCGCGCGGCGCCTACCTGCTGCCGGCGCTGCGTTCCGGCGCACGCATGGGCGATACCCAGGCCATCGACGCCATGGTCGCCGTGCTGACCGACCCGTTCGGCGTCGGCCATATGGGCATCACCGCCGAGAACCTCGCCGCCAAGCACGGCATCACGCGCGAGGAGCAGGACGCCTTTGCCGTCGAATCGCAGACGCGCGCGGCGCAGGCCATCGCCGCCGGCTGCTTCAAGTCGCAAATCGTGCCGATTACCCTGAAGTCGAAAAAGGGCGAAACGGTGTTCGACACCGACGAGCACCCGCGCGCCGGCACGACGATGGAAACGCTGGCCAAAATGAAGCCTGCTTTCAAAAAGGATGGCACGGTGACGGCGGGCAACGCTTCCGGCATCAACGACGCCGCGGCCTTCCTCGTGCTCGCCGATGCCGCCAGGGCGGCCGCCGGCGGCCATCGGCCGATCGCCCGCCTCGTCTCCTACGCCATCGCCGGCGTGCCGAACGACGTGATGGGCGAGGGCCCGATCCCGTCGTCGCAGGTCGCCCTGCAGAAGGCGGGTCTGACCCTCGACAAGATCGACGTCATCGAGTCGAACGAGGCTTTCGCCGTACAGTCGCTGACGGTGCTCAGGGGCCTCGGCCTCGATCCGGCCCGCACCAATCCGAACGGCGGCGCGATCGCGCTCGGCCACCCGGTGGGCGCCACCGGCAGCGTGATCGTCACCAAGCTGCTGCACGAGATGATCCGCGTCGACGCCCGCTACGGCATGGCGACGATGTGCATCGGCGGCGGTCAGGGCATCACGACGATCTGGGAAAAAATCTAGCCCGCCATCCTGCCGGAGCCGA
>CAZZFN010000100.1:0-7757 GCA_964653505.1 uncultured Methyloversatilis sp.
CGATGTCGGGATGCAGGCTGCGGTTCATGCCGGCCATCTGGAATTCGTATTCGAAATCGGACACGGCGCGCAGGCCGCGCAGGATCACGCGCGCGTTGCGCTCGCGCAGGAAATCCATCAGCAGGCCGGTAAAGCCGATCACCTTGACGTTGGGCAGCTCGCAGCACAGCTCCCGGGCCATGTCGACGCGCTCGTCGAGCGTGAAGATGGGGCGCTTGGCCTGGCTGGCGGCGATGCCGACGACGACATGCGCGAAGATGCGCGCGGCGCGGCGCACCAGATCCTCGTGGCCCCGCGTGAAGGGGTCGAAGGTGCCGGGATAGACGGCGATGCCATTGTTCATGCGTGCTCCAGCGAATGTTCCAGCAAGTGGTAATGAACCTGACCGGCACGGCCGCGCCTGACCGTGCGCCAGTCCCCGAGCGCGTCGATGCGGCGTTCCGCTTCCGCATACACCCGCATTCCCGGGCGGGCCAGCGCCGGCAGCAGCGGCGTCACCTGGTCCAGCCATCCGCCGCCGTAGGGGGGGTCGAGCAGCACCAGATCGAAAGTCCGACCCGGACTGCGGGCGAATTCTAGCGCATCGGCCCCGACCGGCCGCAGCCGGTCGCAGGCGAACAAAGCCGCATTCTGCGCGAGCCGGGCGAATGCGCCCGGATTGCGCTCGACCAGCACGACCTCGGCCGCGCCGCGCGAGGCGCACTCGAAGCCCAGAATGCCGCTGCCGGCGAACAGGTCGAGGCAATGCCAGCCCGTCAGATCCTGCCCCAGCCAGTTGAACAGGGTTTCGCGCACGCGGTCGGGCGTGGGGCGCAAGTCGGGCGTATCGGCAACCTGAACCAGCCGGCTGCGCCACGCGCCGCCGGTGATGCGGATTCTGTTCATCGCAAAACGGTCCCGAGAAGCGCTCGGGACCACCCTTCGTGTTTCCTGGGAAGCGGCCGAGTCTATTCGAATTCAACCCCGCACGCTCGCTCCACCCGCCTTCGCCCGCCGCCGGGTGCGGAAATTGTCATCAATCTGTAATCATCCGCCTTTGAAATAGGAGCAGCCAGACTTTCCTGCCCCGGCGGGAGGGTCGCCTGCCTCTAACCAACGTGAAGGAGTCGATCATGCACCTCCGTAAAACGCTCATGGCCATCGGCCTTGTCGCCAGCACCTCGTTCGTTGCCCAGGGCGCCAGCGCCCAGGCTGCCAGCGTCGATCCCGCCCTGCCCTCCTACGCCGCGGCGACCGGGGTGGCCGGCAACCTCACCAGCGTCGGTTCCGACACGCTGAACAACGTGATGACCCTGTGGGCCGAGACGTTCAAGCGCTTCTATCCCAATGTAAACATCCAGATCCAGGGGGCCGGCTCGGGAACCGCGCCGCCCGCCCTCACCGCCGGCGCCGCCAACTTCGGGCCGATGAGCCGGCTGATGAACGACAAGGAGATCGAGGCGTTCGAGAAGAAATTCGGCTACAAGCCGACCGCCGTGCCGGCCGGCATCGACGCACTCGCCGTCTTCGTGAACAAGGACAACCCGATCCGGGGGCTGACCATCCCGCAGGTCGATGCCATTTACTCGATCACGCGCAAGTGCGGCGCGCCCGCCGACATCGAGCGCTGGGGCCAGCTTGGCATGACCGGCGAATGGGCCAACCGCAACATCACCATGTACGGCCGCAACTCGGTTTCCGGAACCTACGGCTACTTCAAGGAGCGTGCCCTGTGCCGCGGCGACTTCAAGAAAACCGTCGCCGAGCAGCCCGGTTCGGCCTCCGTGGTCCAAAGCGTGAGCACCCAGATCGACGCGATCGGCTATACCGGGATCGGATACCGCACCTCGGGCGTGCGCGCCATACCGCTTGCTGCCAAGGACGGTGCGCCCTTCGTCGAGCCCTCCGCCGAAAACGCCGCCAACGGCAGCTATCCGCTCGCCCGCATCCTCTACTTCTACGTGAACAAGCGCCCCAACCAGGCGCTGCCGCCGCTCGAGCGCGAATTCATCAAGCTGGTCCTGTCGAAGCAGGGACAGGAGGCGGTGCTCAAGGACGGTTTCGTGCCCCTGTCCGCCGGCATGGCCAGGAAGGCGCTGGCGGAGCTGGGCATCAACTGATCCGCGCGCGCCATCGGGACGTTTTTTTGGGACGTTTTTTCGTCGCGGGGCGCGTCCGGGGGACGCCCCCGCACCACAGGAGATGACGAGATGTCGAAGTTGAAAAGCAGTGGCGTTCGAAACGCGGCGATGGGCGGCCTGGCGCTGGCCATCCTGCTGAGCGGCTGCGCCACGACCAGCCAGGACAAGCCGGCGCCGCAGGCCCCGGCCGCGCAGCCGGCAGCCCAGGCCGCCGCGCCCGCCAAGGCCGAACAGGCCGTCAGGACGGAAAACCTGTTCGTCGTTTATCACGAGAACGGCCGCCTGTATGCGGTCGCCAGCCCCAAGGACTACCTGTCCTTCCTCGCCACCGACGAGCTGAGCTTCTCGCGCACCCGCATCGGGGCAGGCGCGTCCGGCGAAACCGTCGTGTTCGGCATCGACAGGAACGAAGCCAACAACCTCGGCGCGCCGGCCCGGTCGGAGCAGCTTTACGAGGGCAAGCAGGCGGTGACCGGCCCGTTCTATGGCGAAGTTTTCAGGAACGGGCGGTATTTCGTTTTCAACAACTGGAATGCGTTCCGGGCATTTCTCGCCACCAAGGAACTCCCCTTCAGCTTCACCGAAGTCGGGGCCGGCCCGAAGGGCGCAACGGTGGTCTATGTCCTGGACCGCGAATCGGTCAAGGCGGGACGGCCGGCCCGGATGGTCGAGGCATTCAACGCCCTGCGCAAGTAGGCGGAAGTCTCCAATTGACCTCATTGCAGCGTAGGCGGGGCGCGCCCGCCCCCCCGCGGGCGCCCTTGCGCATGCGGGATTGATCGATGGACCACGACATCACCAAGGCCGGCGGGTACACCGGCTGGCGCATGACCAAGGACCGGCTGTTCCGCTCGGTCATGACGTTCGGCGGGCTGAGCGTGCTGATCGCGATCAGCCTGATCTTTTTCTATCTCGCCAGCGTGGTCGTCCCGCTGTTCATGCCGGCGCAGCTGGAGCGGGTGCGTCCGCTCGAGATTCATGGCGCGGGCGGTCAGGCCCTGCATCTGGCCGTCGAGGAGCAGGCCCGCATCGCCCTGCGCGCCGACGACCGGGGCGAGGTGGCGTTTTTCGCCCTCGACGGCGGCCAGGTGCTCAAGCGCGAAACCCTCCCCCTCGATGCGGCCGGAATCAGCGCGTTCGCGGCCGGCGATCCGTCGCGGCGCGTCTTCGCCTACGGGCTGGACGACGGCCGCATGCTGATGGTCGGCGCCGAATACGGGATGGAGTTTCGCGAAACGGCGGACGGGCTCGGCAAGCCCGAGCGCATCATCACGCCGACGCTGGTTTACCCGATGGGCAAGGCGCCCGTGCCGGTGGATGCCCAGGGCAAGGCGCTGCGGCTGCTGAGCGTCCAGCACGAGGGGGAGCGCTCGACGGCCGCCGCGCTCACCGCCGACGGGCGCATCCTGCTGCTCGGTCATGCCGTCCAGACCAACCCGATCACGGGGGAATCCCGGCAGGAAGCGACCGTCAGTCAGCTCGCCCCGCCGCCGGGCGAAATCGCCCAGCTGCTGCTGTCGGTGTGGCAGAACGACCTGTATGTGGTGCACGGCGGCCGCTTCGTCAGTCACTACGACATTGCCGACAAACAGGCGCCGCGCCTCACGCAGACGGTCGCCGTCGCCCCGGAAGGGGAAGGGGTGAGCGCCGCCGCGCTGCTGAGCGGCGGCATTTCGCTGATCCTGGGAACGGATCGCGGCACGCTGAGCCAATGGTTCCTGGTGCGCGATGCGGACAACGTGAAGCGCCTCACGGCCATCCGCAGCTTCGAACCGATGGCGGGCCCGGTGCGCACGATCGTGCCGGAACACTACCGCAAGGTCTTCCTGGCCGCCAGCGCCCACGGCGACGTCAATCTCTACCATGCCACGGCCCATCGCCAGCTGCTCAGCCGCTCCCTGGGGAGCGGCGCGATGCATGTGGCCGCCTTTGCGCCGCGGGCGGACGTCATCCTGGTGCAGCAGGAACAGGGGCCCCTGCTGACGGCGACGGTGCGCAACGACTTTCCCGAGGTCTCCTTCCATGCGCTGTGGGAAAAGGTCTGGTACGAGGGCTACCCGGAACCGGAGCACGTCTGGCAGTCGTCCGCGGCCATTTCCGATTTCGAGCCCAAGCTCAGCCTGGCGCCCCTGACTTTCGGCACGCTGAAGGCGGCCTTTTATGCCATGCTGCTGGCCGTCCCGCTGGCCGTGATGGGCGCGATCTTCACCGCCTATTTCATGAGCCCGCGCATGCGCGCACTGGTCAAGCCCTCGATCGAGATCATGGAAGCCCTGCCGACGGTGATTCTCGGCTTTCTTGCCGGCCTGTGGCTCGCGCCGGTGATCGATCGCAACCTGGCCGGCGTGTTTCTCGCCATCCTCATGCTGCCGCTCTCCTTCGTCGTCACCGCGTTCCTGTGGGATCTCCTGCCGCGCGCGCTGGTCGAGCGCGTGCGCCCGGGCTGGCAGGCGGCCCTGCTGGTTCCGGTGGTGGTTGCCGTCATCTACGTCGCCCTGCAGCTGGGCAAGCCGATCGACATCGCCTTTTTCGACGGCAGCATGGCGCGCTGGATCGAGAACGATCTGGGCTGGAGCTACGAGCAGCGCAATTCGCTGGTGGTCGGCATCGCCATGGGCTTCGCGGTGATCCCCTATGTGTTCTCGATTTCCGAGGATGCGGTGTTCAGCGTACCCAAGCATCTGACCTCCGGCTCGCTGGCCCTGGGCGCGACGCCGTGGCAGACGCTGTTCCACGTGGTGCTGCTGATGGCCAGCCCGGGCATTTTCTCGGCCGTCATGGTCGGCATGGGCCGGGCCGTCGGCGAAACCATGATCGTGCTGATGGCGACCGGCAACACCGCGATCATCGACATGTCCATCTTCACCGGCTTTCGCACCCTTTCCGCCAACATCGGCGTCGAGATGCGCGAAGCCGCGGTCGGCGGAACGCACTATCGCCTGCTGTTCCTTTCTGCGCTCGTCCTGTTCGCCTTCACCTTCGCGGTGAATACCGTCGCCGAGCTGGTGCGGCACCGGCTGCGCGAACGCTACAAGTCGCTCTGAGGGAAAGCGCATGCGCAACTGGTTCAAGTCGGGCGAGCCCTGGATCTGGATGACCGCAGGCGCGGTCGCCCTCTCCATGGTATTGGTCTATGCCGTGATTGCCCTGATCGCGGTGCGCGGCATGGTGTACTTCTGGCCCGAGCCGGTCATCGAGGCGAGCTACCAGGAGCGCGACGGCACGCGCAGCCGGCTGATCGGCGAGCTGCGCGATCGCGAGGAAGTCGCCGTGGCGCGCCTGCGCGCGATGGGCTACGACATCGCCACGACGGAAACCTACACGCACCGCTACCTCGTCAAGACCGGCAACAAGGACATCACCGGCGCCGACTTCAGATGGATACCCGCTCCCCAGCTGGGCGAATTCAGCCATCCGCCGGAGATTCTCGCCATCGAGCGGCACCAGTGGGGCAATTTCTACGGCTACCTCAAGACGGTGCGCGAGCAGGGCCGGGTGGTCGCCACCGGCGCGGAAGCGCTGCCCGAGGCGCTGCGGCGGCAGGAGCGCGCGATCCGTCTGTTCCGCGAGGCCCTGGAAATCGAGAAAGACCCCATCGGGTCGGTCAACCACCGGCTGGAGCGCCTGCGCCTGCAGGAACGCGAGCTGCAGATGGAGGACCGGCTCACCGATGCCCGGCGGGACGAGTTTGCGCGCAAGCGCCAGGCCCTGGATGTCGAATACCAGATCCATCAGCAGCGTCTCGAGCAGGTCAGGCGCGATCTCGAGCGCGACAGCATCACGGTCGAGGCCATGAACGGCCAGGTGGTGGAGATTCCCTTCGCGAAAATCGCCCGTCTCTACCAGCCCAATGCCATGGGCCTGGGCCAGAAGATCGCGTTTTACGCAGAAAAGCTCTGGGAATTTCTCAGCGACGATCCGCGCGAGGCCAATACCGAGGGCGGCATCTTCCCCTCGATTTTCGGCACGGTGATGATGGTGCTGCTGATGTCGGTGGTGGTCACCCCGCTCGGCATCATGGCGGCGATCTACATGCACGAGTATGCCCGGCAGGGGCCGCTGATCCGCACCATACGCATTTCCGTCAACAACCTCGCCGGGGTGCCGTCGATCGTCTACGGGGTGTTCGGCCTGGGTTTCTTCGTCTATGTGCTGGGCGGCTCGATCGACCAGCTGCTGTTCCCGGAGGCGCTGCCCGCGCCGACCTACGGCAGCCCCGGCATCCTCTGGGCGTCGCTGACGCTGGCGATCCTCACCCTGCCGGTGGTGATCGTCGCCACCGAGGAGGGCCTGGCGCGCGTGCCGCGCAGCGTGCGCGAAGGCAGCCTCGCGCTGGGCGCCTCCAAGGCCGAAACCCTGTGGCGCACCGTGCTGCCGATGGCCAGTCCGGCCATGATGACGGGGCTGATCCTCGCCGTGTCGCGGGCGGCCGGCGAGGTCGCGCCGCTCATGCTGGTCGGCGTGGTGAAGCTGGCGCCCAGCCTGCCGGTCGATGGCAATTTCCCCTACCTGCACCTGGAACGCCAGTTCATGCACCTCGGTTTCCACATCTACGACGTCGGGTTCCAGAGCCCGAATGTCGAGGCGTCGCGACCGCTGGTGTATGCCACGGCCCTGCTCCTGGTCATCATCATTCTCGGGCTGAACCTGCTGGCCATCAAGCTGCGCAACCGCCTGCGCGAGAAGCAGCGCGGCCTCGAAGGCGTATGACCGGCGCGCCGCAACAACGGACAAGCACAATGAGCGAAACCCACAAGTCTCTTTCGATCGACATCGCCGGGCTGGACCGGCCGCCCGTGGACCAGACCGGCGAAATCGCCATCGAGGTGCGCAACCTGAATCTCTACTACGGCGATGCCCAGGCGCTCAAGAATGTCGCGATGGACATCCCCAAGCGCCGGGTGACCGCCTTCATCGGCCCGAGCGGCTGCGGCAAATCGACCCTGCTGCGCTGCTTCAACCGCATGAACGACCTGGTCGACATCTGCCGCAGCGACGGCCAGATCCTGCTGGAAGGAAAGAACATCTTCGATCCCGACGTCAACGTCGCCCTGCTGCGGCGCCGCGTCGGCATGGTGTTCCAGAAACCGAACCCGTTTCCCAAATCCATCTATGAAAACGTCGCCTACGGGTTGCGCATTCTCGGCATCAAGGACAAGAAGCGGCTCGACGAAGCGGTGGAGCGCGCCCTGCGCGGCGCCGCGCTGTGGGACGAGGTCAAGGACCGCATGAACGAGAGCGGTCTGAGCCTCTCGGGCGGGCAGCAGCAGCGCCTGGTGATCGCCCGCGCGGTCGCCCTCGAGCCGCATGTCCTGCTGCTGGACGAACCGGCCTCCGCCCTGGACCCGATTTCCACCGCCAAGCTGGAAGACCTGATCTTCGAGCTGAAGAAGAACTACACCATCGTCATCGTCACCCACAACATGCAGCAGGCGGCGCGGGTTTCCGACTACACGGCCTTCATGTACCTGGGGGAAATGATCGAGTTCGGCGCCACCGACTACCTGTTCGTCAAGCCCAGGAACAAGCAGACCGAGGACTACATCACCGGCCGTTTCGGCTGATTCGGGCAGCCTCCGCGATCAATCCGCCGCCACGATCACGGTGACGAGGTGCGCCGGCCTGAGGTAACGGCGC
>CAZZFN010000101.1:0-7554 GCA_964653505.1 uncultured Methyloversatilis sp.
GCATCCAGGCCTGCCCGGTGGACGCCATCGTCGGCGCCGCCAAGCAGATGCACACCGTCATCGCGGCGCAATGCACCGGCTGCGAGCTGTGCGTGCCGCCCTGCCCGGTCAACTGCATCCACATGCAGCCGCTGCCCGAAACCCTCGACACGTGGAAGTGGAAATATCCCGCGATCCCCATCCAGGCGGCCCCCCATGCTTGAACTGTTCCGCTTCCCGGGCGGCGTCAAGCCCGCCGCGCACAAACGGGAAACGGCCGGCGCGCCGATCGCCGCCGCGCCGCTTGCCAGGCTGCTGGTCGTGCCTTTCCGCCAGAGCGCCACGGGCGCGGCGGCGATCCGGGTGCGTGCCGGCGAAAAAGTGCTCAAGGGGCAGATCGTCGGCGCCGCCGAAGGCCCCTTCGACGCCGCGGTGCATGCGCCGACCTCCGGCACCGTGATTGGCATCGAAGCGCGCATGCTGCCGCACCCCTCCGGGCTCGCCGCCCCCTGCGCCCTGATCGAACCCGACGGCGCCGAGACCTGGATCGAACGCGCGCCGCTCGATCCGTATCGCGCCGATGCGGAAACCGTGCGGGCGCGCATCCGCGCCGCCGGCATCGTCGGGCTGGGCGGCGCAGCCTTCCCCAGCCACGTCAAGACCCGGCCCCGCATCGACACCCTGATCGTCAACGGCGCCGAATGCGAGCCCTGGATCACCTGCGACGACCGCCTGATGCGCGAACGCGCCGACGACATCGTCGCCGGCGCACGCATCCTCGGCCGCCTGATGGGCGCGCAGCGCATCCTGTTCGGCGTCGAGGACAACAAGCCCGAGGCGGCCCAGGCGCTGGGCGCCGCGCTCGCCGAGTGCGCCAGCGCCAGCTGCGCGGTCGCCAGCGTCCCCACCCTCTACCCGGCCGGCGGCGAAAAACAGCTGATACGCGCGCTCACCGGCATCGCCGTGCCCTATGGCCGGCTCGGGCCGGATTTCGGCGTGCAGTGCTTCAACGTCGGCACGGCCTATGCCGTCGCGCGCGCGGTGCTGCACGGCGAGCCGCTCATTTCCCGCATCGTCACCCTGGCCGGCAACTTCGCGCGGCCCGGCAATTTCGAAGTCGCCATCGGCACGCCGATCGACGACCTGCTGTCGCTCGGCGGGCCGCTGGCCGATACCGACCGGATCGTCATGGGCGGGCCGATGATGGGCTTCCCCCTGCCCGACCGCAGCGCGCCGGTGGTCAAGGCCACCAACTGCCTGCTGGCCATGAGCCCGGCGCTGTTCCCGCCGGCGCCGCCCGAAATGCCCTGCATCCGCTGCGGCGCCTGCACGCGCGCCTGCCCGATGATCCTGCAGCCGCACGAGCTCTACTGGTACGCCCGCGCCAAGAACTTCGGCAAGGCGCAGGAATACCACCTGTTCGACTGCATCGAGTGCGGCTGCTGCGCCTATGTCTGCCCGTCGCACATTCCGCTGGTCGATTACTACCGCTTCGCCAAGGCGGAAATCCGCGCCCGGGAGCGCGACAAGACGGCGGCCGACCGGGCGCGCGCACGCTACGAATTCCGCCAGTTCCGCGAAGAGCGCGACCAGGCCGAGAAAGCCGCGCGCCTGGCCGCCAGGGCCGCCGAAACCCAGGCCAGGCTGTCCGACGAGAGCGCCGCCAAGATCGCCGCGGCCCAGGCGCGCAGCCAGGCCGAATCTGCCGCCCCCCGCGCGGAGAACCCCTGATGCGCGGCTCGCCCCTGATCCTGCAGACCGTCAGCGTGCGCCTGATCATGCTCAAGGTGCTGATCGCCCTGCTGCCGGGCATCGCCGCCTACGTCTGGTTCTTCGGTGCCGCCATCCTGGTGCAGATCGCGCTGGCCTCGGTCACCGCGCTGGCGGCCGAGGCCGCCATCCTGCGCCTGCGCGGCAAACCGGTGCTGCTGCACCTCGGCGACGGCAGCGCGCTGGTCACCGCCTGGCTGGTCGCCCTGACCTTCCCGCCGATCGCCCCCTGGTGGCTCACCGTGCTGGGCGTCCTGGTCGCCATCGTCATCGCCAAGCACCTCTACGGCGGACTCGGCCAGAATCCCTTCAATCCGGCGATGGTCGCCTACTGCGCGATGATCGTCGCCTACCCGCAGCTGATGTCGCAATGGCCGCACGTCGGCCAGGACCTGATGCCGATGCTGCAGGCGATCTTCTCCGCCGACCGCCAGATCGACGCGCTGGTGATGGCCACGCCGCTCGATGCGCTGCGCACCGTCCTGCGCAACCCCGAAGCGCACGCCACGGTGGCCGGCATCCTCGGCACGCACGCCAGCTTCGGCAACGTCGGCGGCTACGGCTGGGAGTGGATCGCCGCCGGCTACCTGGTCGGCGGGCTGTGGCTCTGGCAGCAGCGCGTCATCACCTGGCACGCGCCGCTCGCCTATCTCGTCACGCTCGCCGCGCTCGCCGCGGTTTTCGGCATCATCGACCCGCAGCGCTTCGCCGGCGCCGAGTTCCACCTGTTCACCGGCGGCGCGATGCTCGGCGCCTTCTTCATCGCCACCGATCCGGTCTCCGGCTGCACCACCCCGCTCGGCAAGATCCTCTTCGCCGCCGGCGCGGCGGCGCTCACCTGGATCATCCGAAATTTCGGCGGCTACCCGGACGGCATGGCCTTCGCGATCCTGCTGATGAACCTGCTCGCCCCGCTGATCGACAAACACACGCAGCCGAAGGTGTTCGGCCGCCGGGAGCGGCCGTGAGCGCGCCCGCGCCGCCGACCGCCCCGCTGCCGCCCGCGCCGGACGGCGCCCTGCGCGTCTCGCTGCGCACGGCGGCCATCCTGCTGGTGTTCGCGCTCGCGTTCACCGCCCTGATGGCCCTGGTGCACGACCTCACCCACCCGGTGCTGCAGGCCACCGCCCAGGAGGCCAAGCGCCGCCTGATCGCCGAGGTGCTGCCTGCCGCCGCCTACGACAACGACCTGCTCGCCGACATCGTCGCACTGCCGCCCCTGCCCGAGCTGGGGCTGACCGAGCCGACCCGCCTGCACCGCGCGCGGCGCGGCGGCCAGCCGGTCGCGCTGGTGTTCGAGGCCGCCGCGCCCGACGGCTATTCCGGCCGCATCGGGCTGATCCTCGCCGTGCGCACCGACGGCCGCCTCGCCGCGGTGCGCGTCACCCAGCACAGGGAGACGCCCGGGCTGGGCGACTACATCGATCCGCGCAAGGACCGCGACAAGGCTTCGCCCTGGATCCGCCAGTTCGACGGGCGCGGCTTCGCCGCCACGCCGCGCGAGCAATGGCGCGTCAGGAAGGACGGCGGCGCCTTCGACCAGCGCGCCGGCGCCACCATCTCGGCGCGCGCCGTGACCCACGCCACCGCCCGCGCCCTGGCCTGGGCGCTGGAGCGCCAGGACCGGCTCTACCAGCTGCCGGCCGGCGCCCGCTACGAGGAGAAAACCCCATGAGCGTATATCGCGACATCGCCCACAACGGCCTGTGGAAGCAGAACGCCATCCTCGCCCAGCTGCTCGGCCTGTGTCCGCTGCTCGCCGTCAGCACCACCCTGGTCAATGCCGTCAGCCTCGGGCTGGCGACCATCCTCGTCATGGGGCTGGCGAATTGCGCCGTCGCGCTGCTGCGCGGCTTGATTCCCTACGAGATCCGCATCCCCGTGTTCATCCTCATCATCGCGGCGCTGGTCACCGTCGTCGACCTGCTGTTCAACGCCTACCTGCACGATCTGTATCTCGTGCTGGGCATCTTCATCCCGCTGATCGTCACCAACTGCATCGTGCTGGCGCGCGTCGAAGCCTTCGCCGCCAAGCATGCGCCCGGCGTGGCGGCCTTCGACGGCATCCTGATGGGCGTCGGCTTCGTCTGGGTGATCGGCCTGCTCGGCGCCCTGCGCGAGATCGCCGGCCAGGGCACGCTGTTCTCCGGCATCGAGATGATCGTGGACGGCGCCGGCGCATGGCGGATCCTGCCGGAAGACTATCCCGGCTTCCTGCTCGCCATCCTGCCGCCGGGCGCCTTCTTCATCCTCGGGCTGATGATCGCCGGCCGCAACTGGCTCGACCACCGCGCCAACGAACGCGCCAAGGCCCGCCTGCTCGCCCAGCGCGCCGCCAGCGCCGCATGAAGCCTGCCGCGCGCGTCGAGTTGTTCCGCCGCCTCGCGGCGCTCGACCCCGCGCCGCAAACCGAGCTGGAATATGCCTCGCCCTTCCAGCTGCTGGTCGCGGTGATCCTCTCGGCGCAGGCCACCGACAGGAGCGTCAACCTCGCCACGCCCGCCCTGTTCCGCGCCGCGCCGACGCCGCAGGCGCTGGCCGCGCTCGGCGAGGAAAAGGTCGCCGACCTGGTCAAGACCATCGGCCTTTACCGCACCAAGGCGAAGCACATCGTCGCGACTGCCCGCCTGCTGCTGGAACGCCATGGCGGCGCGGTCCCGCACGACCGCGCCGCGCTCGAAGCGCTGCCCGGCGTCGGCCGCAAGACCGCCAACGTGATCCTCAACATCGTCTGCGGCGCACCGACCATCGCCGTCGACACCCACATCTTCCGCCTCGCCAACCGCACGGGACTCGCGCCGGGCAAAAACGTGGCGGAAGTCGAGAAAAAGCTGCTCAGGGCCGTGCCGGCGGAATTTCGCCGGCACGCCCACCACTGGCTGATCCTGCATGGCCGTTACGTCTGCAAGGCACGCAAGCCGGAATGTTGGCGCTGCGCGATCCGCGACCTGTGCGGCTACAAGGAGAAACCGGCATAGCCGCCCCCCGACCTGTCATGGACAATCGGCCAGACTCCGGCTATGATTAGCCCACCAATCGGACTAACAGGAGCCGGACATGTCCATCCTTGTCAATGTGCATGATGCGAAAACCCATTTCTCACGTCTGCTCGAACAGGCGCATGGCGGCCAGGAAATCATCCTCGCCAAGGCCGGCAAGCCTTATGCCCGCCTGGTGCCCCTCGCGCAGGAGACGGGCAAGCGCCGGGCCGGCCGGCTGGCCGGGCGCATCGGCAAGGAATTTTTCGAACCGCTGCCGGAAGGCGAGCTGGCCGCATGGGAGTCGCGGTGAGATACCTGCTGGACACCCACGCCCTGCTGTGGTGGTGGACCGACGACCCGCTGCTTTCCGCGCATGCCCGCGACCTGATCGCCGACGAGCGGCACGACATTTACGTCAGTGCCGCCAGCGCCTGGGAGATCGCCACGAAACACCGGCTGGGCAAGCTCCCGGAGGCGGGGGAAGTCATGTCGCGCTTCAACGAGCTGGCGCTGGCCGATGGCTTCCGGCATCTGCCGGTGAGTTATCTGCATGCCCTCAGGGCTGGCGCTTATTGCCAACCCCACCGCGATCCATTCGACCGCATGCTGGCCGCGCAAAGCGCGATCGAGGCCTTGCCCCTGATCACCTGCGATGACGCTCTGGCGTCATTGGGCGCGCGAGTCGTCTGGTGACCTCGGTCTGCGACTGTCCGACCCATGTTCGCCCCTAGTCGCGACCAGGCCCGCCAGTTCCTGATCGACGCCTGGCGCAAGCGTGTCGACAAGCTGCCGGCCACGGCGCTGGAAACCCTCGCCGCCGACATCGTCGCGATGCATCCCGAGTACCACGCCCTGCTGACGGCCGCGGACGCGCTGACGCGCGAATGGACGCCCGAGGACGGCGCCATGAACCCCTTCCTGCACCTGTCCCTGCATCTCGCCATCGAGGAACAGCTGTCGATCGACCAGCCGCCCGGCATCCGCGCGCTGTTCGCAAGTCGGCGCACGCGGCACGGCGACGCGCACGCCGCCCTGCACGACCTGCTCGAATGCCTGGGCGAGACGGTCTGGCGCGCCCAGCGCGAGCGCGCGCCCCCCGACGGCGCCGCCTATCTCGACTGCATCCGGCGCAAGGGTTAGCCCGGCAGGGGGTCTTGCAGCGGCGGCGCGACTTTCAGCACTTCCTCGATCGTCGTCAGGCCCGCCGCCACCTTGCGCGCGCCGGCGATGCGCAGCGGCTGCATGCCGGCCTTAATGGCGCGCTCGCGCAGGGCCGCCAGGTCGGTGTGCGCGCCGATCATGGCCTTGATCTCGTGCGTCATCGGCATGATCTCGTAGAGGCCGACGCGCCCCAGGTAGCCGGTCATGCGGCATTCGAGGCAGCCGACCGAGCGATGGAGCTGCGCCGGTTTCCTGGCCTTCCAGGGCGACACCAGTCCCCGCCAGAGGATTTCGTCTTCGCTGCCGAGCGGCTCGGCGCGCTTGCAGTGCGGGCAGAGGGTACGCACCAGGCGCTGCGCCATCACGCCCAGCACCGTCGATTGCAGCAGGTAGGGCGGCACGCCGAGATCGAGCAGGCGGGTGACCGCCGTCGGCGCGTCGTTGGTGTGCAGCGTCGACAGCACCAGGTGGCCGGTCAGCGCCGCCTGGATGGCCATGTCGGCGGTCTCGATGTCGCGAATCTCGCCGACCATGACGATGTCCGGATCCTGGCGCATCAGGGCGCGGATGCCGGCGGCGAAGCTCACCCCGAGGTCGGGCTGCACCTGCACCTGGTTGAAGGCCGGCTCGATCATCTCGATCGGGTCTTCCAGCGTGCAGACGTTCACCTCCGGCGTGGCCAGCTGCTTGAGCGTCGAGTAGAGCGTGGTGGTCTTGCCGGAGCCGGTGGGCCCGGTGACCAGGATGATGCCGTTGGGCCTGCCGGTCATCTCCTGCCAGCGCGCCGCATCCTCGGCAGAAAAGCCCAGATCGGCGAAGTCGCGCACCAGCACCTCGGGATCGAAGATGCGCATCACCAGCTTCTCGCCGAAGGCGGTCGGCAGCGTCGCCAGGCGCAGCTCGATCTCCTCGCCGTCGGGCGCGCGCGTCTTGATGCGGCCGTCCTGCGGGCGGCGCTTCTCCACCACATCCATGCGGCCGAGAATCTTGATGCGGCTGGTCATCGCGTTGAGCACCGGCATCGGAATCTGATAGACCTGGTGCAGCACGCCGTCGATGCGGAAGCGCACGATGCCGAGATCGCGGCGCGGCTCGACATGGATGTCCGAGGCGCGCTGCTCGAAGGCATACTGCCAGAGCCAGTCGACGATCAGCACGACATGCTGGTCGTTGGCGTCGAGGGCGGTCTTGCCCCGGCCCAGCTCGACCAGCTGCTCGAAGTTCGAGATCCCGGAGCGCGCCACGTCGCCGCGCGCCAGCGCGCCCTTGACCGACTTGGCCAGGTTGTAGAATTCGACCTGGTAACGCGCGATGTCCTCGGGGTTGGCGATCACCAGCCGGATGTCCTTCTTCAGGATCGGCCTGAGTTCCTCTTCCCAGCCGCGCAGCCAGGGCTCGGCGGTGGCGATCGTCACTTCGGTGGCGCCCACCTCGACGGGCAGGATGCGGAAGCGGCTCGCATAGGCGGAGCTCATCACGTCGGTGACGGCCGCCAGATTCACCTTGAGCGGATCGATATGGTAGTAGGGCAGCCCGACCCAGCCGGCCAGCCATTCCGTCAGCGCGTCGATGTCGAGTAGGCGGTGCGGCGGCGCGGGCGATTTCCAGCGCTGCTCGGCGATCACCGAGAGCGGATGGGCGGCGCCGCGGAAATAACGGCGTT
>CAZZFN010000102.1:0-7529 GCA_964653505.1 uncultured Methyloversatilis sp.
CCATGCCGTCGAGATAGCTGGCGTGATTGACCACGACGACCGCGGGGCCGCCGTCCGGCAGATTTTCAAGCCCCGTCACGCGCGGCAGGATGCCGCCTGCCGCCAGTGCCAGGCGTGCCCCGGCGCGGGCCGCCGCGCGGCGCAAGGCCAGCGTCGGGGCCAGAGCGATCAGCAGCCAGAACGGCGGCGCCAGCAGCGCGAAGACCGTCCAGGCCCAGAGGCCCCACAGCCCGCCCGCAGCCCCCCGCAGCGCGGCGCGCAGGCGGGCGCGCGCGGCGTCGAGCAGCAGCCTGAGCGCCTGCAGCCGGGGAGAGCGCGGGCGGTGCAACAGCTCGCCGCGCTCATAGGCCGTCCGGCAGGCGGCGCGGCGCAGCTTGCCGCTGGAGGTTTTCAGGACCGTGCCGGGCGGCGCGAGCACGACGTCGTCTGCCGGCAGGCCGGTGAGATCGACGGCGAGCCGCTCGACCTCCGCACGGATGCGTTGTTGCGCGTCCGCGTCCATGGTCCGCGCTTCGGCCAGCACCACCAGCCGTTCGGTACCGGCGCCCGGATCGGTGGCGGGAAACACGACGACGTTGCCGGCGCGCACGCCACTGACGCGCCCGACGGCCTCCTCCAGCTCCTGCGGATGGATGTTGTGGCCGCCGCGGATGATGATGTCCTTCTCGCGGCCGGTGACGAAGAGTTCGCCGTCGGCGAGGTAGCCCAGATCGCCGGTGTTGAGCCAGTCGCCGTCGAACAGCTTCGCCGTGGCGACGGGATTCTCGAAATAGCCGGCGGTGGCCGACGGCCCGCGGAACTGGATGCGGCCGACGCGCCGCTCGGGCAGCGCGCGGCCGGCGGCGTCGACGATGCGGATCTCGTGACCCGGCAATGCGTGGCCGCAGCCGGGCACGGCCTGGGCCTGGGCATGAAGCGCGTGCGCGGGCATCGGCTGCGCGATGCCATCGTCGGCGAGCGCGCGGCGCGCCACGCGGTCGATGCGCGGGCCGCGCCCGGGCGGCGGGAAGGCCAGCCCCACCGAGCATTCCGCCAGGCCATAGACGGGCGCGATGGCCGCGCGGCGCAGCCCGCAGGGCGCGAGACGCGCGGCGAAGCGCTCCAGCGTGACGGGGCTGACGGCCTCGGCGCCGTTGCAGGCCATGCGCCAGCAGGAGAGATCCAGCCCGGCGAGGTCGCTGTCGCTCAATTTGTTCGCGCAGATCTCGTAGGCGAAATTCGGCGCCGCCGACAGGGTGCCGCGATGCCGGGAGATCGCTTCCAGCCAGCGCACGGGGCGGGCGAGAAAGGCGAGCGGCGACATCAGCACCAGCGGAAATCCGACCACCATGCTGCCCAGCCCGGCGCCGATCAGTCCCATGTCGTGATACAGCGGCAGCCAGGAGACGAACACATCGGCGGGGGTCGCCTGGGCGGCCAACCGCATGGCGCGGATGTTGGCGAGCAGGTTGGCGTGGGTCAGCGCGACGCCCTTCGGGTCGCCGGTGCTGCCCGAGGTGTACTGGATGAAGGCGAGGTCGCCGGCGACCAAGGCGGGCAGCGGTGCCGCTACGGGGGGAGTGGTCAGCTCGGCGACGGTGACGATGCCGGCCAGCGTCGGACACTTGCCGGACAGCGCCTGGGCGAAGGCGCGCGCGCGGGGATCGGCGACCAACCAGAGCGCGCCGGCATTGGCGAGGATGCCGGCGATGCGACGCAGGTGCTCTTCCAGTTGCGCCGGCCGCGCCGGCGGATAGAGCGGCACCGGCACGCAGCCGGCGTAGAGCGCGCCATAGAACGCGGCGAAGAAATCCAGCCCGGTGGGCAGCATCAGGGCGACGCGGCTGCCCGGCGGCGCGCCGCGCGCCAGCAGGCCGGCAGCTACCGCTCTTGCCGCCTGGGCCAGGCGGGCGTAGTTCACCGGATCGTCCTGCCCCGCTTCGCCCAACAGATGGATGTGAATACGCCCGGGCTGGTGGCGCACATGCCAGTCGAGCACCTCGGTCAGAGTGGCCAGATCGTCCGGCGGCGGCACGAAATCGGCAAGGGCTGACGCCGGCGGGACGGCGCTCGTCGCCGGAACATACAGCGTCGCGTCGCCGATCAGCCTGAGCAGGTCGGCCGGCGTCTCGGCTGCGAAGGCTGCCTCGCCAAGTTTGGCGCCCAGTTCCCGATCGATGCGCGCCAGCAGTTCCACGCGCGCCAGGCTGTCAAGGCCGAAGTCGCGTTCCAGACGATGATCGAAGCCAAGGGCGGAGAAGTTGCCCGCACCGGGTTTGAGTTCCGCCGCCAGGACGCGCACGATGGTCAGCAGACGCTCGGTATTGATGTCGATCGCGTTCATGGGGACTCCTTCGCAAAATGGCGCCTCGGCGCGCAGGGCGGGTCTCGTGCCGGCCTCCGCCGGCGCAGGTGGCGCGCGACGCACCACGCCGCCAGTGCGGCGACGATGTGTTTCAGCGCATGGCCGCCGACTGCACCGCCGGTGAGCGCGAACACGGCGCGGTCGCCCAGATCGAGCAGCAGGGCGACGAGGTACAGCCCGATGACCGCCAGCATGTCGCGCGCGTGGCTGTAGCGCGGCGAATAAAGCCAGAGCACCAGGCGGCCGCCGCAAGCACGGCGAGAAAAATGGATCCCGGCCGCATCGCGCTAAGGCGCCCTAGTCCTTCAGCTTGCGGCGCAGGATCTTGCCGATAGTCGATTTGGGCAGCGTGTCGCGGAAGACGACGCGGTGGGGCTTCTTGTAGTGGGCGAGGCTGGCGTGGCATGCGTCGATGACCATCGGCTCGCTGAGCGTGGGATCGCATTTCACTACCCAGGCGCAGGTCGCCTCGCCGCACTTTTCGGCGGGTATGCCGGCCACGCCCATTCTTTCTCATGATGCCCTCCAGTTGATTGACACATCATGCTGAAAAGACCAAGGTGGCGATGAGTCGGCTCGGGTCCGGACACGCAGCGGCGGGTTCGTTTCCTTCCTGGCCCGTAATCCCGTTGGCAACGACTGTAGCTCATCGTCGGCAAGGCGTTAATACCCTGTATCAAGCAAGGATCAAGCAAGGTCGGTACGCCTGAAACGGTCATGCCAGCCACCTATCGACGAGCGGCGACAAGGCGGTCTGCCCGGCAAGCTCGACGTCCGGCGCGTGAGGCAGTCGAACCACCGGGACATGCGACCAGCGTTCGATGTCCGCCGCGTTGTCCATTTCGGCGGCCGCCGGGAACTCCGGCTCGTTCAGGATCACGCCGGCCAACGCGAGCCCGCGCATGCGCACGGCTTCGGCCGCGAGCAGGGCGTGGCTGATGGCGCCCAGGCGATCCGGAACGACCAGCAGAACCGGCATGCCCAGCCCTGCCGCCAGATCGGCGTTGAGGGCGCCGCGCGCGATGGGGGAATAGAAGCCGCCGGCGCCTTCCACCAGAAGGAAGTCCTGTTCCCCGACCCCGTCGATGCAGGCGGCATGCAGCTGCCGCAGATCGAGCGTCATTCCTTCCAGCTCGGCCGCGCGCTCCGGCGAGAGCGGCTTCGACAGGCGATAAGGGCAGATGCGCTCGATGGGCTCGATGAAGCCCGCGGCGGCTTGCAGCGCGAGCGTGTCTCGCGGTTGCAGCAGGCCATGTTCGGGCACGCAGCCCGATTCCACCGGCTTGCGCACCCGCACGGACAATCCTCGCCCGGTCAGCAGGCGCGCCAGGACAACGCCGATCTGTGTCTTGCCTACGCCCGTATCGGTACCGCTGATGAAAACGCCGCGCATCGTATTCTCCATTTCGATCAGAATTTTTCGGGCCGCAAGACATCGACATCGGCGAGAAAGGCGATCATCGCGTAGTTCGAGTAGTAGAGTTGCTGCAAGTGGCCCAGCAGCGTCTCGGCGAGCGACCGGGTGCAGATCACCTCGACGCGGATGTTCGCCGCCTCGTCCCAGGCGGCGTCGCGCACGCCACGGCTGCCCTTGCCGCGCGCATCCGACACCGTGTAGCCGCGCACGCCGAGTCGGTCGAGGTCGCGCAGCAGGGTTTGTTCGACGACGGCTTCAGTAACGATCGTCAGCAGGGTGCGTTTTTCGGTCAGCAGGGTCATGGCGCGGCTCCGGCAAGTTGCCCGGCCAGCCAGTGGTAGAGCGGAATGCCGGCCAGGATGTTGAAGGGAAAGGTGACGCCCAAGGAGCCCGCCAGCGAGATGGCGGGATTGGCTTCCGGCACGGCGATGCGGATCGCGGCGGGCACGGCGATGTAGGAGGCGGACGCGGCCAGCGTCGCCAGCACCGTCAGCCCGCCGACCGACAGGCCGAGCAACATGCCGGTGCCGAGCCCCAGCAGGGCCGACAGGAGCGGCATGCCCAGCCCGAAGGCGATCAGGACGATACCGCGCCGCTTCAGCTCCCCGACCTGGCGGCTGACGATCAGCCCCATCTCCAGCAGGAACAGCGCCAGCACGCCCTTGAACAAGTCGAAGAACAGTCCCTTGACTGGTGCCAGTCCGTCCGGGCCGGCCGCCCAGCCGATGGCCATGCCGCCCAGCAGCAGCGTGACGCCCTTGCCGAGGAAGGCTTCGTGGCCCAGGGCGCGCCAGTCGGTCTGGCGGCTCACGCCGCGCGCCAGCACGATGCCGACGAGGATGGCCGGTATCTCCATGATCACCAGCAGGATCGCCATCTGTGGCTCGAAGGCGATGTTTCGTGCGCCCAGCCAGGCCACCACCACCGCGAAGGTGGCCACGCTCACCGAGCCGTAATGTGCGGCGGTGGCGGCGGCATCCGCGCGGCCGAAGCGCCCCGGGCCGTGCAGGACGGCGAAGGCGATCAGCGTTTGCGCCACGCCGAGCACGATCACCGCGCCGATCTGCGGAATCAGCGGCGCGAGAGGCTGGGTGGCCAGCCCCTGGCCGCCCTTGAGGCCGATGGTCAGCAGCAGGAAGATCGACAGGGACTCGTAAAGCGCAGAGGGCAGCTTGAGCTCGGAGCGCAGCAGTCCGGCAGCGAGGCCGAACAGGAAGAACAGGATGACGGGATCGATCGGGTTCATGATGATGGATTACCTGTAGTCACGGATTGCACCAGTCGCAGTGGCCCGGATCGGCCGCGATGGCATCGCTGCGCTCGCGGGTATCCCGCTGCGCGCAGCGGACGCAGCCCCAGGCCTCGGCACGTGGCTCGCGTGTCGGCGCGCCGCAGTCGGCGCAGGGCAGACCGGCCACGCGCTCGACCAGGGCGTAGCCAGGCGCACCGCAAGCGGGACAGCACGAATGCAGTTTCACCGCCAGGTCCTCGGCCGCGCTGCGGATGTTCTCCATGCGCCCCGGATGGGCATGGGCGCGCAGGTCGAACTCGACGAAGACTTTGCCCGAACCGGAGAGGCGACGCGTCCAGGCGAAGGCGGCGCGCAACGCCGGCCACGAGGCGATGCCCTTGCGGATGCGCGGATCGTTCTCGCCGTCGGGCCGCAGCACGAGCTGCTGGGCGGGAAAGCCGGCCTTGCGGGCGAAGGCCTCGACGGCGGTCCAGTCTGCCGCCAGCAGGTGCCCGCCGCCGCCCGGCCCCTGGAACACGCCGCACACCTCGATGCCGAGTTCGTCGTCGATGAAGATCAGCACCTCGACGTTCCAGGAAAACATGCCCGCGAAGGGATCGGGGCCGAAGCTGCCTTCGCTGGCCAGGCCGAGCGGGGATTTCGCGAGACTCATGCCGATCCGGGCCTTCCTGCGCGCCGCATCGAGCTGCGTGCCAAAGCGCGGGATGTCGCGGGTGAAGGTGCCGAGCTGGTCGGTGTCGTAGCCGGCGACGCGCTCGACGCGGCAGCCGGCCGCCGCTTCCAGTACGGGGGCGACGACGCGCTCCTTGCCGTGCTGGGTCAGGAAGGCGACGCACCGGCCGGCATAGGGCTGCCGCGTCATCGGGTTGTCCTTTCCGCCAGCGCGGCCTGCAAGGCCTGGATTTCCTTGCGCAGTTGCCGCATTTCCGCGTGCAGGTCCGTCTCGATGTGATCCCTGGCCGCGGCCAGCGCCTGCTCGGTCTGCCGGTGCTCCGTCTCGCTCACGGTCTGCATGGCGTTCACGATGATGGCGATGAACAGGTTGAGCATGGTGAAGGTGGCTACCAGGATGAAGGGGATGAAGAAGACCCAGGCATAGGGGAAGTGCTCCATCACCGGTCGGGAGATGCCCATCGACCAGCTCTCCAATGTCATGATCTGGAACAGCGTGTAGAGCGAGCGGCCGATGTCGCCGAACCACTCCGGATAGGCGGCGGCGAAGAGCGTGGTGGCGATCACCGCGAACACGTAGTAGATGATCAGCAGCACCATGGCGATCGAGCCAAGGCCGGGGATGGCCGCCAGCAGCGCTCCCACCACGCGGCGCATCGACGGCACCATGGTCAGCAGGCGCAGCACGCGCAACACCCGCAGGGCGCGCAGCACCGCCAGCGGCCCGGTGGCGGGAACGAGGGCAATCGCGACGACGGCGAAATCGAACACGCTCCACGGGTCGCGCCAGAAGGCGGCGCGATGGGCGTAGAGACGCAGGGCGATTTCGACGACGAACACGGCGAGGATGGCCCGGTCGAGCGCGAGGATCAAGCCGCCCGCAGCGGCCATCGCGCCCGGCGAGGTTTCCAGCCCGAGCAGAGCCGCGTTAAACAGGATCAGCGCGATGACAGTGTTCTGGACGCGCGGCTGCTCGATCCAGCGGCGCACGCGCTGGCGTCTGTCCGGTGTGGTCATGCTTGTTTCCGTATTCATCGCCACAGGCTCAGCGGCGGATCGTTGATCACGGCGCGCAGCACGTCGCTGCGCGAGACGAAACCCAGCAGCCGGCCGTCCTCGCCGACCACGGGCACGCCGTCGACCCCACCCGCCAGCATCGCCGCCGCGACCCGCCGGATGTCGGTGACCGGCGCGGCGGCGGCGACGGGGGTCGTCATCACGTCGCGCACGCGGCGGCGCAGGTGCTCGATGACTTCGCCGTCGTCGAGATCGATGGCCGTCAGCAGATCGCGCTCGCTGACGATGCCGACCAGATTGTCCGCGGCGTCGAGCACGGGCGCCTGGCGGATGTGCCGGTCGCGCAGGATGCGCCAGGCCTCGGCGGCCGTGGCGTGGTCCCGGACCGCGATGGCGGGACGGGTCATTGCCTGAACCGCGTGGATGAGGGGGCCGCGTTCCAGTTCCTCCGGCAGCATGGCGCGATAGGCGCGTACCGCTTCCTGCGACGGGTGTGCGGCGACCGCTTCGACGCCGAGTTCCTCTCCGTCCTGGGCGATTGCGCGCGCGGAACGCGCGCGCGCCAGCGGGCGCACGCGATCCATCGCTTCCAGCGTGCCGCTGAAAATCCGTCCGGTGATGCCATAGACCGAAAACATGACGTTACTCCCTTGGTCGGTTGCCTGCCGCGCCGCTTCTATGCCGAGCGCCGCAGTGCTTCGATGCGCTCCTCCAGCGGCGGATGGGTCATGAACAGGCGCTTCAGACCCCCGCCGACGCCGCCGGCGATGCCGAAAGCCGCCATCTTGTCGGGCAGCGGCTGCGGGTGCAGGCTGGCGAGGCGCTCC
>CAZZFN010000103.1:0-7476 GCA_964653505.1 uncultured Methyloversatilis sp.
CCTTGACATACCAGCCGGCGACGAAATCGAGCACGCCGGCGCCGTGGATGCCGGTGCAGACCTGCGCGAGGTCGGCCTTCTGCGCCGGGGTCTGGTGCTGCTTGCCGACGAAGGGCGGATTGCCGAGGATGTAATTCAGACGCGTCGGCGGCACGAACTCGGCCCAGTCGAGCTGCAGCGCGTTGCCGTGGCGGATGTGCGCGCTCTTGACCAGCGGGATGCGCAGGATCGGCTCGCCGAAGACTTCGCTCGCCTCGATGTTCATCTGATGGTCGGTGAGCCACATGGCGACCTGCGCCACCTGGGCGGGAAACTCCTCGATCTCGATACCGAAGAACTGATCGACGTCGACGGCGATGGGCAGTGCGCCCCAGCGCTGGCCGAGCTTCTCGGCGGCCTTGAGCACGTCGACCTCCAGCCGGCGCAGCTCGCGATAGGAGATGACGAGGAAGTTGCCGCAGCCGCAGGCCGGATCGAGGAAAGTCAGGCGCGCAAGTTTCTTCTGGAATTCGAACAGCAGGTTCTTGCTGGCCTTGACCTGCTCGAACTCGGTACGCAGCTCGTCCATGAACAAGGGGCCGATCAGCTTGAGGATGTTGGCCTCGCTGGTGTAGTGCGCGCCGAGCTGGCGCCGGCGGTCGCGCGCGTCGAGTTCGATCACCGCCTGGAACATCGCGCCGAAGATGGCCGGCGAGATCGCGCCCCAGTTCATGCCGCACAGGTCGATCAGCAGGGTACGCATCGCGCGGCCGAACACCGGCGGGTCGAGCCGCTCCTCGAACAAGCGGCCGTTGACGTAAGGAAAGGCGGCGAAGATTTCCGGCAGCGATTTCTGGCGCCTGTCGTAGGGCGTGTTCAGCACGACGAACAGGCGGCCGAGCTGATCGCCGAGATCGGAACCATCCTCCTGCGTGTGGTTCTCGACCAGATCCCGCAGCGCGTCCTTGGGCTGGAAGATGCCGGTGTCGTCGGCGAAGAGGCAAAACAGCAGCCGGACGAGGAAAACTTCGAGGGCGTGGCCGGCGTAGCCATCGCGCTTGAGCAGATCGTGCAGATCGCCCATCTTCTGCACGGCCTCGACGTTGATCGGGTCCTGCTCGCGCAGCTTCTGGCGACGATAGCCGGCGATGAAGCCGAATAGATGAATCTTGCGCGGGAACTCCTTGAGGGTCAGCGTCTGTTCCGTGCCCTCTTCCAGATCGTGGAGGACGAAATGCCGGAAGTCCGAAACGACGACGAAGCGCGGCAGTTCCTTGTCGTTCAGCCCCTCGAAATAATCGGCGGCCTGCTGGAAGGCGGCTGCGAGATCGGCGCCCGCGCTTTTGTGTTCGGCCAGCATCAGGCCGGGCCAGAACACGTCGATCCGGCCGAGACCATGATGTTTCAGACGGGAGACGGTCTTTTCGTAAACGGCGACGCGCCGCCGCTGCACGCCGAACACGGCGAAGAATTCGTTCCAGAAGGTTTGCGCCTCGGCACGCTCCGAGCTCGCGCCGGCCCAGTCATGGGCGAAGCGCTGGGCGTTGGCGCGGATTTCAGTCCAGGTAAGAGGCACGGGGAAGTCTGCCGGTCATGAAACCCGCATCATAGCCGAGCGTTACCTGCGCAAGTTCGTCGCCAGGAGCGGCTGGCGCCCGCCGGTGCTGAGTGTTTTGGTCGCCCAGCTTCAGCGGCCGCTCAGGGAGGTGGAGCGCAGCTCGACATCAGGGAGATCGCGCACAACCCTCACGGCTTCGACCAGCGTCTTTTTCTCGTCGGCGGTCAGTGTGTTCAGATCGCCATCATTGAAGTAGACCAGTGCCTTCAAGCTCTCGCTCGGCTGGAAGTTTGGCCCGTATAGCCGGCGGGCGGATGCAAGTCCGCGAGACAGGCTCACACCGGCGTTGACCATGGCGGCCACATCGGAATAGTCCTTGGCTTCCGCACGCTGGAGCACGACCTTGACCTTGGTCGCCATCAAGTCGTCAAAGGAGGCAACCAGCAAAACACCATCGTCGGTGAAGTCCGGCTCTCCCACTCGTCCGAATGCAATGGCGCCGAAGAAAGACACTTTGACGCATTTTTCCTCTGGGTTTCCCGAGTGAACAAGCGCAGCCCAGGTGTTGCCTTGATCTTGAAGCGTCTGGGCTTGCGCCATGAACGGAAAGGCCGCCTTGATGGCGTCTCGATCCAGCGGTTTTTCCGAGAAGAAATCGAAATCGACTGAATCACGATGCCCCAGCCGCAGTGCAATTGCGGTGCCACCATACAGCGCGAAGCCAAGACTCGGGGCATTTGCGAGATCTGGCCACAGGCGCTTTTGGGCGGGAGGCAATCTGTCCATGCAAGGCTTGAACTTGCCGGTCATGCAAACCTCCGCACAGGCAGGGCCGGAACATGATCCACGCTCGACAGGCCCAGTCGGTAGTGCCAATACGCCCATGAGCGTTCGTTGAACTGACCTGCCTCTGCGTGCATCAGGACTTCGCGAAGCACCTCGTCGCCTACTTGCGAGGCGAGCGCTTGAACGTCGGAGTAGTCGCCGATGTTCATGACTTGCGCAATCACCCGTTCAGGCATGAGCACGGCTTCGTCCGGCGTTTTCCACCAGATGTACTTGCCGGCAAGCGGCTTCAACGACTCCCGACCGATCTGGATCAAGACGGCGTTTCTCCAGCGCACTTTTACGATTTACGATGATCGAATCTTACGCCCCTCAAAGCTCCAGCGGATCGACGTCCAGATGCCAGCGCAGCTCGCGCGGCGTCTTGAGACCGTACAGCGCTGCCATCCATTGCGTCAGGAAACCTTGCAAGGCCGGCCGGCTGCGCGATTCGACCAGCAGTTGGGCGCGTGCGCGGTTCTTGAGCCGCGCCAGGCGCATCGGCACCGGGTCGTAGAGCAGCACTTCCGCAAAAGTCGGCGCCGACGAGACGGCAGCGCGAAGGAAGGCAAGCGCTTCTTCCAGTTCGCGCGCCTCGGCGCGCAGCAGGGCCTGGAAGGCGAAGGGCGGGAAGCCGGCCGCCGCGCGCTCGGCCAGCTGCGCTTGCGCGAACGCCGCGTAGTCGTGCTCGACCAGCGCGCGGTAGAGCGGATGGTCGGGATATTCGGTCTGGATCAGCACCTCGCCCGGCAGCTCGTGCCGGCCGGAACGCCCGCCGACCTGCATGATCTGGGCGAACAGGCGCTCGGGCGCGCGGAAGTCGGCGGCGAACAGCGCGGCGTCGGCGCCGACCACGCCGACCAGCGTGAGCTTCGGAAAGTCGTGGCCCTTCGCCAGCATCTGGGTGCCGACCAGGATGTCGGCCTCACCGGCATGGATCGCCGCCAGCAGCGCCTGCCATTTCTGCGGCGAATCGGCCGAATCGCGGTCGATGCGCAGGATGCGCGCTTCCGGGAACAGGTTGGCCAGCCGCTCTTCCAGCCGCTGGGTGCCGCGGCCGAAGGGCTGCAGGTCGAGGTTGCCGCAAGCGGGACAGGCATGTGGAATCGTTGTCTCGAGTCCGCAGTGATGACAACGCAGGCGGCGATCGGCGAGGTGCAGCACGAGGTTGGCGGCGCAGCGCCGGCAGTGCGAGATCCAGCCGCAGGCCGGACAGGCCAGCACAGGGGCGTAGCCGCGCCGGTTGAGGAAGACCAGGCTCTGTTCCTTGCGTGCGAGGCGCTCCGCCAGGGCGGCGAGCAGTTCGGCGGAAAGGCCGTCCTGCAGCTTCTGTTTGCGCGTATCGACCGTGACGACGCTCGGCAGTTCGGCGGCGGCCACGGCGCGCTCGGGCAGTTCGAGCTTGGCGTAGCGCCCGCTTTCCGCGTGGTGGAAGCTTTCCAGCGCGGGCGTCGCCGAGCCGAGCGCGATGGGAATGTCGCGCTGCCGCGCACGGTAGATCGCCACGTCGCGCGCCGAGTAGCGCAGGCCTTCCTGCTGCTTGAAGGAGGCGTCGTGCTCCTCGTCGACGACGATGAGTCCCAGCCGCGGCAGCGGCATGAAGACCGAGAGCCGCGTGCCGAGCACGATGGCCGCGCGCCCTTCCAGCGCGGCGAGGAAGGCGCGTGCGCGCGCGGCATCCGCCACGCCGCTGTGGGCCGACACGACATGCGCGCCGGGAAAGCGTGCGCTCACGCGCGACTCGAGTTGCGGCGTCAGCGCGATTTCGGGCACCAGCATCAGCGCCTGCCCGCCGCGCGCGAGGACCGCCTCGATGGCGCGCAGGTAGACCTCGGTCTTGCCGCTGCCCGTGACGCCGTGCAGCAGGAAGGTCCGGAACCCTTGCGCGGCCGCGATGGCGGCGATGGCTGCGGCCTGATCCGGCGTGGCGTCGTTGCAAGTCGGCGCCGGCGCGACGGCGCCGGTTTTCGCCTTCGACGCGCGCGGCAGCCTGCCTTTCCTCAGCAGCGGCGGCAGGGCGAACGCCATGACCTGGCCGAGGGGGTGATGGTAGTAACGCGCGCAGAAACGGCACAGCTCGATCCAGTCGGCGGGCAGCGCCGGCGGGCCATCGACGAGTTCGGCGGATTTCAGCTTTTCGGCCGGCTGGTCGCTCCGTTCGACCACGCCCAGCACCACGCCGATCCTGCTTCCCGATCCGAAAGGCACCCGCGCCAGGCGCCCGGTCGGATCGCCCGCCGGCGCCGCCAGCCGATAATCGAACGCCTGCGGCAGCGGGACATCCAGGGCGACCTGAACTATAGGCACTTAGCGTGCTTCCTTCGAGCGATTCTTCGTTAATTGACTTAATGACTTGCTATATAAGTCTTTTTTAAACCCGCGGCACAAGCTGTGGATAATTTTGTGAATAATCGCCCGCGGCGCCCAGGCAACCACTTGATCTTTTTGCGAAAGTCATGTATCTGAAACATTGCCTACTAGATAAACACATAAAAATCATACAGATATCAAAAATCTTGCCACAATGGAATAAAGCCCCCCCGTTTCAGGGTGAGGATCAGCATTCTGTGCATAAGTCAACAGCTTCTCCTGGCGCCGAGCGGTTTCCCGCCCGTCGTCACCGCCGTTTGTAGGCGTGAACCGTTTCCACCAGCGTCGCGACGCTTTCCGGCGGGGTGTGCTGGTTGATGCCGTGGCCCAGGTTGAAGACATGGCCGGTGACGCCGCCGCCCGCAGCCGCGTAAGCGTCGAGGATGCGCGTGGCCTCCTGCGCCACCGCTTCCGGCGAGGCGAACAGCGCCAGCGGGTCCATGTTGCCCTGCAGCGCCACCTTGCCATCGACGCGCCGGCGCGCCGCGCCGAGGTCGGTGGTCCAGTCGAGGCCGACCGCGTCGCAGCCGGAAGCGGCGATCTTCTCGATCCACTGGCCGCCGCCCTTGGTGAACACGATGCAGGGCACGCGCTCGCGGTCGTGGGTCTTTGTGAGGCCGTCGATCACCTGCTTCATGTAGGCCAGCGAAAATTCCTCGTAGGCCGCGTGCGAGAGCGCCCCGCCCCAGGTATCGAAAATCTGTACCGCCTGCGCGCCGCACTCGATCTGGGCGTTGAGGTAGCCGGTCACGGCCCGGGCATTGACCGCGAGGATGCGGTGCAGCAGGTCGGGCCGGTCGTAGAGCATGGTCTTGACCCTGCGGAAGTCGTCCGACGAGCCGCCCTCGACCATGTAGCAGGCCAGCGTGAAGGGCGAGCCGGAAAAGCCGATCAGCGGCACGCTGTTGGCCAGCGCGCGGCGGATCTCGGCGACGGCGTCCATCACGTAGCGCAGGTGGTCCCAGGGGTCGGGGGCCGTGAGGTCGCGGATCGCCCATTCCTCGCGCAGCGGCCGCTCGAACTTCGGCCCCTCGCCTTCGGCGAAATACAGGCCCAGCCCCATCGCGTCGGGGACGGTAAGGATGTCGGAGAACAGGATGGCGGCGTCGAGGTCGTAGCGCGCCAGCGGCTGCAGCGTCACCTCGCAGGCGAGGCTCGGCGACTTGCAGAGATCGAGGAAGCTGCCGGCGCGCCGGCGCGTCTCGCAATACTCGGGCAGGTAGCGGCCCGCCTGACGCATCAGCCACAACGGCGTGGTGTCGGTCGGCTCGCGCAGCAGCGCGCGCAGGAAGTTGTCGTTCTTGGGGCGGGCCATGTTTTTAATTTCCGGATTCCTATGGTTTCATCGAATTATCGCATGCCGCCCATGACGAAAACCCGGACAATGCCGCCTGAAAGGTTTCCGGGGAGACAACAATATGGTGCGACAAATCGGCATCCTCACCGCCGGCGGCGACAGCCCCGGCCTCAACGCGGCGCTGCGCGGCGTCGGCAAGGCCGCGATGAGTCATTACAAGATGCATGTGATCGGTTTCCGCGACGGCTTCCGCGGCCTGATGGAAAACCGCACGATGGCGCTCGACGGCGGCCAGCTCTCGGGCATCCTCACCACCGGCGGGACGATTTTGGGCACCAGCCGCGACAAGCCGCACAAGATGCCGGTCGGCGGCAAGCTGCTCGACATGACCGACGCGATCGTCGGCAACTACCACGACAACCATCTCGACTGCCTGGTCTGCCTGGGCGGCGGCGGCACGCTGAAGAACGCGCTGCGCCTCAAGGAGAAGGGCCTCAACGTCGTCAACCTGCCGAAGACCATCGACAACGACGTCTGGGGCACCGACACCACCTTCGGCTTCGACACCGCGCTGGGCATCGCCACCGAATGCATCGACCGCCTCCACAGCACGGCCCACAGCCACCACCGCATCATCGTCGTCGAGATCATGGGCCACCGCGCCGGCTGGCTGGCGCTCGGCGCCGGCATCGCCGGCGGCGCCGACGTGATCCTCATCCCGGAAATCCCCTACGACCCGGCGAGCATCGCCGAATCGATCCGCGAACGCAGCCGCAAGGGGCGTCCCTTCTCCATCGTCGCAGTGGCGGAAGGCGCGATCTCGAAGCAGGACCTCGCCGCCCTGAACGCGGCGAAACTGAAGAAGAAGGCGGCCAAGGCGACCGTCAAGTCCGCCGCCGCCGCCGCCGGAGATGCGCGCAAGATGGACGATACGGAAGCCGATGCGGCCGAACTGATCTGGGCCGGCCGCACCCTGCGGCTGGCCCAACAGCTCGAAAAGCTCACCGGTCTCGAGGCGCGCGTGACCATCCTGGGCCACCTGCAGCGCGGCGGCACCCCGTCGGCCGCCGACCGCATCCTCGCCACGCGGCTGGGCACCGCGGCGGCCGACCTGATCGCCCGAAAACACTACGGCGTGCTGGTCGCGGCGCACGGCGAGGGCACGCGTCCCGTGAAGATCGAGGATTGCGCCGGCAAGGTCAAGACCGTGCCGATCGATCATCCGCTGGTAATCACGGCGCGGCGGGTGGGCACCAATTTCGGCGACTGAGTGCGGCCGGGCGCAGCCCGGCCAACGCCGCAGCGCCGACCTCGGGTTACCCGCCGGTCGATGAAACGCGGACGGTGGCGGTCGGCATGCAGGGCGTTCCAGGCTACGCCAGCAACTCGGCGAAACTGTCGATGGCCGGATAGCCGCGCGTGTCCTTGGGCGGCAGCCGCGTGTCGG
>CAZZFN010000104.1:0-7286 GCA_964653505.1 uncultured Methyloversatilis sp.
CTCGGCGGCGGTATCGGCGCTCGCCGCCGACCTCACGCGCGAGCAGCATCGCACCAAGGTGATGGCGATGATCGGCGCATCCATCGGCCTGGTGTTCGCGCTGTCGCTGGTGATCGCGCCGCCGCTGGCCGCCGCCATCGGCCTGTCCGGCCTCTTTGTGCTGACGGGCGTGCTGGCGCTCGGCGCCATCGTGCTGCTGTTCGCCACCGTCCCGCCAGCGCCGACTTTTGCGGCCCAGGCGCGCGTGCCCTTTGCGACGGTGCTGCTCGACGCCAGGCTGGCGCGCCTCAACTTCGGCGTCTTCGCCCTGCACATGATGCAGACCGCGCTCTGGGTCGTGGTGCCGCCCGCGCTCGTCGCCGGCGGCTTGCCGGGCGGCGAGCACTGGAAGGTCTATCTGCCCGCGGTGCTGCTGTCCTTCGCCGTCATGGTGCCGGCGATCATCGCCGCCGAGCGGCGCGGCAAGATCAAGCCCGTCTATGCCGGCGCGGTGGCCCTGCTGGTGCTGGTGCAGGCCGGGCTGGCGACGTTCGGCGGGGGCCTCTGGCCGATCGGTTCCTGGCTGCTGCTGTTCTTCGTCGCCTTCAACATCCTGGAAGCCCTGCAGCCATCGTTGATCTCGCGCCTGGCGCCGCCGGCCGCGAAGGGAGCGGCGCTGGGCATCTACAATACGACCCAGTCGTTCGGCCTGTTCCTGGGCGGTGTGCTGGGCGGCTGGCTGGCGAAGAGTTTCGGCGTATCCGCCGTGCATATGGTTTGCGCGGCTATCGGTATCATCTGGCTGGTGCTGGCGGTGCGCATGACGCCGCCGGCGCGGCCGGCGACAACACATTAGGGAGACTGGCATATGGCATCGGTGAACAAGGTGATTCTGGTGGGCAACCTGGGGAAGGACCCCGAAACCCGCTACATGCCCAACGGCGACCAGGTGACCAACGTCACCATCGCCACCTCGGAAAGCTGGAAGGACAAGAACAGCGGCGAGCAGAAGGAGGCGACCGAATGGCATCGCGTCGTGTTCTTCCGCCGCTTGGCGGAGATCGCCGGCCAGTACCTGAAGAAGGGCTCGCAGGTCTATATCGAAGGCCGCCTGCGCACGCGCAAGTGGCAGGGCCAGGATGGCCAGGACCGCTATACGACGGAAATCCACGCCGACGAGATGAAGATGCTCGGCAAGCGCGAGGGCATGGGCGACGCGCCGCCGCGCGAAAGCGGCGGCGGCCGCCCGGCGGCGCGACCCCAGGCGCAGGGGGCGCCGGCCCCGATGGGCGGCGGCTTCGGCGACGTCGAGGACGACATCCCGTTCTGAGGCCGGCGGGCGTGCCGCCGCAGCGCGCGCCCGATGCCGCATGAAAGCCCGCCTGCCGCGTCGCCTGCGCGAATATTCGCCGCGCGATCTACTGATCGTCGGCTTGCCGCTGCTGCTGCTCGTCGCCGCCGGCTTCTGGCTGGCCTCGCGCTACATCAAGCCGGCGCCGCCGGACACCCTGATTCTGGCGACCGGCGCGGGGGGGGCGGCTACCAGCGCTACGGCGCGGCCTACAAGGACGTACTGGCGCGCTACGGCATCCAGGTCGTCGAGCAGCCGACGGCCGGCTCCACCGAGAATCTCGCGCGCCTGCGCGACGCCGAGCGCTCGGTGGGCGCCGCCTTCGTGCAGGGCGGTGCCGCGCGGGCGCAGGACGACGACGCGCTGTTCTCGCTCGGCGACCTCTACTACGAGCCGCTCTGGATCTTCTACCGCGCCGAGCTGGCGGATGCCGGCGGCGCGCTCGATCGGCTGACGCAGCTCAGGGGACGGCGCATCGCCGTCGGCGGCATCGGCAGCGGCACCCGCCATCTCGCCATCGAGCTGCTGGAGGCGAACCAGATCGATGCGCGCAACGCGCGCCTGATCGACCGGGGCGGTCCCGCCCTGGCGCGGGACTTTGCCGCCGGGCGCATCGACGCCGCCTTCGTCGTCGGACCGGCGCAGTCGGCGACGGTCTGGACCCTGCTGCACACGCCGGGGCTGCGGCTGATGAGCCTCGCCCATGCCGAGGCCTATGCGCGACGCCTGCCGCATCTGACCCGGCTGGTGCTGCCGCGCGGCGCCATCGACGTCGCCGCTGACCTGCCGCCGCGCGACATCGGCATGCTTGCCGCTACCGCGACCCTGCTGGTGCGCGAGGATACCCACCCGGCCCTGATCGACCTCTTGATGCAGGCACTGAGCGAGGTGCATGGCGGGCCGGGCATCTTCCAGCGTCCGGGTGAATTTCCGCGCGCCACGGGCGCGAGCGGAGCCGATTTCCCGCTATCTCCCGAGGCGCAACGCTACTACACGTCGGGGCGCCCCTTCCTGCAGCGCTACTTGCCTTTCTGGGCGGCCACGCTGATCGACCGCATGGTGGTGATGCTGATCCCGCTGTTCGCCGTGCTGATTCCGGTGATGCGCGTCGCGCCGGGGCTCTACGATTGGCGCATCAAGACGCGCATCTACCGGCGCTACGGCGAGCTCAAGTTCATCGAGGCCGAGGTGGAGGCCGAGCCCGGACATCTCACGCGCGCGGAATGGCTGGCGCGCGTGGATGCCATCGAGCGCGACGCCAACCGCCTGCCGGTGCCGCTCGCCTTCGCCAACATGGTCTATACGCTGCGCGGCCATATCGAACTGGTGCGCGCGACCATCGAGAGGAAGACTAGAGAGCCCTGATCTTGTCCAGCAGCGCGGTGGTGGAGCGCTGGTGGATGAAGGGAATCGAATGCACCTGGCCGCCCCAGCCGCGTACCTCGGCGGCACCGACGATCTGGTCTACCGGCCAGTCGCCGCCCTTGACGAGGATGTCGGGGCGACAGTCGAGGATGCGCGCGAGGGGCGTGTCCTCGTCGAACCAAGTCACCAGCGACACGCATTCGAGCGCGGCGAGCACCGCCATGCGATCCGCGAGGGCGTTCACCGGCCGGTCGGCGCCCTTGCCGAGACGCTTGACCGAGGCATCGGAGTTCGCCGCGACGATCAGGCTGGCGCCGAGCGCGCGCGCCTGGGCGAGGTAGGTGACATGGCCGCGGTGCAGGATGTCGAAGCAGCCGTTGGTGAACACCAGCGGGCGCGGCAGCGCCGCCGCGCGCGCCGCCAGCTCGGCCGGCGCGCTGCACTTGGCCTCGAAGGCCGGCGCGGCGTAGCTCACGGCGTGGGCTGGGCGGCGGGCTTGTTGGCGGTCGGCTGCGGGTCGAGGCGACGGGCCTCGGCGTCGCTGATGAGCTCGAAGACGCGCACTACCTTGCGCACGCCGCCGGTGGTGCGGGCGATCTGCACCGCCGCGTCGACCTCGCGCTGGGTCGCCAGGCCGAGCAGGTAAACGACGCCGTTCTCGGTGACCACCTTGACGTTGTTGGCGGAGAACTGGCTGGCGTCGATGAAGCGCGCCTTGACCTTGGAGGTCAGATAGACGTCGTTGCTGCGGTTCGACAGGGTGCTGACCGGCCCGATCTGCAGCTCGTTGCTGATCGACTTGAGATTGGGAACGGCGGCAACCAGTTTCTCGACCTCGGCCCGGGCGGCGGCGTCCGGCACCTCGCCGGTCAGCAGGGCCATGCGGTTGTAGCTGGTCACATTGACATGGACGCGGTCGCCGAAGCGTTCGTTGATGCGGCCGGCGGCGCGCAGCTCGATGCCCTCGTCGGTGACGATGGTTTCCGGCATGCGGCGGTCGGTGAACATCAGCGCACCGGCGCCCACGCCGACGGCGGCGGCACCGACGCAGCCGGCGAGGACGGGAACGAGGGCGGCGAGCAGGATCAGGGTGCGGCGGTTCATGGGGCTTCTCCGAGGATGAGGGCGTCGATGCCGTCGCACAGGCAGTGGATGGTCAGCAGGTGAACCTCCTGGATGCGCGCAGTGCGGTCGGCGGGGACGCAAAGATGAATGTCGTCGGACCGCAGCAGCCCGGCGATGGTTCCGCCGCCCTTGCCGCTGAGCGCGACGACGCGCACGCCGCGCGCGTGGGCGGCGGCGATGGCGGCGGCGACGTTGGGCGAGTTGCCCGAGGTCGAGATCGCCAGCAGCACGTCGCCGGCGCGGCCGAGGCCCTGCACCTGCTTGGCGAAGACCTGGTCGTAGGCATAGTCGTTGGCGATCGAGGTCAGCGTCGAGGTGTCGGTGGTGAGCGCGATCGCCGCCAGCGGCGGGCGCTCCTTTTCGAAGCGGTTGAGCAGTTCGGCGGCGAAGTGCTGCGAATCGGCGGCCGAGCCGCCGTTGCCGCAGGCCATCACCTTGCCGCCGGCGCGCAGGCTGTCGGCCATCAGCCGGATCGCCGCCTCGATGGGGGCGGCCATGGCGTCGAGGGCGCGCGCCTTGACGGCGACGCTGTCCTCGAATTGCTGTCGGATGCGGGATTGGATAGTCATGGCCGCGATTCTACCAACCGGCCGGGCGCGGGCCGGGACGAGTGTGTTTCAAAGCATGACGAATATCTCGATGCGCAGCCGGCGCCAGGGATTGCGGTCGGCGACCAGGGCGGCGATGCGCGCCGAAACGCGCTCGCCGCGGTCCATGGCGGCGGCCACCGCCTCGTTCTCGGCGCGCGGCAGATAACCGAGCTGGATGCCCTGCCAGTCGACGCGCACGGCACGGGCGTCGTGGGGATTGTCCGGCTCGCGTACCAGCTGCAGGGCGTCGCCGACGCGCAGCTGCTCCCAGAGATGTGGGCCGGCGTGGTACTGGAAGCCGGCCAGCGGCGAACTCTGCACGAGGATCTTCACCTCCTGCGCCTGGGCCGCGAGGCTGGTGAGCCAGAGCAGGCTAATCAGGACGAAACGCATCTTTGAGCCAGATCAGGCGCTCGCCGTCGATCAGCACGCAATCGAAGCGGCAGGGCGTCTCGCCTTGCTGGGCGAGCCAGTGGCGCGCGGCGAGGATCAAACGCCGCTGCTTGGCCGGGCCGATGCTGGCCGCCGCACCGCCGAAGCCGCTGCCGGCGCGGCGGCGCACCTCGACGAAAACGGTGGTCGCGCCGTCGCGGCAGACCAGGTCGATCTCGCCGCCCTTGACGCGGAAGTTGCGCGCCAGCAGCCTGAGCCCCTGGGCGGCGAGATGCCGCGCGGCGGTCTCTTCGCCGGCCGAGCCGATCTCCTGACGAGTGTGCGGGATAATGGGCGCCATGAACGAAGCCACGAAAGAAACCGCGAAGCCCGCATTGTCCATCGTCGCCACCCCGATCGGCAACCTCGGCGACATTACCCTGCGTGCGCTCGAAACCCTGCGCCAGGCGGATGTGATCGCTTGCGAGGACACGCGTCACGCGCGCCACCTGCTCGACCACCACGGCATCCGCGCCCAACTGCTGGCGCTGCACGAGCATAACGAGCAGGCGGCGGCGGAGAAGCTGCTCGGCCTGCTCGCGGCGGGCAAGCGCGTCGCGCTGATTTCCGACGCCGGCACGCCGGGAGTTTCCGATCCGGGCGCGCGCGCCGTCGCCGCGGTGCGCGCGGCCGGCCATGCGGTGACGCCGCTGCCGGGCCCGAACGCGGCGGTCGCGGCGCTCTCCGCCGCCGGGCTCGACGCTCCGGCCTTCCTATTCGTCGGTTTCCTGCCGGCAAAAGTCGGCGCTCGCAGGACGGTGATCGAGGGCCTCAAGCCGATCGCCGCGACGCTGGCGTTCTACGAGGCGCCGCACCGCATCGAGGAAACCATCGCCGACCTGGTCGAGCTGCTGGAACCGGAGCGCGAGATCGTCGTCGCCCGCGAGCTGACCAAGCTGTTCGAGCAGATCGTGCGCCTGCCGCTGCCCGCCGCGCCGGCCTGGCTCGCGGCGGACGACAACCATCGGCGCGGCGAATTCGTCCTGCTGGTTTCCGCGCCGCCGCCGCGCGTCGGCATCGACGCGGAAAGCGAGCGCGTACTCAAGTTGTTGCTCGCCGAATTGCCGGTCAAGCAGGCGGCCAGGCTCGCCAGCGAGATCACCGGCGCGGCCAAGAACGAGCTCTACCGCAAGGCGCTCGAAATCAGGGCCGCCACCGCCGGGGGCGGCTAAAATCGCGCCATGCAAACCTTGACCCTCACCCGCCCCGACGACTGGCACCTGCACCTGCGCGACGGCGCCACGTTGCAGGCCGTGTTGCCCGATACCGCGCGCCGCTTCGCCCGCGCCATCGTCATGCCCAACCTCAAGCCGCCGGTGACGACGGTGGCCCAGGCCGCCGCCTACCGTGAGCGCATCCTGGCCGCCCTGCCGCAGGGCATGGCCTTCGAGCCTTTGATGACGCTCTACCTGACGGACAACCTGCCCGCCGACGAGATCGACCGGGCCAAGGCGAGCGGTTTCGTCCATGCGGTCAAGCTCTATCCGGCCGGAGCGACGACCAACTCGGACGCCGGCGTCACCGACCTGGCCAAGTGTCGGGCCACGCTCGCGCGCATGGAAAAGCTCGGCCTGCCGCTGCTCGTGCATGGCGAGGTCACCGATCCGGCGGTGGATATCTTCGACCGCGAGGCAGTGTTCATCGACACGGTGCTGATGCCGCTGCTCAAGGACTTCCCTGACCTCAAGACGGTGCTGGAGCACATCACCACGCGCGACGGCGCCCAGTTCGTCCAGTCGGCCGGCGCCAACGTCGCCGCGACCATCACCGCTCACCACCTGCTGCTCAACCGCAACGCGATCTTCGCCGGCGGCCTGCGCCCGCACCATTACTGCCTGCCGGTGCTCAAGCGCGAGACCCATCGCCAGGCCCTGGTCACCGCCGCGATCTCGGGCAGCCCCAAGTTCTTCCTCGGCACCGATTCGGCTCCCCATGCGAAAAGTACCAAGGAGGCCGCCTGCGGCTGCGCCGGTTGCTACACCGCCCATGCCGGTATCGAGCTCTATGCCGAAGCCTTCGAGGCGGCCGGTGCCCTCGACCGGCTCGAAGCCTTCGCGAGCTTTCATGGCCCCGATTTCTATGGCCTGCCCCGCAACACGGAAAAGATCACCCTGGCGCGCGCCGCCTGGACCGTGCCGGCTGCCCAGCCGCTGCTCGACGGGGATCCGCTGGTGCCGCTGCGCGCCGGCGAGGCGGTGGCCTGGCGCCTGACCTGACCCTGGAGTTTCCACGATGAAAGCGCGTTTCCTGCTGCCGATCCTGCTGGCCATGCCGCTCCTGGCGGGCTGCGAAATCGAGCCGGCGGCCTATCTCATCGACGGCGGCAACCACTCGCTGACCGTGGAACGCAGGAAACCCTATTTCTGGAGCAGTGGCTGGGAACTCGATCTGGTGGTCGCGCGCTTTCCCGACTGCCAGCGCCGCTACGCGCTCAAGAAGGCCGG
>CAZZFN010000105.1:0-7158 GCA_964653505.1 uncultured Methyloversatilis sp.
CTCGCCGTCGACCGCAAGGCCGCCGATCCGCTCGCCGCGCTGCGCGGCTTTCTGGCCGCATACCCGGGGCGCGTGCTGCTGCTGGCCGAATCTCCCGGTCGGCGCGAGACGCTCAACGAATACCTCGCCGAACATGGCCTGAGCACGACACCCTGCGCCGACTTCGCCGCGTTTCTGGGCGGCGAGGCGAAGATCGCCCTCGCCCACGGGCCGCTGTCGGGCGGCTTCCGGCTGGCAGATATCGCCGTCGTCACCGAAAACGAGCTCTACGCCGCCACCGCGCGTCCCCGCCACAAGCGCTCGGACGCGCGCCGTGCCAACCTCGACGGCTGGCTGCGCGATCTGTCCGAACTCAAGATCGGCGACCCGGTGGTGCATGAAAACCACGGCATCGGCCGCTACCTCGGCCTCGCGCACATGGATGTAGGGCAAGGCGAGGAGGAATTTCTCCACCTCGAATACGCCGGCCAAGCCAAACTGTATGTGCCCGTGTCCCAGCTCGAGGTCATCTCGCGTTACAGCGGCCACGGTGAACATGATCCAGAGGCGGTGGAACTGCACACGCTGGGCTCCGGCCAGTGGGAGAAGGCCAAGAAAAAAGCCGCCGAGCAGGTGCGCGACACCGCCGCCGAACTGCTCGACCTCTACGCCCGGCGCGCGGCGCGCCAGGGCCACGCGTTTTCCTTCAAGACCCACGATCTGGAAGCCTTCGCCGCCGGCTTCGGCTTCGAGGAAACCCCCGACCAGCAGGCCGCCATCGGCGCGGTGATTTCCGACATGGTGTCGGGCAAGCCGATGGATCGCCTCGTCTGCGGCGACGTGGGTTTCGGCAAGACCGAAGTGGCGATGCGCGCCGCCTTCGTCGCCGTGGCCGACGGCCAGCAGGTCGCCGTGCTGTGCCCGACCACGCTGCTGGCCGAGCAGCACTATCAGAACTTTGCCGACCGTTTTGCGGACTGGCCAGTGAAAGTCGCCGAAATCTCGCGCTTCAAGTCGAAGCAGGAGCAGGCCGAGGCGGTGAAGCAGCTTGGCGAAGGCAAGATCGACATCCTCATCGGCACCCATCGCCTGCTGCAAGCCGACGTGAAATTCGACCGCCTCGGCCTCGTCATCATCGACGAGGAGCACAGGTTCGGGGTGCGGCAGAAGGAGGCACTCAAGGCCCTGCGCGCCGAGGTCGATGTGCTGACGCTCACCGCCACGCCGATTCCGCGCACCCTGGGACTGTCGCTGGAGGGCCTGCGCGACTTCTCGGTGATCGCCACGCCGCCGCAGAAGCGCCTGGCCATCAAGACCTTCGTGCACCCGTGGTCGAACGGCCTGGTGCGCGAGGCCGCCCTGCGCGAATTCAAGCGCGGCGGCCAGGTCTATGTGCTGCACAACGAGGTGGCCACCATCGAGAACATGCGCGAGCGGCTGGAAAAACTGCTGCCCGAGGCGCGCATCGTCGTCGGCCACGGCCAGCTGCCCGAAAGGGAACTGGAGCGCGCGATGCGCGAATTCACCCAGCAGAAGCACAACCTGCTGTTGTGCTCGACCATCATCGAGACCGGCATCGACAACCCGCACGCCAACACCATCGTCATCGCGCGCGCCGACCGGTTCGGCCTCGCCCAGCTGCACCAGCTGCGCGGCCGGGTCGGTCGCTCGCACCACCAGGCCTACGCCTACCTCCTCACCGACGAGCATGCCAGGCCCTCCGCCGCGGCGCAGCGGCGGCTCGACGCGATCCAGGCGATGGAGGAGCTCGGCTCGGGCTTCTTCCTCGCCATGCACGACCTGGAGATTCGCGGCGCCGGCGAGGTGCTCGGCGAGAACCAGTCCGGCGAGATCCACGAGATCGGTTTCGCCCTCTATGCCAACATGCTGGGGACGGCGGTGCGCGCGCTCAAGGAGGGCAAGGCGATCCCCGATCTGACCCGGCCGCTCTCCGTCGCATCCGAAATCGACTTGCGTTTCCCCGCCCTGCTGCCCGACGCCTACTGTCCCGATGTCAACGAGCGTCTCACGCTCTACAAGCGGCTGGCCGGCTGCGCGGACGAGGCCTCGCTCGTCCTGATGCAGGAGGAATTGATCGACCGCTACGGAGAAATGCCCGCCCAGGCGCAATGCCTGATCGAAACGCATCGGCTGCGCCTGCTGGGCAAGCCGCTGGGGCTGGCCAAGCTCGACGCCGCGCCGAACGCGATCCAGCTCCAGTTCGTCGAGAATCCGCCCATCGACCCGCTCGTCATCATCCGGCTGATCCAGAACGACCGCGCCTTCAGGCTCGCCGGCCCGGACAAGCTGGCCTGGCAGAAACCGACGGCCACGCTCAAGGAGCGCGTCGGGGCGGTGAAGGAACTGTTTCTGCGCCTGAAGCCGCACTGAAAAAAGTCGGCTCCGGCGGGACGGCACATTAACGTGTCGCGCGCGATTGACAGCGCGCATGCCGGATGATTGAATGAAACTCGCCCACGCGCACAATGCCCGCCCCAGCGCCCGCCCCAGCATGCCCCGCGCCGTCCCGCCCCCGCCGACTCCCGATTGCGGCCCATGATCCGCCTGTCCAGGGACGGAATCGTCCTGCGCTCGATCCTGGTCACGCTGTTCGCGTTCGTCGTCGCCGGCGTCGCGGCGGTCGGCTACACCTCCTACGCGACAGCGCAGCGCGCGATCGTGACAACCGACCAGCGCCTCAACCAGCTGCTCGACACGGTGCACAGCACGGTGCGGATCGCCTGCTTCCTGCGCGACGCCGATCTTGCCAGGGAAGTGTCCGAGGGGCTGCTCGTCAATCCCGAGGTGCTGCGCGTGACGATCCTGGCGGACGGCGTGCCGCTGGCCGACGCGCTGCGCGACGCCGACGCAGGCGCGTCCGCCCCCGGCGACTACCGGCTCGAGCGGATCGAGCGCGTCATCCATTCGCCGTTCTCGCCCGGGCAGGCAGTCGGCCTGGTGCGCCTCGAACCCAACCCGGATGTCATCGAGGCCCAGCGCAACGATTACATCCTGCTGGCCCTGCAGCAACTCGCCTGGTCGCTGCTGCTGGTTTCCGGCGCCATCGCCGCAGCCCTGATCCTGCTTGTCGTGCGGCCGATTTCGCGCATGTCGGCGCAGCTGCATGCGCTCGATCCGTTGCAGGGCAATCGCCTCGCCCCTCCGGCCGGTCATGAAAACACCGAAATCGGTCGCCTGGCGCAGGACGTCAACCGGCTTGCGGATCAGCTGGTCGCCGTTCTCGGCGCAGCCCGCGAGGCGCGCCTGGCCGCCGAAGCCGCCTCGACGGGCAAGAGTCTGTTCCTTGCCCAGATGAGCCATGAAATCCGCTCGCCGCTCACGGCCGTGCAGGGCTTCGCGCGCATCGGCATGCGCGACTGCCCCGACCCGGCCGGCCGGACCACATTCGCGCGCATCCACGCAGCCGGCGCCCGGCTGCTCGACGCGATCGACGACATCCTCGATTTTTCCCGCCTCGAAGCGGGCGCGCTGGTCCTGGAGGCGCGCCCATTCCGCCCGGCCGACATCGCGGCGCAGGCGGTGGCGCAGACGGCCGCCCTGGCGGCGGAAAAAGGGCTCGCGCTCGCCTGCCGTCCCAGCCCGGACCTGCCCGAATGGGCGGTCGGCGACCCGTTGCGCCTGCGCCAGATTCTGGTCCATCTGCTGTCCAACGCCATCCGCTCCAGCCGCCACGGCACGGTCGACCTGATCGTCCTGTGCGCCGAGGACGAACTCTGGTTCGCGGTACGCGACGAGAGCGTCGGCATGACGGCAGAAGAGATCGCCCGGCTGTTTCGTCCCTTCGACCCGGCCGACAGCCCGAATCCGCGCCGTTACGGCAGCGGCGGGCTGGGACTGGCCATCGCGATGAACCTGGCCAGCCTGATGGGCGGCGCCCTGCGGGTCGTCAGCACGCCCTGGCGCGGCAGCACGTTCGCGCTGCAGCTGCCGCTGCGGCAAGCCCCGCTCGCACCGGAAAGCGCAACCGCCGACGCGGCGCCGTTCAGCCCGGCCGGCAAGCTCGCCGGATTGCGCGTCCTGGCGGCCGAAGACGTCGAGACGAATCGTCTCATCCTCGCCGACCTGCTCGAGGAAGCCGGCGCCGCCCACCTCATCGTCGCCAACGGCCGGATTGCGCTCGAGCAGGTAAGCGCCGCGCCCGGGACGTTCGACGTGGTGCTGATGGACGTGGAGATGCCGGAGATGGACGGCATCGAGGCGACGCGCCGCCTGCGCGCGGTGGCGCCCGACCTGCCGGTGATCGGCCTGACCGCGCACGACAAAAGCCGGGATCGCGCGGCCGGATTCGCCGCCGGGATGAAGGACTACCTGGTCAAGCCGATCGACCCGCAGGCGCTGGTCATGGCCATCCTGTGCTGGGCCAGACCTTCCGATCGGGAAGTCGGCGCCGGCGGGACGGCAACGCGGCAGCCCTCGCCTTTCGCCCGACAGGGGAAACCGGCATAATCGGACAACAAGTCGCACAACAAGGCTCGTCCGATGTCCCTCGCAACCACCTGCCCGCCACCGGCCCCCCGCCCGGCGCTGCGGTTCCGCTACTGGCTGACGTTCGCGGTGCTGATCGCCAACCTCGCCGTCATCGGCGTCAGCGTCGGCCACCTGCGCGACAGCCGCGCGTATGCGGTTGCGGAGGCCAACACCCGCACCGACAACCTGGCTACCCTGCTGGAAAAGAATATCGCCAACACCTCGCGCCGCATCGATCTGACCCTGCTCGCCGTCATCGACGAACTCGAGCGCCACGCGGCGCGGGGCTCCCTCGACGACACCGCCATCGTGCGGCTGCTCGAACGGCACGAGACGCGCATGCCCGAACTCGACGGCATCCGTCTCGCGAATGCCCGGGGCGAGGTGCTGTGGGGCAAGGGGGTAAACCGCAGCAGGCCGGCCAGCTGGGCCGACCGGGGATTCTTCGCCGCGCACCGCGACCGGCCCGGGGAGCGCCTGTTCATTTCCGAACCACTGCTTGGACGCGTCGCCGGCGTCTGGGTGGTTCCCTTCACCCGATCCTGGCGCCATCCCGACGGCTCGCTCGCCGGCGTGGTGGTTGCCGCGCTGCCGGTCGAGCACCTGTCCGGCCTGTTGTCCCGGCTCGATCTCGGTCCGCACGGTTCCGCCGTCATCCGCCATGAAAACCGGGGACTGATCACCCGCCATCCGCCGGTCGAGGGACCGGCCGGGACGATCGGCGACCGGACCGTCTCCCCGGAGTTCCTCGCCGTGCTCGCCAGCGGCCAGCAGGCCGCCAGTCTTTACGTGCCCCGCACGCCCGACGGCCAGGAGCGCACCATTGGCTTCCGGCGCGTGCGCAACATGCCCGCGGTCATCGCGGTCGGCGTGTCGCCCCGCGACTATCTCCAGCCCTGGCGCCGGGAGGCGCGCAACACCGCCCTGCTGGTCGCCGCCTTCGCCGCGCTGAGCCTGCTGTTCGCCTGGCAGATCGACCGCCACTGGCGCAGGCAGCAACGGGACATGGCGGAGCTCGGCCGCGCCCAGGAGCGCCTGGAGGCTGCGGTGGCGGAGCGCACGCGCGCACTGCAGGCCAGCGAGTCCCGCCTGGCCGCCTCGCAGGCCATCGCCCATGCGGGCAGCTGGGAGCTCGACATCCCCGGCGGAACCCTTGCCTGGTCCGACGAGAGCTACCGGATTTTCGGGGTTCCCCCCGGAACGCCCGTCGATCTTCCGCTCTTCTTCGGCTGCACCCGTCCCGACGACCGGCCGCTGGTCGAATCGGCCTGGACCGCGGCGCTTAAGGGCGCGCCCTACGACATCCGCCATCGCATCCTCGCGGGCGGGAACGTGAAATGGGTACATGAGCAGGCGCATATCGTTTTCTCTGCCGACGGCCGCCCCCTGCGCGCTCTGGGCTCGGTGCAGGACATCACCGAGCTGCACCTGGCCGAGCAGGCGCGGGAAGCCGCGCTCCTCGAGGCGCAAAGGCTGGCGCAGACGAAGAGCGCGTTTCTCGCCAACATGAGCCACGAGATCCGCACCCCCCTGAACGCGATTCTCGGCCTCACCCACCTGCTCTACCGAGAAACCATCGCTCCCCGCGCGGCCGAGCGGCTGGACAAGATCGACGCCGCCGGTCGCCATCTGCTCTCGCTGATCAACGACATTCTCGACATCTCCAAGATCGAGTCGGGCAAATTCGCGCTGGCCCGCCGCGACTTCTCGCTGCATGCCCTGCTCGACGAGGTCAGCTCGATGATCGGCGCGGCAGCGCATGCCAAGGGACTGGAGATCCGCATCGAAACCGATCACATGCCGGATGCGCTGCGCGGCGACCCGACCCGCCTGCGCCAGGCGCTGCTCAACCTGGCCGGCAATGCGGTGAAATTCACGCCGGCCGGCAGCATCGCCCTGCGCACGCTGCGGCTCGACGAACGCGACGGCCGCGTGCTGGTGCGCTTCGCGGTCGAGGACAGCGGCATCGGCATCGACCCGGCGCAGATTGCGCGCCTGTTCGAACCCTTCGAGCAGGGCGACGGATCCGAAACCCGCCCGTTCGGCGGCACCGGCCTCGGCCTGACGATCACCCGACGCATCGCCGAGCTGATGGGCGGCACGGCGGGCGCCACAAGCCGGCCCGGCCAGGGCAGCACCTTCTGGTTCACGGCCTGGATCGAGCGCGGACAGGCGGCCGCCGACGACGTTGCCGAGAAGGCAGCGGTCGCCCCGGATGAAACGACGCTGCGCCGTCACGCGGGCGCCCGCATCCTGCTCGCCGAGGACAACCCGATCAACCGCGAGGTCGCCATCGATCTGCTCGAAGGCGCCGGCCTGCGCGTGGATAGCGCCGAGAACGGCCTGATCGCCCTCGACAAAGTGCAGGGCGCCGACTACGCGCTCGTACTGATGGACATGCAGATGCCGATCATGGGCGGCCTGGAGGCCACCCGCGCAATCCGCGCCCTGCCCGGACGCGGGCAATTGCCGATCCTGGCCATGACGGCAAACGCCTTCGACGAGGACCGCAACGCCTGCGAGGACGCCGGCATGAACGATTTCATCGCCAAGCCGGTCGATCCCGACGCCCTCTACGCGACGCTGCTCAGATGGCTCGACCGCGGTCCTGCGGGCTGACCGGACTCAAGCGCGGGCGGCCAGCATCGCCGCGCGCGAGTCCGGCGTTTCGAGGCTGATGCGGCCGAGCGC
>CAZZFN010000106.1:0-7059 GCA_964653505.1 uncultured Methyloversatilis sp.
GCCGACCGCCAGGTGCTGTGCGTCACCCACCTCCCTCAGGTCGCGGCCTGCGCCGACTGGCAGTGGTCGATCCGCAAGCTGACGCAGGGCGAACAAGCCCTCTGTCGCGTCGCCACGCTGGACGAGACCGGGCGCGTCGAGGAAATCGCGCGCATGCTCGGCGGCATGCAGATCACCGAGACCACGCGCCGTCACGCGCGCGAACTGCTTGGGTCGTGAGTAACGCGAAGCGCCTTACGTGCCGACCTTCAGCGCGTCTCCGCGGCCAGGCGCAGGATGTAGGCGGAGAAATCGGGATCTTCGCCGCGCAGCAGTTCCGGCAGGTAGGCGCGGAAGTCCTCGCGGCCGCACCACTCGCGCATGTAGTCGTCCCACGAGTGCCAGCGGCGCCGCTGCTTCTCACTCATGGCATCCTCGTAGAGCAGCAGGTAGGCGCGCTCGAACAGCGAGATCAGCATGTCGAAGATGACGCGCATGCGTTCGCGCTGTTCGTCCGTCAGGTCGGGCGTCTGCGCCTGGCTGCGCAGCTTGAGGTCGGGATTGGCGAGGACGACTTCGAGAAAGTCGATATAGGCATCGGACAGCTGCTGCCAGGCGGCTTCTTCCTCGTTCTCGCGCTCCTTGCGCTGCTCGTAGAAGAAGATGCCGATGGCGAACGGCAGGCCGATCACCGTGACGACGTAGGAAAGCATCTCCCAGGTTTCGAGGCCGGGCATGGTCAGAGGCTGTCGCGCCAGAGGCGGATGGCGGCGAAGGTTTCCGCGGCGCTCGCGGGGGGGCGTCCGAGCCGCGCCGCGGCGGCGGCGATCACGCCGGGGGCGTTCCAGCGCAGGAAGGGATTGGTGGCCAGTTCGTCGGCAAGCAGCGAGGGCACGGAGGGCAGGCCGGCGGCGCGCCGGGCCGCGACGGCCGCGCTGCGCGCGTCGATGGCGGGGTTGTCCGGTTCGACCGTGCGCGCGAAGCCGAGGCAGGATTGCGTGTATTCGTGGGCGCAGTAGATGCGCGTGTCGGGCGGCAGGGCGGCGAGGCGGGCGAGCGAGGCGTGCATTTCGGCCAGGGTGCCTTCGAAGACGCGCCCGCAGCCGGCGCCGAACAGCGTGTCGCCGCAGAACAGCCCGACATCGCGGGCATAATAGGCGACATGACCCCGCGTGTGCCCCGGCACCTCCAGCACTTCGAAATCGATACCCAGCACCGTTGCGCGCGCACCATCGCGCAGCGGACGGGTGACCACGTCGCTAGCCTCGCGCGCCGGGCCGAACACCGCTGCGGGGAAGCGCGCGACCAGCTCGGCAATGCCGCCGATGTGATCGCCGTGATGGTGGGTGACCAGGATCGCCGCCAGCCGGTCGCCCGTGCGCTGCAGGCAGGCCAGGACGGGAGCGGCTTCGCCGGGATCGACCACAACGACCTGACCCGCGTGCCGGAGCGCCCAGATGTAGTTGTCTGCGCAAGCGGGGATGGCGTCGATCTGCATGGGAAGCGATTGTAATGGCGCCCGAAGGTTTTGCCGACTGGCTGGAGACGCCGCCGGGCCGCTACCTGCTCGCCTGGGAGCAGGCCCGGCTCGACAACCTGGTCGCCGACATTTTCGGCTACAACGCCGTGCAGGTCGGCCTTCCCCGGGTCGACTTCCTGCGCGCCAACCGCATGCCTTTGCGCTTCTACTGCTGCGATCGCGCCGGCGTGACGGTCAAGAGCGACCCGCACCGCCTGCCGTTCGCGACCAACAGCCTCGATCTGGTGGTGCTGCCGCACGTCCTCGAGTTCGCCGCCAATCCGCACCAGATCCTGCGCGAAGTCGATCGCGCCCTGGTGCCGGAAGGCAGTGCGGTGGTGACGGGGTTCAATCCCTACAGCCTGTGGGGACTGCGCCGGCGATTGGCCGGCAAACGCGGCCAGCCGCCCTGGCAGGGGCGCTACATCGGCGTGCCGCGGCTGCGCGACTGGTTTGCGCTGCTCGGCCACGAATCGCGCGCCGGCGCCTTCGGCTGCTATGCGCCGCCGGCGACGCACGAGAAATGGCTGCAGCGCTGGCGTTTCCTCGATGCCGCCGGCGACCGCTGGTGGCCCTTCCTGGGGGGCGCCTATGTGGTCCAGGCGATCAAGCGCCAGCCCGGCATGCGCCTGATCACGCCGAAGTGGAAAGACCGCCTGGCGCGCGCCAAGGCCATGGCGCTGGCGCCGCAGAAGCCGGCGACGCAGAAGCACGAGAAGCTTGCCGACGCGCAATGAAGCAGGTGGTCGAGATCTACACCGATGGCGCCTGCAGCGGCAATCCCGGTCCCGGCGGCTGGGGCGTCCTGCTGCGCATCGGCGACCGGCAGAAGGAATTGTCGGGTTACGATCCGGCGACCACCAACAACCGCATGGAGCTGACCGCGGTGATCGAGGCGCTGCGCGCCCTCAAGCGGCCGGTGACGGCGCGCGTACACACCGACTCGCAATATGTGCAGAAGGGCATCTGCGAGTGGATCCATGGCTGGAAGCGGCGCGGCTGGCAGACCGCCGACCGCCGGCCGGTGAAGAACGTCGACCTGTGGCAGGCGCTCGATGCGCTGGCGGCCGGCCACGCGATCGAATGGCTGTGGGTGCGCGGCCATGCGGGGCATGCAGAGAACGAGCGTGCCGACGCGCTGGCGCGCAAGGCGATCGAGGACAATTCATGAGCGAAGCGCGGCAGGTGGTGCTGGACACCGAAACGACCGGCCTCGAGTGGCGCCAGGGCGACCGGATCATCGAGATCGGCTGCGTCGAACTGCGCAACCGCAGGTTGACCGGCAACCGCTTCCATTGCTACCTCAATCCGCAACGGCCGATCGCGGCGGGCGCGCAGGTCGTGCATGGGCTGACCGACGAATTCCTCGCCGACAAGCCGAAATTCGCCGAGATCGCCGACGAGCTGCTGGAGTTTGTCGCCGGGGCCGAGGTGATCATCCACAATGCGCCGTTCGACACCGGCTTCCTCGATTGCGAGCTGGGCCTGATCGACCGCCCGGCGTTCAAGGCGGCCTGCCGGGCGGTCACCGACACGCTGAAGATGGCGCGCGACCTGCGGCCCGGCAAGAAGAACAGTCTGGACGCCCTGTGCGCCGAGTTCGGCGTGGACAACGCCGGCCGCCAGCTGCATGGCGCCTTGCTCGATGCGGAGCTGCTCGCCGAGGTCTATCTGGCCATGACGCGCGGCCAGGACAGCCTGATGATGGATCTGGAGGCCGGCGCGGCGGAGGTTGCGGCCCTGCTGCGCGGGGAGCGGCCGCCGATCCGCGTCCGCGCCGTTGCGGCGGAGGAGCTGGCCGAGCACGAGCGCGTGCTGGCCGAGATCGACCGGGCGAGCGGCGGCAAGACGCTCTGGCGCACGCTGGCGGCCTGAAAGTCGGCCCTGGCGGGACGGCGGTTCAGTCGGCCGGTTCGAAGAACAGCGCGGCGAGCGGCGGCAGCGTCAGGAGCAGGGTGTGCGGACGGCCATGCTGCGCCGCGTCCTGCGCCGGCGCGCCGCCGGCGTTGCCGCTGCCGCTGCCGCCGTAGCAGGCGGCGTCGCTGTTGAGCACCTCGCGCCACCAGCCTCCGCAGGGAACGCCGACCCGATAGTTTTCGCGCGGTACCGGCGTGGCGTTGAGCACCACCAGCATCGTTGCGCCGTCGGGGCCGCGCCGCAGGAAGCTGATCACGCTCTCGTCGCTGTCGTGGCAGTCGATCCACTCGAAGCCGTCGTTGCCGAAGTCGCGGCCGAACAGCGCCGGCCGCGACTTGTAGACGGCGTTGAGGTCGCGCAGCCAGGCTTGCGCGCCGGCATGCGGCCAGTATTGCAGCAGATGCCAGTCGAGGCTGCTGTCGTGGTTCCACTCGCGCGTCTGGCCGAATTCGCTGCCCATGAACAGCAGCTTCTTGCCCGGATGCGCCCACATGTAGCCGAGCAGCAGGCGCAGGTTGGCGAAGCGCTGCCATTCGTCGCCCGGCAGCTTCGCCGCAAGCGCGCCCTTGCCATGCACGACTTCGTCGTGCGAGATCGGCAGCATGAAGTTTTCGTGGAAGGCGTACCAGATGCTGAAGGTGATCTGGTCGTGGTGGTACTTGCGGTGGATCGGTTCGTGCGCGAAGTAGTCGAGCGTGTCGTGCATCCAGCCCATGTTCCACTTCATGCCGAAGCCGAGGCCGCCAAGCCAGGTCGGGCGCGAGACCATCGGCCAGGCCGTGGATTCCTCGGCGATGGTCTGCGTGTCGGGAAAATCGCGATACACCGCCTCGTTGAGTTGACGCAGGAATCCGATCGCGGCGAGGTTTTCCCGGCCGCCATGTGCGTTGGGAATCCACTCGCCTTCCTTGCGCGCATAGTCGAGATAGAGCATCGAGGCGACCGCATCGACGCGCAGGCCGTCGATGTGATACTTGTCCAGCCAGAACAGCGCGCTCGACAGCAGGAAGGAACGCACTTCGTGGCGGCCGTAGTTGAAGATCTGGCTGCTCCATTCGGGGTGGTAGCCCTGGCGCGGATCGGCATGCTCGTAGAGCGCCGTGCCGTCGAAGTAGGCGAGCCCGTGCTGGTCGTTGGGGAAGTGCGAGGGCACCCAGTCGAGGATGACGCCCAGCCCCCGCTGGTGCAGGTGGTCGACGAGGAACATGAAATCCTGCGGCGAACCGTAGCGCGAGGTGGGCGCGAAGTAGCCGGTGACCTGGTAGCCCCAGGAACCGTAGAACGGGTGTTCCATCACCGGCATCAGCTCGACATGGGTGAAGCCCATCTCCACGCAGTAGTCGGCGAGTTGCGGCGCGAGATCGCGGTAGCCGAGCGGCTTGCCGGGATCGTCGGGCGAGCGGCGCCACGAGCCGAGGTGCACCTCGTAGACCGCGATCGGCGCATCCAGCGCGTTGGCCCGCTTGCGGCGATTCATCCAGTCGGCGTCGTTCCATGCGTAATCGAGTTCCGCGATCACCGAGCCGGTGGCGGGCGCGACTTCGGCGGCGAAAGCGAAAGGATCGGCCTTGTCGACCTTGTAGCCGTGCAGCGCCGATTCGATGTGGAACTTGTAACGCTGGCCGGCGGCAGCCCCGGTCGCGAAGCCTTCCCAGATGCCCGAACCCGCATGGATCTGCCGCAGCCAGTGGCTGTGGCGATGCCAGCCGTTGAAGTCGCCCATCACCGAGACGGCATGGGCGTTCGGCGCCCAGACGGCGAAGTGGCAGCCGGCGACGCCGTCGCGGACTTCCGGGTGCGCGCCGAGGCAGTCGTGCAGGCGGGTGTGGCTGCCTTCGTGGAAAAGGTGAAGATCGAGGTCGCTGAGCTTGCTGGCGATGGTCTGGATGGATGACATGGCGGTAATCGACGGTCTGCGGGCAGAACGACTTTGCCGATCGAGCCGCATTAGACCGCTAGACGAGCGGCTTGGAAAGAGGAGAAATCACGCGCGTGCCCATGTCGCGCAGGCGGCCGACCATCATCCTGACCAGCATGACGAGGAACTTGTTGGCCAGGCGCGGGTGCAGGGCGACAATTTCGTCGAGATCCGATTTCGACATGACCACGAAGCGCGTCGGTTCGGCGGCGACGCAACTGGCGAAACGGCGCTCGCCGTCGATCAGCGACATCTCGCCGAGAATGCTGCCGGGGCCGACCATGGCCAGGCTGTGCACCGTGCCGCCGATATCGGTCTTGCGCACGATGACCTGGCCCGCGAGCAGCAGGATCAGATGGTCGCCTTCCTCGCCCTCCTGCAACAGGACCGTGCCCGCGGGAGCGCCGAAGCAGTGCATCGCATGACAGAGCTCCTCGATCTCGTAGTGATAGAACTCGTCGAACAGCGCCTCCTTGTTGATGGCGCTGCGCACCTCGCCGGCGAAGGCGCAAGCGCCGCCGAGATATTCGATATCGCGGTAGAGCGAGGGACGCGAGTCTGCGTTGGGCATTGTTCGAGTGTAGCACCTCTCAAGCGAAGGCCCACAGCACCCCCATGCCGGCAACGAAGGGCAGCCAGGGGTTGCGCCAGCGCAGCGCGACGGCAATCACCGCCAGGCCGGCAAGCAGGCGGGGATTGAACGGATCGATTTCCCCCTGCACCAGCAGGAGATCCGGCATCACCAGCGCCGACAGGGCGGCGGCCGGCGCGTAGCGCAGGGCGCGCTGCATCGGCGCGGGCAGTCGGCCGCGCTCGCCGATCGCGATGAAGCTGCCGCGCGTGAGCAGCGTGGTCGCTGCCAGCAGCAGAAAGGCGATCCACAGCCAGGCGCCCTCGATCATGGTTTGGCCCGCCTTTCGTTCCAGCGCTCGGCGATGAAGCCCGCGGCGATGCCCAGCACGATCGCGACGAACAGGCCGAGACGCAGCGGCAGGCCGCGCAGCAGCACGGCGCCCAGTCCGCCGACCAGCGCCGCCAGCAGCATGGGGCGCGAGCGCACCATGGGCACGACCATGGCCATCAGCGCGATCGTGCCCATGAATTCGAGCGACCAGTCGGCCGGAACGAAGCCCGCGCCGAAAACCCCGACCAGCACGCCGCTTTGCCAGAGCGTCCAGCCGTAGAGCGAAGGCGCGATGTAGTAGCCCCAGCGCCAGACCGGATCGCGCATTTCCGCGAGCCGGGGGCCCAGCACCGCGAAGGCGTTGTCGGTGAGCAGGAAGCCGCCGAGGATGCGGCGCGGCAGGGATTGCTCCTTGAGGGCGGGGGCGATCGCCGCGCTGAAGATGACGAAGCGCAGATTGAGCACCATGCCCGTGACGAAGATCAGCCACAGCGGCGCGCCGCTGGCGATCAGCGGCAGCGCGCCGAGCTGCGCGGTGGCGGCATAGACGAGCAGGCTCATGCCGATCGATTCGGGCGCATCGAGTCCGGACGAGCGCATGGCGATGCCGGTGACGATCGCCCAGGGGATGAAACCGACCGACACCGGAGCGAAAGCGCGCAAGCCGGCGCTTGCGCCGGCGCGGAATGCGGTATTCGATGCCATGTCGTTTTGTCGGTGGTTTGCAAGACAAAGGCCCCGCATGTGCAGGGCCTTGTCCTCGGGTCTTGGTGGGCGGTACTGGGATCGAACCAGTGACCCCTGCCGTGTGAAGGCAGTGCT
>CAZZFN010000107.1:0-6882 GCA_964653505.1 uncultured Methyloversatilis sp.
CCGGCTCGTCCTTGGCGGCGGATTTCTGGGCCACCAGCAGGATGCTCTTGCCGGCTTCCATCGCGGTTTCGAGCGCCTTGATGGATTTCGGCCGGCCGACGAACAGCGGAATGACCATGTGCGGGAACACCACCACGTCGCGCAGCGGCAACAGCGGCAGGATGTCGGTCTCTTGGGGATTCAGCAGTTCTTCGGACATGAGCGGGTCCTTCGTTGGTTGGCCTCCGCCCCCACGTGGGGATCGGGGCGGGGGATTCAAGTCGCCGGCGCGCTGCCTCCCGCCGAAAATCAGTGGGCGCCGGCTACCCTGGGCTGGTCGGCATAGATCAGCAGCGGCCGGTTGCCCGCCTCGATCATGTTTTCGTCGAGCACGACCTTTTCGACCCCCGCCATGGCGGGGAGTTCGAACATGGTGTCGAGCAGCACGTTTTCCATGATGGAGCGCAGGCCGCGCGCGCCGGTCTTGCGCTTGACCGCCTTCCTGGCGATCGCCTGCAGGGCCGAGGGACGCACCTCGAGGTCGACGCCCTCCATGGCGAACAGCTTCTGGTACTGCTTGATCAGCGCGTTCTTGGGCTCGATCAGGATGCGCACCAGGGCGCCCTCGTCGAGCTCGGACAGGTTGGCCACCACGGGCAGGCGGCCGATCAGCTCCGGAATCAGGCCGTAGCGGACCAGGTCGTCGGGCTCGACCTGGGAGAGAATCTCGCTCAGGCTCTCGTTGGTCTTGCTTTTCACCCGGGCGCCGAAACCGATGCCGGACTTCTCGGAACGTTCCTGGATGATCTTGTCCAGGCCGTCGAAGGCGCCGCCGCAGACGAACAGGATGTTGGCGGTATCGACCTGGATGAAGTCCTGGTTCGGGTGCTTGCGCCCGCCCTGCGGCGGCACGGAGGCGATGGTGCCCTCGACCAGCTTGAGCAGCGCCTGCTGCACGCCTTCGCCCGACACGTCGCGGGTGATCGAGCGGTTCTCGCTGCGCCGCGAGATCTTGTCGATCTCGTCGATATAGACGATGCCCTGCTGCGCCCTGAGCGGGTCGTAATCGCACTTCTGCAGCAGCTTGGCGATGATGTTCTCGACATCCTCGCCGACATAGCCGGCCTCGGTCAGGGTGGTCGCGTCGGCGATGACGAAGGGCACGTTGAGCAGGCGCGCCAGCGTCTGCGCCAGCAGCGTCTTGCCGGAGCCGGTCGGGCCGACCAGCAGGATGTTGCTTTTCGACAGCTCGACCTCGTCCTTGTCCTTGCCCTTGCCCCTGCCTTCCCCGCGCAGGCGCTTGTAGTGGTTATAGACGGCCACGGCGAGGATTTTCTTGGCGCGCTCCTGGCCGATCACATACTGGTCGAGCACATTGAGGATCTCGCCGGGAACCGGGAGATCGCCCGTGCTCTTGGCGCCTTCGCCGCCGCCCGTGTCGTCGCGGATGATGTCGTTGCACAGGTCGATGCACTCGTTGCAGATGAACACCGAAGGCCCGGCGATCAGCTTCTTGACCTCGTGCTGGCTCTTGCCGCAAAAGGAACAGTAGAGCAACTTTTCCGGGCCGCTGCTTTTCTTGTCCGCCATCTCCGCTTCTCCTCCGGGTTTCTCAGGCCGCGTCGGCGCGGCGGGTCAGCATCGCATCGACCAGGCCGTATTCGACGGCGGCTTGCGCCGACAGGAAATTGTCGCGATCGGTGTCGCGTTCGATGCGCTCGATCGGCTGCCCCGTATGCTGCGCCAGCATGGCGTTGAGGCGCTGCTTGAGGAACAGGATTTCCTTGGCGTGAATCTCGATGTCGGAGGCCTGGCCCTGGAAACCGCCCATCGGCTGGTGGATCATCAGGCGCGAATTCGGCAGGCAGTAACGCTTGCCCTTTTCGCCGGCCGCCAGCAGGAAGGCGCCCATCGAGGCCGCCTGGCCGATGCACAGCGTCGACACGTCGGGCTTGATGAACTGCATGGTGTCGTAGATCGCCAGCCCGGCGGTCACCGAGCCGCCCGGGGAGTTGATGTACAGGTAGATGTCCTTGTCCGGGTTTTCGGACTCGAGGAACAGCATCTGCGCGACGATCAGGTTGGCGGTCACGTCATTCACCGGCCCGACCAGGAAGATCACGCGTTCCTTGAGCAGGCGGGAATAGATGTCGTAGGCGCGCTCGCCGCGGCCGCTGGTCTCGATGACCATCGGCACCAGGCCAAGCGCCTCGGGCGCGCGGGGCGGCGATTTGTCCGTCATGTCGTGCATCATGCCGCATTCCCCATCAGTTCGTCAAAAGCGACGGCCTTTTCGGTCACCTGGGCATTCGCCAGCACCCAGTCGACGACGTTGCTCTCCATCGCCAGCGCCTCGGCTTCGGCCAGGCGCTGCGGCTGGCTGTAGTACCAGCGCACGACCTCCTGGGGATCCTCGAAGGTGGCGGCGAAGTCGTCGACCACGGCGCGCACCTGCTCGGGCCTGACGTGCAGGCCCTTGGCCTCGACCAGTGCGGCGACGATCAGGCCGAGTTTGACGCGCCGCATGGCCTGGTCGGCGAACCAGCTCGCCTCGACCGGCAGATCCTTCATCTGCGGGCTGCGCTGCTTGAGGTCTGCGCGCGCGCGTTCGGCCATCTGGCGGGCCTCGGCCTGCACCATCGCCTGCGGCACGTCGATCGGATGGGTGTCGAGCAGCACGTTCATCGCCTGCTCCTTGATGCGGGCGCGCAGGCGCTTGGCGACTTCGCGCTCGAGGTTGGCCTGGACTTCGACGCGCATCTTGGCGATGTCGCCATCCCCGACGCCCAGCGCACGGGCGAAATCGGCGTCGACCGCGGGCAGCCGCGGCTGCTCGACCTGCTTGACGGTCACGGCGAACTGCACCAGGTTGCCGGCCAGTTCCCTGGCATGGTAGTCGTCCGGGAAGCGGACGTCGAAGGTCGTCTCCTGGCCCGCGGCGACGCCTTCCAGGGCGGCCTCGAATTCCGGCAGCATCATGCCGGCGCCGACGAACACCGGATAATCGGTCGCCTTGCCGCCCTCGAACTCCGCGCCATTCTTGCGGCCGGCGAAGTCGATGACGAGGCGGTCGCCCTTCGCGGCCGCGCGGCCGGCCGGCACGTAGGCGGTGCGCTGCTTGCGCAACACCTCGATGGTCTTGTCCACCTCGGCGGCGCCGACCGTCAGGGTCGGCTTCTCGATCGACCGGGCGGCGAGGTCGGCGATCTGGAATTCGGGATACACCTCGAAGATGGCCGTGAATTCGATCTTGTCCGCATCCCCGGACTGCTTCGGCTCGACGCGCGGCTGGCCGGCAATGCGCAGCTTCTGCGCGCGCACCAGCTCGCCGAAGGCCTTGTCGATGGCGGCGCCGATCGCTTCGGAGCGCGCCTCGCCGCCGTACATCTGCGCCACCATCTTCATCGGCACCTTGCCCGGACGGAAACCGGCCATCTTGGCGGTCTTGGCGATACGCCTGAGCTGCCGCTCGACTTCGCGCTCGATGTCGGCGAGCGGTACGGCCATGTCGATGCGGCGTTCGAGGGGGTTGGGCGTCTGGGCCTGGGGGTCCTGCGTTGTTTCCATGAAGAATCCTTGCATCGGGACTGGGTTGATCGAAGGGCGCCGCGCGCCTGGTGCGACCGCGGATTCTAGCAGCCTATCCGCGGCCGCCATCCGGCGCGGGGTCGCGCATCAGCCGCAGGGCGACGCCGATGCCGCAGACCACGTTGCCCAGCGCGAAACCCGCCAGGACCAGGACCGCCGCCACGGGGAAGTCGCGGGTGTGCAGCAGGTAGGAAATGGCGGACGACAGGCCGTTGAGCAGGACGAAGATCCAGAACAGCGGATTGCGCGGCTGGTACAGCTTAGCGAGTTGCATCGGCGCCTCCCGGCCCGCACGCAGCGAAGAACGACACGGCATCCTCCATGAAAGATGGCGCCCAGGAAGGGCAACAAAACACCGCGCAACCACCGGAATTATGCGGCGTTTGGGTCTTTTGCGGGATTCATGCCGTGGCGCCAGGGCCGAGTTTTGCGTGAGCATCGCTTGATTTGATACTATCATTTAGTATCATGCAAGACATGAAACGCAAACACGCCAAAACGCTGGAACTAATCTTCCACCGCCCCGTGTCGGCCAACGTCAAGCATGACGACGTGATGGCGCTTCTGGCCGAGCTGGGCGCGCAGATCGAAACCGGCCGCGCAGGTTCGCGCGTCGGCGTGGTGCTGTTCGGCGAGGTGCGGGTGCTGCACAAACCGCACCCGTCGCCCTGCATGGACAAAGGCGCGGTCGCCGCCGTGCGCGACTGGCTGGAACAACACGGAGTAACGCCATGACGATGAACACGATGGAACTGGACGGCTACGTCGCCGTGATCCGCTACAACCCGGAAACCGACCAATTTCGCGGCGAGATTCAGGGCTTGAACGGCGGCGCGGATTTTTACGGCAAATCGCCGGACGAGCTGCGCCGCGAGTTTCGCGCCTCGCTGGATTTCTTCCTCGAGACCTGCGCCCGGCACGGCATCGAGCCGCGCAAGCAGGCCAGCGGAAAGTTTGTGGTGCGCCTGCCGGCCGACCTGCACGCCAGGGCAGCGGCAGCGGCCACGGCAGCCGGCGTAAGCCTGAATACCCTGGTCGAGCGGGCGATTCGCCATGAGCTTCACGCCGACTGACACGATCGCAATCCCAACCTCATTCTGAGCCCACCCCGAAAAACTCGCTGCGCTCGTTTCTCCCCAACAGAGCCTGAAAATGCGTTGTGGTGCCCAGGAAGGGACTCGAACCCCCACGCCTTGCGGCGGCAGAACCTAAATCTGCTGCGTCTACCCATTTCGCCACCTGGGCGGATCGGGGCGGGCGAAGCGCGTCCGTCCCGGCAACCCGCGAGCGCGCATTTTAGCCCTCCCCCTATACTGGCGCCATGCCCGTCGATCACTACGAGAATTTTCCCGTTGCCTCGCTCTTGCTGCCCGCGCCCTTGCGGCCGGCCGTGGCGGCAATCTACGGCTTCGCCCGCACGGCCGACGATTTCGCCGACGAAGGCGACCTGCCCCCGGCCGAACGCCTGAGGCTGCTGGACGCCTACCGCGCCGAACTCGACCGCATCGAACGCGGCGAACCGACCGGCCACCCCGTCTTCCTGCGCCTGCGGCCGCACATCGAGGCCCACGGATTGCCTCTGCAGTTGTTCCGCGACCTGCTCGACGCCTTCGCGCAGGATGTCGTCAAGGACCGCTACGCCAGCTTCGCCGAGCTGCTGGACTACTGCCGCCGCTCGGCCGACCCGGTCGGACGCCTGCTGCTGCAGCTGTTCGGCGCCGCCACGCCGGCAAACCTGCACCGCTCGGACGCGATCTGCACGGCCTTGCAGCTGATCAACCACTGGCAGGATGTCGGCATCGACCTCGATAAGGGGCAATCGGGCAGAAGGGGCCGCATCTACCTGCCGCAGGACGAAATGGCGCGCTTCGACGTGACCGAAGACCACCTGAGAAGCCGTCGCGCCAGCGCCGACTTTCGCGCGCTGATGGCCTTCCAGGTCGAGCGCGCCCGCGCCCTGATGCTAGAGGGCGCCCCGCTCGGCCGCGACCTGCCGGGACGCATCGGGCTCGAGATCCGCGCCATCGTCGCCGGCGGCCTGCGCATCCTGGCCAAGATCGAGGCGGCCGGCTACGACGTGTTCGATCGCCGTCCGGTGCTGGGCCCCTTCGACTGGCCGCGCATCCTCTGGAAAGCATTGTGAGTCCGGACGACTACTGCGCCGCCAAGGTCAAGGCCAGCGGCTCCAGCTTCGCGGCGAGCTTCCGCTTCCTCGACCCGCCGCGCCGGCAGGCGATCAACGCGCTCTACGCCTTCTGCCGCGAGGTCGACGACGTCGTCGACGAGTGCAGCGAGCCGGCCATCGCCCAAGCCAAGCTGGCCTGGTGGCGCGCCGAACTGGGCAAGCTCGAGGATGCGCGGCGCAAACCCGAGCATCCGGTCACGCAGGCGCTGGCCGCCGCGCGCGCACGCTTCGACCTGCCGGTCGAGCAGCTCGAGGAAATCATCGACGGTATGCAGATGGACCTCGATCTGACGCGCTACGAGGACTTCGCGCAGCTGCAGCTCTACTGCCACCGCGCCGCCGGCGTGGTCGGCCTGCTGTCGGCCGAGATCTTCGGCTACGGCGACCGCCGCACGCTCAAGTATGCGCACACGCTGGGGCTGGCCCTGCAGATCACCAACATCATCCGCGACGTCGGCGAGGATGCGCGGCGCGGCCGCATCTACCTGCCGCAGGACGAACTCGCGCGCTTCGGCGTGCGTGAAGCCGACATCCTCAACAGTCGCCACACGCCGGAATTCGCGGCGCTGATGGCCTTCCAGGCGCAGCGCGCGCGCGAACACTACGAGCGCGCCTGCGCGCAACTCCCCAAGGTCGACCGCAAGGCGCAGCGCGCCGGACTCGTCATGGCGGCGATCTACCGCAGCCTGCTCGACGAGATCGAGCGCGACGGCTTCCTCGTGCTCGACCGCCGCACCTCGCTGCCGCCCGCGCGCAAGGCCTGGCTCGCGCTCAAGACGTGGCTGCGCGGGTAGCGATAGTCGGGGCAGGCTACGCCGGCCTCGCCTGCGCGGTCGAACTCGCCGACGCCGGAATAACGGTGGAGGTCTTCGAAGCCTCGCGCACGCTCGGCGGCCGCGCGCGCGCCGTCGACATCGATGGCATGAGCGTCGACAACGGCGCCCACATCCTCGTCGGCGCCTATCGCGAAACATTGCGGTTGATGAACAAAGTCGGCGCTGGCGAGACGGCATTGAAACGACATCCGCTGCATCTCGAGTTCCCCGGACACCTCAAGATTGCGGCCCCGAACCTCCCCGCCCCGCTGCATCTCGGCTGGGCGCTGCTGACGGCGCAAGGCCTGTCCTTCA
>CAZZFN010000108.1:0-6832 GCA_964653505.1 uncultured Methyloversatilis sp.
AGCATCGCCACCACGATCAAGAGCTTCGCGCGCCCGAAGGACCAGTGCAGCAGCTTCGTGTCCTGGCGCTTGAGCCAGGCGACGAGCGGGCTGTCGCCGTGATCGAGGCGTTTCATCGTCGGCAGCATGTAGTAGCACATCACCGGCGTGACGGTCATCGATACCAGCATCGACGCGCCGATCGACACGATGTAGGCGATGCCCAGCGGCGTGAACAGCCGTCCCTCGATGCCCGGCAGCGCGAACAGGGGCACGAAGACCAGCACGACGATCACCGTCGCATAGACGATGCCCGAGCGCACCTCGACGCTGGCGCTGCGGACGACCTCGAGAACGGGCAGCCGGTCTTGCGCGGCGCGGTTCTGCTTCAGTCGCCGCAGGATGTTCTCGACATCGACCACCGCGTCGTCGACCAGCTCACCGATCGCGATCGCCAGCCCGCCCAGCGTCATCACGTTGATCGACTGCCCGAGCCACTGGAACACCAATGCCGTGACCGCGAGCGACAGCGGGATCGCGGTCAGCGAGATCACCGTGGTGCGCGCCGACAGCAGGAAGGCGAAGAGCACGATCGCCACCATGATGGCCCCGTCGCGCAGCGCCTCGGCCACGTTGCCGATCGAGGCCTGGATGAAGTCGGCCTGACGGAAGAGCACCCTGGGCGCGGCGAGGCCTGCGGGCAGGCCGGGCCTGAGCTCGGCCAGCGCCGACTCGATCTGCGCTGAGAGCGCCACCGTGTCGGCCTGCGGCTGCTTCTGCACGCTGATCACGACCGCCGGCAAACCGCCGTAGCCCGCGTCGCCGCGCTTGAGCCCGGGCGCGAACGAAACGGCTGCCACCTGCTCGAGCAGGATGGAACGCCCGTCCTTCCAGGCCACCGCGATGCCGGCCAGGTCCTCGATGCGGTTGCTGCGCCCCAGGTGACGGATCAGGTACTCGCGACTGTTGAGATCGATGAAGCCACCACCCGCGTTCCCGGCGTAGCCCTCGAGCGCCTTCTCGAGCTGGTTGAGCGACACGTCGAACTGCGCCATGCGAGCCGTGTCGGGCGCCACGCGCAGTGTGCGCACCTCGCCCCCGATCGGGATCACCTGCGACACACCGGGAATCGACAGCAGGCGCGGGCGCAGCACGAAGTCGGCATACTCGCGCGCAGCCATCGGGCTGACCGCTGGCGTCTGGCCGTCACCGGCGCCCAGCGGCAGCGCGATCAGCATGACCTCGCCCATGATCGACGACACAGGGCCCATGACGGGCGTGATGTCGCCGGGCAACTGCTCGCGCACCAGTGCCAGCCGTTCGGCCACCAGCTGGCGGTTGCGGTAGATGTCGGTGCCCCAATCGAACTCGGCGTAGAGGATGGACAGACCCACGCCCGAGGTGCTGCGTACGCGGGTGACGCCGGGCATGCCGTTGAGTGCGGTCTCGAGCGGGAAGGTGATCAGTTGCTCGACCTCCTCGGGCGCCATCCCGCCCGCCTCGGTCAGCACCGTGACCAGGGGTTTGTTGAGGTCGGGGAAGACGTCGACCGGCGTGCGCCAGGCGGTCATCGCGCCGTAGACCATCAGCAGCGCGGCCACGGCAAGCACGAACAGCCGGTTGTGCAGGCTGTAGCGAACGATCCAGTTGAACATGAGGGTGGACTCCCGTTCAGCGGATCTGGGCGATCAGCGGTGCGCCCTGGACGACGACGCGGTTGTCCGCACCGAGGCCCTGGGTGATCACCACCGTGCTCGCATCCAGCGGCTGGAGCCGGACGGGCTGCGCGATGAAGCGCTCGGCCCCCGACTTGATCCAGACGATCGGCTCGTTGGTCGCGTTGCGCACCACGGCCTGGGCCGGCAGCACGATGCCCTTGACGCGCTGGTTCGACTGCGCGATCACGGTCACCGGCTGGCCGATCGCCAGCGGGAGTGGCGCACCCGGTGCCACGGTGAAGATCAGCGGCAGCACACCGTCGCGCAGCATCTGCGCGCCGCCGACGAACTGCAGCCTCGCCTCGGGCACGCCCTGCAGCGACGCCGCACCCACGCTGGCGGCCAGCGCCGGATCGGCGGTAACGGCCTCGACCAGCATGCGCGACGGGTCGACCACGTCGAACAGCACGTCGTTCGGTGCGACGACCTGGCCGACCGTGACGTCGGCGCGAGCGATCACGCCGGAGACCGACGCGACCAGTGACTCGCGCGCCTCCAGGCTGGCGCCGATGCTGCGCTCGCGCTCGGCGAGCATGCGGGCTTCGGTGCGCGCGGCGTCGATGTCCTTGCGTGGCACCGTCCCCTCGAGGCCTTCGAGGCGCCGGACGCGCTGCTCGGCGATCTGGCGCTGCGCGCGCAACTCGGCCAGCTGGGCCTTCTGGCCCGCCTGGGCATAGGGGTCGGCGTGATGGCGAACATGGGCCAGCAACTCGCCCTGCGCCACCCGCTGCCCGACGAGCGGCAGCCCCCTGGGGCCGGGCTCGATGCGGCCGCCATGCACGGTCTGCACACGGCCGCTGGCGTTGGGATCAGCGATCACCCATCCAGGCAGCTCGACCGTGGCTGCAGCCTCGGACTCCGCTGCCAGCAGCGTGCGGATCGCCATGCGGCGTTGCGCGGCTTTCGGCACATTGACGCTTCCGTCGGGCCAGCGTGCCAGCCCGGACGGGCTGACCGCGGTAGCGGGCGCGTCCAGGTGTTCGCCGTTGGGTCCATGCGCGCCCGGCGCCGCGTGGACGGTCGGCGTAAGCAGGATCCAGACCGGCAAGGCAGCCACCGCGAGCCAGGCGGCTCGCAGCCGGTAATAGGGGGCGATGGCGCTCATCACTTCACCTCCGTGGCGAGGCTCGTGGTCCGCCGGCACCGCCAGGCTGCAGCCGCAAGCGCCCCCAGCACGAGAACGCCACCGCCGATCAGGGCTGCGCGCTCGAGCTCATGATCGTGCGCATGGCCGTGGTCGTCGACGTCCTGGCGGCCTCCCGCACGGGCAGCGCCAGAGAGCGGCCCGGTGACCAGCGTGCCGTCCAGCAGATCGGCATCATTGTCGGTGGCCAGCGTGAAGACGAGGGCATGCTCGCCCGGTGAGGCGAGCGCCTCGAGCAGTGACGCATCGGTCGCAGTGTAGTCGCCACTGTCCGGGCGGAAGGCTGCCAATGCCTTGTGTGGGCCGGACTCGACCTCAAGTCGCGCACCGAGCACAGGCTCGTTGGTTTCGTAGCGATCGACCAGGATGACGAGTTGGCCAGCCTCGAGACTGGCGACCAGCTCATAGCTGTCCGACTTTGCCTCGAGACGTGGCACGGCCACGCTGCCAGTAACGACTGGCTGTTGGTCGAGATGTTCGCCGTTGGGACCGTGCGCCCCGGGGGCTGCCTGGCTGGTCATGGGCAACACGGCCGCCAGGGTCAGCACGGCCAGCAGCCGGCGGCGCAGGTTGAGGATGGATGGGTTCATGGGAGCAATCCTAGAGCTTGTTGGAGACGGGCGCGGGCCAGGCCCAGCGCGGCGGTATGGCGGGCGAGCGCAGCATCGGCCTCGGCAGCGGCGGCCAGCGCACGCAGCAGGTCCGGCAGCGGCGTTTCGCCGACATCGAAGGATTTGCCGATCAACTCGGCACGTTCGCGCAACAGACGGGCACGGGCGGTCCCGGCCTCGCGCTGTACCTCTGCGGTGCGGACGGCCTCGCGCGCCAGGGCCACGTCGCTTTCCAGGCGCTCGCGCAGCCGCTGCAAGCGCGTTTGTGCGACATCCAACTCGGCCAGTGCAGCAGATTCGAGCGGTCGATTACGTGCGTCGCCGCCAAAGGGCAGGCGCAGGCCGACCACGACGCTGCCTTCGGAAGCCGCACCGGGCCCGCCGTGGTCCTGGCGGACGCCGACCGTCAGCTCCGGCGCGTCGCGGCGCGAGTGGCGCATCAGTTCGACCCGCCGTAGCGCCAGCTCGGTGACCTGAGTCGCAGACTGGAGTTCCGGGTGCGAAGACAGCACAGGTTCGGCCGTCGGCGCGGGCACGGCATCGGCGACAAGGTCCGGCGCCGCCGTGAGGCCGGTCAGCTGCATCCAGCGTGCGCGAGCAAGCTCCAGGCGCTGCCGCGCATCGCTCAGGGCGGTCCCGGCCGCCAGGTGCTCGGCCTGTGCGGCCAGCGCATCGGCGCGGGCCAGTTCGCCGGCGCGCACCCGGCGCCCGACGTCGTCCGCGAGCCGCTGCAGGGACTGGACCTGGCCCTCAGCCTGCGCGACCTCGGCCGCCAGGCTGCTCCATGCCCAAGCCTGCTCGCGCAACTCGCCAGCCAGTTGCAGTCGCGCCGCCTGCTCGGCTGATGCCGCCTGCGCCGAGGCCGCAGCGGTCACGCCCTGGTGCGCATCACGCTGGCCGGGGAGCCACAGTGGCAAGGTGACGCCCAGTTCGGTCTCGCGGACGCCATCATTGCTTTGCAGGCGATCGTCGCGATGGCTCAAGGTGAGCGACGGAGGGGCTGCCCACATGGACTGGGATGCGAGGCGCTCGGCGTCGGTGCGACGCAGCTGACCCTCGGCTTCCCGGGCCACGACGGCGCGCTGCCAGGCCGCATCCAGTGCGACACGCAGCGGCACGCGCTCGGCCGCGAAGGAAGGTTCGGGGGATGTGACCGCCAAGGGGCGGTCGTGCACGGAAGATCTCGGCTGGGCCCAGCACGGCCCACCGACCATGCCGCCGGCGATGACGCAGGCAGATAGCCAAAAAGATGGTCTCACGATGATCCTGAAAGTTGCGTTGGGGGCGGCCGAGCACGCAAATCCTCCCGCAGCGATGGCAAGCGGGACGGAGCGAGCTGGCTGGCTCAGGGGGCAGGGTCCGTGGACGGACGCCTGCCACGCAGGGTTTCAGGAACGGGGACTGGGCGGCCTGAGCAGGCCGCCCAGGAAGGGGTCGGGAACGGCTGCATCGTGCCAGGCGAGCGGCAGGACCGTGCCTGCCGGCGGGAACGCGTGCGAGATCGAATTCGGCAACTCGAGGTGACCGCCAACGTGGTCGCCGGCGACGTGCTGCAAGGACTCCTCCGACTGATCCAGGTGGAACGAGCCGTCGTGGTGGTGATGGTGACCTGTCGCCTGCCAGTGCAGCGAGCTGTGCTCGGGATCCGACGGCGAACTATCGCCCGAGTCAACGCGCGCCATCGCCATCGACTGGCAAAGCAGGGAAATCAGCGTGACGAAGAGGACAAGAAGCCGGCGCATGGTCGCGCATCCTAACACGGTCAATTTCTGACGCGCACTCACTTCTCGGCACTCGCAGGGGGCGTGTGACGATCCAAAGCGCGCCCGGGCTTTTGCATATCTCTCGGAACAGTACCTACAATCGTGAAACCAAAGCACTTTTGCGTTCGTCCCCTGAAAACCCGCGCGCGCTGAAGGCACCTTCGGAAAAGGAGCGAAATCTGGGGGCAACTGTGAAGCCGAAGCAGCACAACAGCCGCGGCCAGAAAGCGCTGCTCGACCAAGGCGCGCTGCCAGCAGACTGGAAACCCGCCAAGCGCCGGCAGAAGGAATTGACACGACCTGGGCCAAGAAGCACGGGAAGAGCTACTTCGGCTACAAGCTCTCGATCAACGTCGACAGGCGGCACAAGTTCATCCGCGAGATCGTGACCGACACGGCCCGCATGCACGACAGCCAGCACTTCGACAAGGTCTTCGACACGGTCAATGCGAGCCGGGATGTCTATGCCGACCGGGGCTATCCGTCCGAGGGGCGTGAAGCCTGGCTGAAAGAGAATGGCTTTTGCAACCAGATTTGGAGGAAGGGCACGCGCAACAAGCCCCTGTCCGACTGCCAGCAGCGGCGCAACGGGCGCATCGCCAGGACGCGCGCCCGAGTCGGGCACCCATTTGCGACCATCGCACAGATGGGTGTCAAGCTGATCCGCACCATTAGCCAGGCACGCGCGAACTTTGCGATGACGACGATAGCCGCCTGCAACAACCTCAAGCGGCTGGTCTATTTCCAGGAGGCCGGCATCAAGGCTTCGTGACGCCCGAAATGGACCGAATCGCCGCTGCCCGGGGCGATTCGAGGCAGAAACAGGGCAACACCGCCGGTAACGACGGTGACTTGCCGAAGAAATTGACCAGAGTTCGGTCGCGATCATCTGTATTCGGCGGGATTCACTGAAAGCCCCGGGTTATTCGAGGCGCCCTCCCATCGCTCTCGCTGCACGCCGTCGCGCCGAACATCGGCACTGCGCCCCGCCCCGTCGCGAATGAACTCACCGGGAACGAAATCGCACATTCTGGCGCCGCGCCCATTGGTCTCTTGTGCCATCGAAATCTGCGGCAGCGCATGCACGCGGCAACGGCCGCAGCGCAGAAAAGGGAAGCCCCCAGAGTGGGGGCTGGAAAGATGCGATGGTCAGTTGCCGTTCGGCGCAGGGGCCGTGGCCTGCAAAGACAGGGGTGTCGCGGTGGCGGACACTTCGAGGTCGTCTGCGCTGTGCGGGATGCGTGCGAAGACGCCTTCGATGGATGTGATCTCCATGGAAAAGAATGACGGGCTTCCGTCGCGAGGACGGGAGGCCGCATCTCGGTCAGTGCTGGACACGCTTGCGATCTGACAGGCATTGCACGCGAATGCGCCGCCAGCTCCCGTCGTCGATCAGCCGTTCCAGCGTCTCGCCGAGGGCGTCGAAGAACACTTCATCGACCCGGTCGACCAACTCACCATCGCGGTGCAACTCCACCGCGTACACATCGAGCCCGCGCTCGTACAGCACGGTGACGCGTCCCTGGAATTTCTCGGTGGCCACCGTGAAACTGATGGCCGGTGGCGTCGCGATGATGTCCTTGGGCAGCGGATCGACCCAGGTGATGTCCCGCGCAC
>CAZZFN010000109.1:0-6828 GCA_964653505.1 uncultured Methyloversatilis sp.
TGTTCGAGTGCGTTCGAGTGCGTACCTGTCGTGCCGTCCGGCTGCCAGGGGCGGCTAGAATTGCCCCATGAGCGACTTGTCCCGCCTGCCACCCCCCCTTCTGGCGGCCCTCGAATCCCGCTTTGGCGACCGCCTCTCCACAGGTCTCGCCGTGCGCGAACACCATGGCAGGGACGAATCTTCCCTCGCCCCGCTGCCGCCCGACGCCGTGGTTTTTGCCCGGTCCACGGCAGAAGTCGCGGCTGCGGTCCGCCTCTGCCACGAATACCAGGTTCCGGTCATCGCCTTCGGCACGGGCACCTCGCTCGAAGGCCATCTGCTCGCCGTCCATGGCGGCCTCAGCATCGATCTGTCGCAGATGAACCGCGTACTGGCGATCCGTCCGCAAGACCTCGACGCCAGGGTCGAGGCCGGCGTGACGCGCAAGACCCTGAATGCCGCGCTGCACGATACCGGGTTGTTCTTCCCGATCGACCCCGGCGCCGACGCCAGCCTCGGCGGCATGGCGGCAACGCGGGCCTCGGGCACCAATGCGGTACGCTATGGCACGATGCGCGAAAACGTTCTGGCGACCACGGTGGTGCTGTCCGACGGCCGCGTCATCCGAACCGGCACGCGCGCGCGCAAATCGTCTGCCGGCTATGATCTGACACGGTTGTTCGTCGGCTCGGAAGGCACGCTGGGCATCATCACCGAACTCGCCGTGCGCCTGCATCCGCTGCCGGAAGCCATCGCCAGCGCGGTGTGCGCCTTTCCGGACATTGCAGCGGCCGTCGATACGGTCATCCAGACCGTCCAGCTCGGCATCCCCGTCGCCCGCATCGAACTGCTCGATGCCCTGTCGATCGCCGCGATCAACCGCTACAGCAAGACCCGCCTGCGCGAAACGCCGACGCTCTTCTTCGAACTGCACGGCTCGCCGGCCGGCGTGGCCGAGCAGACCGAAATCCTGCAAGCGCTCGCCGCCGATCGTGGCGGCATGGATTTCGAGTGGGCCGACCGGCCCGAGGACCGTTCGCGCCTCTGGCAGGCGCGGCACGACGCCTACTACGCCTGCCTGAACCTGCAACCGGGCGCGCGCTCCATCACCACCGACGTCTGCGTGCCGATTTCGCGCCTCGCCGACTGCATCGCCGCGACGCGCGCCGATCTGGCCGCCAGCGGTCTCGTCGCCCCGCTGCTGGGACATGTCGGCGACGGCAACTTCCACCTGCTGATCCTCGTGCAGCCCGACGATGCCGCCGTGCTCGACACGGCGCAGGCCTTCGCGCAACGCCTGGCCGAACGGGCCATCGCGATGGACGGCACCTGCACCGGCGAGCACGGCATCGGCCTCGGCAAGCGCAAGTACATGCCGCTGGAGCACGGCGACGGCGCACTGGCGGTCATGCGCGCGATCAAGCAGGCCCTCGATCCGCACAACCTGATGAATCCGGGCAAGATTCTTCCCTGAGGACATGCCGCGCGCACGCACACCGCCGGGCGCGGATGCCCACCCGCTGCGCGCCGCCCTGCTCGCCCAGTGCGGCGGAGCGGTCGCCGTGGCGATCCTGGTCGCGGGCCTCGGCCATCTCACCAGCGCCGACTTCCGGCAGATTCCCTTCCTCCTCGCGCTGATGCAGGGCGGCATCGCGGCCATGATTTCGCTGCGACTCGGGGCGCCGGCCTGGTGGCAGCCGATCCATCTCGCCTTCATGCCGCTCGTTGTCGCAGTTCATGGGCTGGACATCGCGCCCGGCTGGTTCCTCGCAGCCTTTGTGCTGCTGCTGCTGGTCTTCTGGCGCACCGACCGCAGCCGCGTACCGCTCTATCTCTCCAACGACGCGACGGCGGACGCCTTGCTGAAACTGCTGCCTGCCGCGCCCTGCCGATTCGTCGATCTCGGCTGCGGCGAAGGCGGCCTGCTGCGCCGGCTGGCGGCGGCACGTCCGGACTGCCATTTCACCGGCATCGAACACGCGCCGCTGACCTGGCTGCTGGCGCTGCTGCGCTCGCTCGGCCGGCCGAACCTGACGATCCGGCGCGGCGATTTCTGGAACGCGCCGCTGGGCGGCCACGATGTGATCTATGCCTTCCTCTCGCCCGCCCCGATGCTGCGCCTGTGGCTGAAGGTCGTTGCGGAAACGTCATCGGCAACGCTGCTGATCAGCAACAGCTTCGAAATTCCGGGCGTCGAGGCGGATGCGACGGTCGAGGTCGACGACCGCAGAACAACCCGCCTCCATCTCTACCGTCCGCGCCTTTCCGATAAGGCCGGCGATTAGGCTGCATTTCCGGCCATCTGCGGACGCGCCGATCGAGAATAATCTGCTCCGGACGCAAGCTCGCGGAACGGACATGGCGGACATCATCTGTGTGATCGGCAACAAGGGCGGCACGGGCAAGACCACCCTGTCGCACATGCTCTGTCAGGGCATGGGACTGCTCGGCCAGCGCTCGGTATGCGTCCTCACGGACACCCAGCGGGAACCGCTCGATCCCGCCGGCCGACGTTACCTGGTCGCCGATGCCCGCTCGCGCGAGGCGCTCGGCAGGGTGACCGACAAGATCCGCTCGCTGAAAGCCTGGCTCGGGGTAATCGACGGCGGCGGCAACCGCTCCGAGGTGGATCGCCACCTCTACGGACTCGCCGATCTCGTGCTGCTGCCTTTCCGCGACTCCCACGAGGACATCCGTACCGTCATCCGCGACCTCGAGATGTTCCCGCGCGCTTATGCGATACCGACGCAATGGCCGACCAATGCCTGGCAGCGCGAAGCGGCCGAGAATGCGGTGGCGGAACTGCTTGCCGCCTACCGCGACCGCATTCTCGATCCGGTATTCGGTCTGTCGGCCAGCAAGATCCTGCTGCAGAAGCAGTTGCCGGCGGGATTGCCGACGCCGCTCGCCAACGCCTGCCGCGCCGTGGCGCATCAGGTCGTCGATCTGCTCCAGCTCCCGCTGGAAGGAGACGCCAGCCTGCCGCTGCAGGGCGCGGCGCGCCCGGCGGCCAACGCGCCGCAGCCGCTGGCCGTGGCGGCCTGATCCGTTTCAGTCCGGCGGTTTCTTGCCCTGCGCGACCAGCAGGGCCTGCGAGCGGTTATTCACGCCCAGCGATCTGAAGATCGCCGACACATGGATCTTCACCGTGCCCTCCGTAACGCAGAGCATCTCTGCGATGTCGCGGTTGGACTTGCCTTCGGCCAGCAGTTCCAGCACGCGTGCCTGGCTCTTGGTCAGCCCGTAGCGCTCGGCCACGGTCTTGACGCGCTTGCGTTTGCCGGTCAGTTCCCGATATTCGGGCGGCAGCCAGATCTCGCCGGCCAGGACCTCGCGCAATGCGCCCAGCAGGACGTGGGTCGGGCTGGCCTTGGACACGAAGCCCGCAGCCCCCTGGCGCATGGCCTTCGCGACCGTATCGGCATCGTCGAGTGCCGACAGAACCAATACCGGAACATGCGGATAGCGCTTGCGCATCACGCCCAGAAACGCCAGCCCTCCGGTGCCGGGCAACATCAGGTCGAGCAGCGCGAGGTCGAAGTCCTCGTTGGCTTCGAGCAAACGGGTCGCCTCGTCCGCATCGTGCGCCCCGAGGATCTCGGCGGCCGAACCCGGCTCCTCCAGGGCCCGCAGTGCGAGCAGCAGGCCTTCCCGCACCAGAGCATGATCCTCGATGACCAGAATTCGCAACCTACTCTCCTTTGCAATCGGGGCTATGATTGGTAGCGAATCATAACCCCGGCGAGACGGAACATGACAGCAGAAAACGATCCGATGGAGCAGATCAGGAACCTGTGGGGCAGCCTCGGCTTCGCGCTGCCAGGCATGGTCGCGCCCACGGTCGATGGCGACGAGCTCGGCAAACGCATCGCCGATCTGAAAGCGGTCGAGGGCTGGTTGAAGTACAACCTCAACCTGTTGCAGATGAGCATCCAGGGCCTCGAGATGCAGCGCGCCACCCTGATGGCCTTCCGGCAGATGAGCCAGGCAACGCAAGAAGCCGCGGCGCAAGCGGAAAGTGCGCCCAACCCCTTCCTCGACCCCGCGGTCTGGCAGATGCCCTGGGATCTGATGAAGACTGCCGTCCCGCCAGCGCCGACTTCCTCGGAGCCGGCGCCGGCGCCCGCCGCCAGACCCAAGCGTTCACCCCGCAAGAAAAGCGAGCCAAAGGGGTAGCGTTACCATCCCCAGCAGGGTGCTTGCGGAGATCAGCCAGGCGACGCGCGCGCCGTCGCCGCCCATGCGTTGTGCGAGGATGTAGGCCGACGATGCCGTCGGCAGCGCGGCGAACACCATCGCCACGTCGAAGTGCACCCCGCTCAACCCGATCCAGCGGGCGACGAGCAGAGCGATCGCCGGCATCGCCAGCAGTTTTACCGCGAGGAAATAGCCTGCCGCGCCACGGCCGTCGCGCCCCAGCGTGCCGCGCAGCCTGAGCGCCGCGCCGACCGCCAGCAGGCCCAGCGCGATCGCCGCATCGGCCAGGCGGCCGAGGAAATGTCCTGCCGGCGCGGGCACCGGCAGGCCGAGGAGATTCCAGGCCAGGGCGGCGAGCGTGGCCAGGAATAGCGGATTCCTGGCCAGTTCGCGCCATACCGAGGCTTCGCCGTGGCGCGCCAGCATGCCGACCGCCACGATATTCGCGAAGGGCACCATGCCGCCGGCCAGCAGACCCATCGCCGCGATGCCCGCCGCGCCATGAAGATTGGCCGCCACCGCGAGGCCGATGTAGGAATTGAAGCGGAAGGCGCACTGGAACTGCGAGGCGAAGGAGATCGGCGTGAGCGGAAACATCGGTTTGGCCAGCAGGGCGAGGCCCATCGCGCCGGCCATCGCCGCCGCGCCTACACCGATCAGCGGCACCGCGGAAGCATCGAGCGGCGTCCGGGTGATCGCGCTGAACAGCAACGCGGGGAACAGCACGTAATAGACCAGCTTTTCCAGCCCGTTCCAGAAGTGGTCGCCCAGCGCCATCGCGCGGCGCAGGCCGTAGCCGAGCAGGATCAGCGCGAAGTCGGGGAGTAGCGCAAGGACGGTCTGCACCGTCCCTTTATATCACGCGGCCTTGCGCGAACCGGGCGATCTCGGTTTCCGTGTAGCCCGCCTCGCGCAGGATCGCCGTGCTGTCGGCGCCGGCTTGCGGGGCAGGGCTGCGCACCGCGAATGCCAGTGCGCTCATCTTCAGCGGCGGCGCGAACTGCCTCAGGCCATCGACCTCCGGCAGCATGCCGCGCGCCCGCAGCTGCGGATGCGCCATCGCCTCCTCGAAACTCAGCACCGGCGTGACGCCGCAGTCCACCTGGTCGAACAGGGCCGCCCAGTGTGCGAGCGGCTGGCTGGCGAACAGCGTTTCGAGCGCGTGCCGGGTGCGTGCGCCCTCTTCGCCACGCGCGAGGCCGAAGGGCTTGAGGTCGGGACGCCCGATCGCGTCGCAGAACACCTGCCAGAACTTCGGCTCGAGCGCACCCACCGCCATGTAGCGGCCGTCCTGCGTGCGATACAGCCCATAACCCGGCAGGCCGCCGTTGAGGTCGTCCATGCCGCGCGGCAGCGTCTGCCCGCGCGCCAGCACCGAGAGCAGGCCGGTGTAGGCATGGGCGAAGGTCGCGTCGGTCATGGCGACATCGACGTAGCGACCCTGCCCCGTCGCCCGGGCGCCGATCAACGCGGCGAGTATGCCCATGACGGCCGTCAACGCGCCGCCGAGCAGGTCGCCGATCTGCAGGTTGGGAATCGCCGGGGCGCCGTCCTGCGTGCCGATCTGGTCAAGCACACCGGAAGTCGCGATGTAGTTGAGGTCGTGGCCGGCGCGGTCGCGCCAGGGGCCGTCCTGCCCGTAGCCGGTGATCGCGCAATAGACGATGCGCGGATTGATCGCCCGCACTGCCGTATAGCCAACGCCGAGTTTGTCGACCACGCCGGGACGAAAGCTCTCGACGATCGCGTCGGCAGCGCGCGCGAGGCGCAGGAAGACCTCCACACCCGCCGGCTGCTTGAGATCGAGCCGCAGGCCGCGCTTGTTGCGATTCACCACGCGGAAGAAGAAGCTGTCCTCGCCCGGCGCCGCTCCCAGTCCCATCGTGCGCGCGTAGTCGCCCGCGCCGGTATCCTCGATCTTGATCACCTCGGCGCCGAGGTCGGCGAGATGCAGCGTGCACACCGGCCCCGGCAGCAGGCGCGTGAGGTCGAGGATTTTTAGGCCGGCCAGCGGGCCGTTTGCACTCGCAGCAGTCATGCGCCGCAAGCGGCGGGCTCGCGCAGCTTGCCGTCCAGCTTGTAGGTGTCGTGTCCCCGTTCCTGACGCAACTGGTCGTGCCGGACGGGACGGAATCCGGCATCGTTGATGCGTTGGCTCATGGTTGTTTCCTTTCCTGTGTCTGTCATCGTGAAATTTTGTCCGCTCGCCGCATCCGGCGTGCCAGATAATCGACCACATCGTCCAGGGTTGCCAGTTTCTGGTAATCGGCCTCGGGAATCTCGATGCCGAATCTGCCGTGCAGGCCGAGCAGGAAGTTCAGCCAGTCCATCGAGTCGAGGTCGACCTGGCGGCGCAGGGGCTTGTCGCCGCGCAGCGCGTCGGCCTCGATTTCCGGGGCGATGGCTTGCAGCGTGGCCAGCACGACGGCGCGGATTTCCTCGGGGGTCATCGATCCAGCTCCTCGGGATGTTGCAGCAGCTCGGCCAGCTCGCGCAGGAACAGCGCGCCGCGATGGCCGTCGGACACGCGGTGGTCGGCCGCCAGACTGGCCGTGACCAGCGGCGTCGCCTTGAGGCGGCCGGCCCCATCGTTAGCCTCGACCCACGGCCGCTCGGCAATGCGGCCGAAGCCGACCAAGGCCACCTGCGGCG
>CAZZFN010000110.1:0-6798 GCA_964653505.1 uncultured Methyloversatilis sp.
AGGACATCGATGCCGTGCTGGCGCTCGAGGAACGCGTGCAGGCCTATCCCTGGACGCGCGGCAATTTCGTCGATGCGCTCGCCGCCGGCTACGACGGCTGGGTGGCGCGCGAAGGCGACGCGGTCATCGGCTTCGCCGTGCTGATGCGCGCCGTCGATGAAATCCACCTGCTGGCGATCGGCATCGCGCCGGAGCTGCAGCGGACCGGACGTGGTCGAACGCTGCTGAGTTACGTGATCGCGCAGGCACTTGAAACGGGTATGACACGCATGCTGCTGGAGGTGCGGCCGTCGAATGCCGCGGCCATCGCCTTCTACCGGAGTGCGGGATTCGCTGAAATCGGTCGCCGCCGCGGGTACTATCCGGCTTCCGCAGGAAGGGAAGATGCCATCGTGATGGCCAGGGAACTATGAACCGCGATCGGATATTGAAGGAGATGGGCCTCGGGCCGATCTGGAAACTGCGCCAGCCGCCGAAGAAAAAGCGCGGCGCGGCGCCTGCAGCCGAGTCCGCCGTGCCGGTCGATCCGCGCACCGCGGCCATCGCCGCGATGGGCTGGGACGAATTGAAGCAGGCCGTGGCCGGTTGCAGCGCCTGCGAGCTGTGCCAGACGCGCAAGCAGGCGGTGCCCGGCGTCGGCGACACGAATGCCGACTGGCTGTTCGTCGGCGAGGGGCCGGGCGCCGAGGAGGACGAGCGCGGCGAGCCCTTCGTCGGCCAGGCCGGCAAGCTGCTCGACGCGATGCTCGCGGCCATCGATCTCGCGCGCGGGCCGGATGGCGGGGTCTATATCGCCAATGCCGTGAAATGCCGGCCGCCGGGCAACCGCACGCCGGAACCGGCCGAGACGGCCGCCTGCTGGCCGTTTCTGGCCCGCCAGATCGATCTGATCCGGCCGAAACTGATCGTCGCGCTGGGCAAGCCGGCGGCGCAGACCCTGCTGCGGCAGGAGGTCACGATCTCGCGCGCGCGCGGGCTGCTGCACGAATATGCGGGGATTCCGCTGGTCGTCACCTACCATCCGGCCTATCTTCTGCGCAATCCGCCCGAGAAGGCGCGGGCCTGGGAAGACCTCTGCTTCATGCGCGGGACGATGGCGCGCCTCCGGTAAAATCGCGCGATGCGCATCCTCCTTTCGAACGACGACGGTTACTACGCGCCCGGCCTGGCCGCGCTGCACGCGGCCGTGCAGGGCCTGGGCGAAGTCATCGTGGTGGCGCCCGAACGCAACCGCAGCGGCGCATCCAACTCCCTCACCCTCGACCGCCCGCTGCAGCTCAGGGAGGCGCAAAACGGGCCAACTGCGGGTTTCTTCTACGTCAATGGCACGCCGACCGATTGCGTGCATCTGGCGGTGACCGGCATGCTCGACCACGAGCCGGACATGGTGCTGTCGGGCATCAACTGGGGCTCCAACATGGGCGACGACACGATCTATTCGGGCACCGTGGCGGCGGCGATGGAAGGCTACCTGCTCGGCGTGCCGGCCATCGCGCTCTCGCTCGCCAGCTTTTCCGGGCGCAACTTCGCTACCGCCGGGCGCATCGCGCGCGCGCTGGCCGAACGCTTCCAGCGCCAGCCCTTCGGCGCGCCGGTGCTGCTCAACGTGAATGTTCCCGATGTGCCGTGGGATCAGCTGCGCGGCCTGCGCGTCACCCGCCTCGGTCGTCGCCACAAGGCCGAGCCGGTGGTCAGGCAGGTCTCGCCGCGCGGCGACATCGTGTATTGGGTCGGGGCGGCCGGGCCGGCCGCCGACGCGGGCGAGGGCACGGATTTCCATGCCGTCGACAACGGCTGGGCGTCGGTCACGCCCCTGCAGGTCGACCTGACCCATGTCGGCCAGATCGACGCTGTGCGCGACTGGCTCGGAGGTGCGGCGTGAACGGGCTGGCCGGCATCGGCATGACCTCGGACCGCACGCGCACGCGCATGATCGAGCGCCTGCGCGAGCAGGGCATCCGCAACGAACAGGTGCTGATGGCGCTCGGCGTGGTGCCGCGCCACATCTTCCTCGAACCGGCCATGGCGCACCGCGCCTACGAGGACACCGCCCTGCCGCTGATTCTCGGCCAGACCATCTCCCAGCCCTACATCGTCGCGCGCATGATCGAACTGCTGCTGGCAGGCCGCGCGGGACTCGGCAGGACGCTCGAGGTCGGCGCCGGCTGCGGCTACCAGGCGGCGGTGCTGGCCCAGTTGACGCGCGAGGTGTATGGCATCGAGCGCCTCGCCCCGCTGCTCGCCCGCGCGCGCGAGAACCTGAAGGCGCTCAAGCTGACGCGCGTCCGTCTCAAGCATGGCGACGGCATGGCCGGCATGCCCGAAGCGGCGCCCTTCGATTCGATCGTCGTCGCGGCGGCCGGCGCGGCCGTGCCGCAGGCGCTCAAGGACCAGCTCGCCGTCGGCGGCCGTCTCGTGATCCCGGTGGGCAGCGGCGTGCAGGAACTGGTGACGGTCGAGCGGACCTCCGACGGCTGGCAGGAAGGCGTTTTCGACGCGGTGCGCTTCGTGCCGCTGCTGCCCGGGGTCGCGTGATGCGCCGCTGGCTGCTGCCCGCCATCGTCCTGGTCGCCAGCCTGGCCGGCTGCGCCGGCAGATTGCCCGCGCCCGTGACTCAGCCGCAGCCGCCGACACGGGTCGAGGCCGCGCCGGCGGCCGTACCCGCCGTGGCGCCTGCCGCGCCCGTTCCGGCCGAAAGGATGCACGTCGTCAAACGCGGCGAGACGCTTTCCGGCATCGCGCGCCAGCATGGGGTCGGCGCGCGCGACCTGGCAGCGTGGAACCAGATCGAGGATCCGAACCGCATCGAGGTCGGCCAACAACTGAGACTCGCCGCGCCGGCGCCGGCGGCCGCCGCGGCGGCGCCCGAGGGTGCGGAGATTCGTCCGATCGCGGCCGCCGGCGGCGTGGCCGCCCGGCCGCTCGACGGTGCGCCGCCGCCCGCGGCTACCGCGCCGGCCCTGCTGCCCGGCAACACCGAAACCCTCAAACGCGCGCCCAAGGGCGGCAAGCTGCCCTATTCGGAGGAGAATCTTGCGCGCCTGCGCGGCGAGCCGCCGGCGCCTGCGCCTGCGCCCGCCCAGGCGGCCACGCCTGCACCGGCCCCTGGCGCGCCCGCCGCGGCGCCGCCCGCCGCGCAGGAGGCGGCTTCCGGCATCGACTGGGGCTGGCCGGCCAACGGCAGGCTGCTGGCCGAGTTTTCGGGCGGCCGGGCCGGAACGCAAAGCGTGAATCTCGGCATCGACATCGGGGGCGCCATCGGCGATCCGGTGCTGGCCGCCGCGTCGGGCCGGGTGATCTTCGTCGGGGTCTATCCCAAGCACGGCAATCTCGTCGTGCTGCAGCACGACGAGGCGTTCATCACCGTCTATGCGCATCTGAGCCGCACCCTGGTCAGGGAGGGCCAGACGGTGCGGCGCGGCCAGCGCATCGCCGATCTGGGCAATTCCGACGCCGACCAGCCCAAGCTGCATTTCGAGCTGCGGCAGAAGGGCAAGCCGCTCGACCCCCTCAGGTTCCTGCCGCCGCGCTGATGGACGACAAGGACACCGCCGCCGGGGAATTGCCGCCGGCCGACGAGGCCGAGCGCGGGGAGGTCCATGACGTCGCCGGCGAGGACGGCTTTCTCGACGACGTCACCCAGCTCTACCTCAACGAGATCGGCGCCACCCCGCTGCTCAAGCCGGCCGAGGAACTCGCTCTCGCGCGCGCCACGCGGGCCGGCGATTTCCAGGCGCGGCAGCGCATGATCGTCGCCAACCTGCGCCTGGTGGTCAGCATCGCCAAGCATTACCAGCATCGCGGCGTGCCGCTCGACGACCTGATCGAGGAAGGCAATCTCGGCCTGATCCACGCGCTGGAGAAGTTCGATCCGGAACGCGGCTTCCGCTTTTCCACCTATGCCACCTGGTGGGTGCGCCAGAACATCGAGCGCGCGATCATGAACCAGGCGCGCACCGTGCGCCTGCCGGTGCATGTGGTCAAGGAACTCAACGCCGTGCTGCAGGCGCTGCGCCGGCTCGGCGCCGACGTCGACCGGGCCGACGCGGAGCCGACGCCGGTGCTCGAAAAAGTCGCGCGGCTGCTGCACAAGCCGGTCGACGAGATTCGCCGGCTCTTGCTGCTCAACGAGCGCACCGCCTCGCTCGATGCGCCGCTCGAGATCGATCCGGATCTCACCGTGGGCGACGCGATTCCCGACGAGCGCGCCATCGATCCTGCGACCGCCGTCGAACACGACGAGATCGTGCGGCGCATCGATGCCTGGGTCGGCGAGTTGTCCGACCGCCACCGCCATGTGGTCGAGACGCGCTACGGACTCAACGGCCGCGACATCGCCACGCTGGAAACCCTGGCACGCGAGCTCGGCATCACGCGCGAGCGCGTGCGCCAGCTGCAGATGGAAGCCCTCGCGCGCCTGCGCCAGCGCCTCGCGCGCGACGGGGTGGGTGTGCGCTCATTGTTGTAGGCGGGTTGGAGGGGGTCAATGAATTTTGAATGGGAAGAAACCAAAGCGGCGGCAAACCTGGCGAAGCACAAGGTCACTTTCGAGGAGGCCGCAACCGTTTTCGAGGACGACTTGTCCCTCACTGGCCGTGATCCCGACCATTCGGTTGGCGAGCATCGTTACGTAACATTTGGCTTGTCCGCGAAAAAGCGCATTCTGCTGGTTGCACATACCGAGCGGAGTGGCAAAATTCGCATCATCAGCGCACGACCGGCGACACGGGCCGAAAGGAAAATATATGAAGAAGGCTAAACCAATCCAGGACGAACTACGTTCAGAATATCGGCGTGAGGATTTCGGTGCAATGACACGTGGCAAGTACGCGGATCGTTGCCGAAAAACCTCCAACGTGGTGGTCATTTCTCCCGAGGTACAAAAAGCTTTTCCCAATGCACAAGCGGTTAATGACGCTTTGCGTGGCTTGCTGGAGCTTGCTCAAGTAACCGGTTTATCTGCACGCCCACCTCGCGCCTCGCGCAAGGTGGTTACGGGCTAAGCAGGACAACAGGAGATTGAACCTGCCCAGTAGACTTGAGAGCGCAGGATGAAACCCATCATTTGCATTGCCGCAGCCTCGTTGCTCACTGCCTGTGGTATCGATACCGCCAGCACGGCAGCTACCGCCGCCGCGCTCAAGAAACAGGAAATCGAGCAGGGCCAGAAATTTCCGCTAGTCTTGGCGTGCCATTTTTAGCACCTGCGCGAACTGCCACACCGCCATCGCGTAGAAGCTGCTGCGGTTGTAGCGCGTGATTACGTAGAAGTTCCGGTAGCCGAGCCAGTATTCGGTCGGCGCATCCGGCGTGACCAGGTCGATCAGCGCGGCGGGGGCGTCGGGCGCGTCGGCGGGGATGTCGATACCGAGTTCGCGCATTTCCTGCGGACGCCGCCGGGGCAGAATGCCTTCCGCGAGCAGCGATTGGGATGCCGTCTCGTCGGCGCCGACATGATTGCCCCCCCTCGCTCGCAAACCCTGCTCGCTGCCCCCCACAGGGGGGGCGTCGGCTTGGGACGGCCCTACGCCGACTTTTACCGTAACCGGTCCGCCGGTTTCCCAGCCGTGTTCCTTGAGGAAGTTCGCCGCGCTGCCGATGGCGTCCTCGGCGCTGCCGGTCAGGTCGATGCGGCCGTCGCCGTCGGAGTCGACCGCATAGGCGCGGATGCTGGAGGGCAGGAACTGCGGCAGGCCGATGGCGCCGGCGAAAGAGCCGCGGTAGCTGTCGGGCGGCCGGTTCTCCGCGCGCGCGAGCAGCAGCAGGGACTCGAGCTCGCGGCGGAACAGCGGCGCGCGCGGCGGATAGTCGAAGGCCAGCGTGGTCAGCGCGGCAAGGGTGTCGAAGCGGCCGAGGTGCTTGCCGTAGAGCGTCTCGATGCCGATGATGGCGACGACGATTTCGGCCGGCACGCCGGTCAGGGCTTCCGCTTTTGCCAGTGTTCCTGCGTGGCGCTGCCAGAAGGCCAGGCCGGCGGCGGTGCGCTGCGGCTCGATGAAGCGGGCGCGGTAGTTTTTCCAGGATTTGACGCGCGGATCGGTCGGCGGAGCGATGGCCCTGAGCACGGCCGGGATCGGCCGCGTCCTGCCGAACAGTTCGTCGAGCTGCGCGGCATCGAAGCCGTGGCGCGCCTGCATCTCGGCGATGAAGGCCTGCACATCCGCGCGCTCGGCGTAGCCGGCCGCCTGGACGTGGGAGGCGAGCAGAAGGAGCACGGCGAGGACGGCGCGTTTCATGGTCGGAAGGCGGCGACGCGCCGGCGCAATGCGGCGATGGAATCGGCAGGCGCGGCGCCGTAGCGCAGCCCGGCGTAGAGCGCGGCGATGGCGCGCATGTCGTCCGCCGCGGCGGGCAATTCCTGCGCCACGCGATTTGCGTAGTCCTGCGGACCTTCCCACGGCCGGCGCGGCAGGCCGCGCTTCTCCAGCCGGCGGGCGAGGCGCAGCCATTGCCGCTGCGCGGGGTCGGGACGCGGACGGCGCCACAGCAGCATGGCGGCGAGCGCGAGCAGCGCCAGCCCGCTCAGCCCGGCGAGCCAGGCGGTCATCTGGCGCCAGTCGGGCGAGGCCATGCCGAGCCGCCGCAGCAGCTCGATCTGGCGCTCCGGATCGAAGCCGAGCACCCACTGGTTCCAGCTGTTGTTGATTGCCCACCAGCGGAAGCGCAGTGCGCGCAGCCAGTCGAGGCCGGGAGCGGCGAGGAAAGGCAGCGGATCGCCGACCGGCACGGCGGCGGCGAGGCCGTCCTCGATGCGCGCCGGCGCGGCGGCGGCGGTCGGGTCGACGCGCACCCAGCCGC
>CAZZFN010000111.1:0-6713 GCA_964653505.1 uncultured Methyloversatilis sp.
GGTCGGATACACCTCGCCATCCGCCAGATAGGCGTAATCGCCGCTGTCGTGCCAGCCGGCGCGGATCAGCGCGGCGGTCGCCTGCGGATTGCGGTAGTAGCCGGCCGTCGCCGAAGGGCCGCGGAACTGCAGGCGGCCCTCGCGGCGCTCCGCCAGCTCGACGCCGCCGGCATCGACGATGCGTACCTGGTAGCCCGGCAGCGGCCTGCCGCAGGCGACGAAGCGCATCGCGTCCGGCGCATCGGCCGCGGCGGGCAGCGCCTGTCCGGTAGCGACGAAGGGGGCGCGCCGGATGCGGTCGATGCGCGCGCCGGCGCCCGGCGAGACGGTCAGGCCGACCGCGCATTCGGCCAGGCCATACACCGGGGCGATGGCCTGCGGGCGCAGGCCGCAGGCGGCGAAGCGCGCGGCGAAGCGCGTCACCGTATCCGGGCTGACCGGCTCGGCGCCGTTGAAGGCCAGCCGCCACGACGCCAGGTCGAGACCGGCGAGCGTCGCGTCGTCGATGCGCTTGAGGCACAGCTCGTAGGCGAAGTTCGGCGCGCCGGAAAGCGTGCCGCGATAGGCGTGGATCGCGCGCAGCCAGCGCGCCGGGCGCGCCAGGAAATCGAGCGGCGACATCGCGACGAAGGGAATGGCATGCACCAGGCAGGACAGCCAGGCGCAGATCAGCCCCATGTCGTGATAGAGCGGCAGCCAGCTGACGAACACGTCGTCGTCGTCGACGCCGGCCGCCGCGGTCATGGCATGGATGTTGGCGAGCAGCTGGGCGTGGGTGAGCATCACCCCTTTCGGGCTGCCGGTGCTGCCCGAGGTGTATTGCAGCAGGGCCAGGTCGTCGGCGCGGGACGCCACCGCCTGGGGCGTGCCCGTCTCCGCGAGCAGATCCTCGGCCAGCACCACCGCGGCGAGGCCGGGCGCCTGCCCCTGCAGCAGACCGGCCGGCAGGGCCAGCGCGCCGTTGGCGATCAGCAGCCGCGCCTCGGCGTTGGCCAGGATCGCCGCGTGGCGGCGCAGATGATCCTCGATCTGGGACGGACGGGCCGGCGGGTAGATCGGCACCGGCACGGCGCCGGCGAGCAGGATGCCGCAGAAGCACGGGAAAAAGTCCGGACAGGTCGGCAGCATCAGCGCCACGGCGGCGCCGGGAGAAATGTCGCGCCTTTGCAGCGCGGCGGCCACGGCGCGCGCCTCGGCCCACAGCCGGCCGTAGGTCAGCGGCATCGGACGCTCGTCCTCGTCGAGGAAGGTCAGATGAATGCGCTCCGGCTGGTGCGCGGCATGCCAGCGCAGCACGTCGGTGAGGGTGGCGAGAGCGTCCGGGGCCGCCAGCCGCCGCGGCGGCGCACTGCCGGCCGGGGCGACGGGCGGCATCTGTGCGGCGACGGCCGCTTCCGGCCGGGCCGCCTGCAGGGCGCGCAACAGGTCGCGCGGGGTCTGCGCCTCGGCCAGCGCCTGGGCAGGCAGATGCAGCGCAAACTCGGTCTCGACGCGCAGCAGCAGCTCGCTCCTGGCCAGGCTGTCGAAACCGAGATCGCGATCGAGCTGGCTGTCGAGCGTTACCGGCGCGCACGGGGCGCCGGCGCCCCCCTGACGCAGCTCGTCGCGCAGCTCGGCCACCAGTCGCAGCAAACGCCCGTTCGTCTCCATTCGCGCTGTCATCAAGGCCGCAGGGAAGCGCGAATTATAATCGGCCCCTGCCGCACAAAGGGAGAGGGCGATGGAGCGCGAAGCGATGGAATTCGACGTGGTGGTGGTCGGCGGCGGACCGGCCGGCCTGGCGGCGGCGATCCGGCTCAAGCAGCTCGACGGCAATCTCAACGTCTGCCTGATCGACAAGGGCGCGCAGATCGGCGCCCACATCCTCTCCGGCGCGGTGATGGACCCGCGCGCGCTGAACGAGCTGTTCCCCGACTGGCAGGAGCGCGACGCCCCGCTCGACACGCCGGTGAGCGAGGACCGCCTGCTGTTCCTCACCGAGCAGCGCGCCCACGCCCTGCCCGCCGCATTGCTGCCGGCCTGCTTCCACAACGCCGGCAATTACGTCGTCAGCCTCGGCGCGGTCTGCCGCTGGCTCGGCCAGCAGGCCGAGGCGCTCGGCGTCGAGGTCTATGCCGGCTTCGCGGGTGCCGACGTGCTGTACGAGGATGACCGCGTCGCCGGCGCGATCACCGGCGACATGGGCGTGCTGAAGAACGGCGAGCCCGGCCCGAACTTCCAGCCCGGCATGGAACTGCGCGCCAAATACACGCTGTTCGCCGAAGGCTGCCGCGGCCATCTCGGCAAGCGGCTCGAACAGCGCTTCAACCTGCGCGCCGGCGCCGACCCGCAGGTCTATGGCATCGGCATCAAGGAGCTCTGGCAGGTGACGCCCGAGCAGCACCGCAAGGGTCTCGTGATGCACAGCGCCGGCTGGCCTCTGGACAACGACACCTACGGCGGCGGCTTCTGTTATCACTATGGAGAAAATCTCGTGTCCTTCGGACTCGTCGTCGGCCTGGGCTACGCGAACCCGTATCTCTCGCCCTTCGAGGAGATGCAGCGGCTCAAGACCCACCCGGCCCTGCGACCGCTGTTCGAAGGCGGCACGCGGCTCGCCTACGGCGCGCGCGCGCTGGCCTCGGGCGGCCTGCAGGCGCTGCCGAAACTGATCTTCCCGGGCGGCGCGCTGATCGGCGACGACGCCGGCTTCCTCGTCGCCGCGCGCATCAAGGGCTCGCACAGCGCGCTCAAGTCCGGCATGCTGGCGGCCGAAGCGACGGCGGCCGCGCTGGCCGCAGGGCGCAGCGGCGACGAGCTCACCGCCTATCCGGAAGCCTTCCGCCAGTCCTGGCTGTTCGACGAGCTGCAGCGCGCGCGCAACTTCAAGCCGCTGATGGCCAAGGGGCTGTGGAAAGGCTCGCTGCTGTTCGGCATCGACCAGCAGGTCTTTCGCGGCAAGGCGCCCTGGACACTGCGCCTCGGCGCCGACCACGCCAAGCTCAAGCCGGCCGCGCAGTGCGCGCCGATCGATTATCCGAAGCCCGACGGCGTGCTCACCTTCGACCGGCTGTCGTCGGTCTTCCTCTCCAACACCCACCACGAGGAAGACCAGCCCTGCCACCTGCGCCTCAAGGACGACAAGTTACCCGTCGCCCACAACCTGCCGCTCTACGCCGCGCCCGAGCAGCGCTACTGCCCGGCCGGCGTCTACGAGATCGTCGAGGAAGCCGGGCAAGCGCGCCTGCAGATCAACGCGCAGAACTGCGTGCACTGCAAGACCTGCGACATCAAGGACCCCGGCCAGAACATCGACTGGGTGACGCCGCAGGGCGGCGAGGGGCCGATCTACCCGGACATGTAATGCGATTGAGTTGTACGGCAGATTGCCGTATGATTGCGCCAGGAGGACAAAACCATGCCTGCCGCCATCCCTACCGCCCGTCTCGAAGCCAGAATCAGCACCGACCTGCATTCGATGCTCAAGCGTGCTGCCGAACTTCAGGGGCGCACCATGACCGATTTCGTGGTATCCGCCGTGCAGGACGCCGCGCAGCGCGCTATCGAGCAAGCGGAAGTCATCCGTCTGTCTCTGGCCGATCAAGACTGTTTCGCGCAAGCGCTGCTTTCGCCCCCAAAACCGGCCCCGGCTTTGGAACGTGCCTTTGCCCGTCGCAGCAAGCTATTGCGCACTGAATGAGCCCGCCCCGAAAGACTTCGCTGCGCTCGTCTCTCCCCTCAAGGGGCAAGAAACTCGAGTTTCTTGAGGGCCGCGCGCCGTTCCAGCTTGCGCTGCTCGATGCAGCACATGACCGCGCAGCCTTCCGCAGCGATTCGGAGCCGCTGAATCGCTACCTGCGGGAGCAAGCCGCCCAGGACATTCGCCGCCGCGTGGCTGCCTGTTTCGTGGCCCTGGCAGACGGGCAGCGCATCGCCGGCTACTACACCTTGTCATCGGCAAGCCTGCTGCTGGCCGATCTTCCGGCCAGCACCGGCAAGCAGCTGCCGCGTTATCCGACCGTGCCCGCCGTTCGTATGGGCCGCTTGGCTGTCGACCATGCATTCAAGGGGCAAGGTCTTGGCGGTGCGCTGCTGGCCGACGCGCTCGACCGTGCTGCCCGATCGGAAATTGCAGCCTTCGCCCTGGTGGTGGACGCCAAGGACGAGGCGGCAGCGGCTTTTTACCGGCATCACGGCTTCATTGCCTTGCCAGACTCGCCGCTTACCCTGTTCTTGCCGCTGGCGACCGTTTTCTGAGACGACCCTTGCGGGCTGCTTACAGCTGCCCGTCGTCGAGCGCCAGCACGCTCGCGCCGCCGGCGGCGACGCGCCGCGCGAGGCCCGCCGCCTCGACCAGCACATGGTCGGCGTAGAAGCGCGCGGTTTTGATCTTCGCCGCATAAAACGGCGCCGTCTCGCCGGCGCCGACTTTCGCCCGCGCCGCCAGCGCGGCGCGCGCCATCTGCCAGCCGCCGGCGACGCTGCCCAGCAGCGCGAGAAAGGGCGCCGCGCCCGCCGCGACCGCGCGCACATCCGCGCCGTAGTGGGCGACGATGTGCTCGCCCGCCGCCGCGACGGCCGCGATGCCTTCATCCAGGGCTGCGGCGATCGCGCGGCAGTCGGCATCGTCGCAGGCGGCGATCTGCGCCTGCGTCGCCTGCATCTGCGCGACGACCGTTTTCAACGTCGCGCCGCCTTCGCGCGCGATCTTGCGACCGATCAGGTCGTTGGCCTGGATGCCCGTGGTGCCTTCGTAGATGGTCGTGATGCGCGCGTCGCGCATGAACTGCGCGGCGCCGGTCTCCTCGATGAAGCCCATGCCGCCATGCACCTGCACGCCGAGGTAGGCGATCTGGTTGGCGGTTTCGGTGAGCCAGCCCTTGACCACCGGGGTCATCAGGTCGACAAACGCCTGGTTGCGCCGACGCTCGGCGGCATCCGGATGATGCGAAGCCCTGTCCTGCGCGGCGGCGACGACGTAGGCCAGCGCGCGCATCGCCTCGGTGTGCGCCTTCATCAGCATCAGCATGCGCCGCACGTCCGGATGGCGGACGATCGCGACCGGCGCGTCCGAACCTTCGATGGCGCGACCCTGCACGCGCTCCCGCGCGTAGGCGACGGCCTTCTGCGTCGCCGCCGCGGCCAGCCCGAGCCCTTCGAGGCCGACCGCGTAGCGCGCCGCGTTCATCATCACGAACATGTATTTCAGGCCTTCGTTCGGCTTGCCGACGAGTTCGCCGCGAGCGCCGCCATGGTCGCCGAAGCTCATGGTGCAGGTCGGGCTGGCGTGAATGCCGAGCTTGTGCTCGATCGAGGCGCAGGTCACGTCGTTGCGCGCGCCCAGCGAACCATCCGCATTTACGAGGAATTTCGGCACCAGGAACAGCGAGATGCCCTTGACGCCCGGCGGCGCGTCCGGCAGGCGCGCCAGCACGAGGTGGACGATGTTCTCCGCCATGTCGTGCTCGCCGTAGGTGATGAAGATCTTCTGGCCGAAGACCTTGTAGCTGCCGTCGGCCTGCGGCTCGGCGCGCGTGCGGATCAGTGCGAGGTCAGAGCCGGCCTGCGGCTCGGTGATGTTCATCGTGCCGGTCCATGCGCCCGCCACCATGCGCGGCAGGTAGAGCGCCTTCTGCTCGGGGGATCCGCACAGCTCCAGCGCCTCGATAGCGCCGTCGGTGAGCATCGGGCAGAGGGCGAAGGCATGGTTGGCCGACTTCCACATCTCGCGCACCGCCGCCGCAACGACGCGCGGCAGCCCCTGCCCGCCGAACGCGGGAGCGTGGCCGAGACCCATCCAGCCGTTGTCCGCGAACTGGCGATAGGCGGCGCCGAAACCGGCCGGCATGGTGACCGCCCCGTCGTTCCACGCGCAGCCCGCGCGGTCGCCGGAGGCATTCAGCGGCGCCAGCACGCCGCTCGCAAACTTGCCGGCTTCCTCGAGGATTGCGGCGACGACGTCCGCCGTCGCCTCCGCGCAGCCCGGCAGGCGGGCGATCTCGTCGATGCCGGCGAGTTCCTCGAGGGCGAATTGCATGTCCTGCAGCGGCGCGGCGTAGTTCATGGACGCGGTTCCTTCCTTTGCCAGAGATAACGCCGGTCGTCGAAGCTGCCGACCCAGCGCGGGAAATAGACCACCATCAGCGTGATCGCGGCGCCGTTGAGCCAGGCTTCCGCGAAACCGAGCAGAAGGTAGAACGCGAGGTAGTCGGCAATCAGCAGATCGAGGCCGTAGATGCCCGCCCCCCACAGCAGCAGCCCGCTGGCCACACCGCTGGCCACCGCCGCGACCGCCCCGCCGAAAAACGCGGCGACGAAGAAATAGACGAAGATGTTGGGCGGCAGGAAGCGCTCGGCAAAGCGCAGCACGAGATGCGCGACGAACACCGGCACGACGACCAACGCCAGCGCGTTGAGCGCAAAGGCCTGCCAGCCCTCGATGTCCTTGAGCCCGGCGTTGAAGGTCACCGCCGCGAGCACGACCGACAGGCCGATCAGCGCGAGCTGGCGGCCGAACATCAGGGTGAAGGCGGTCGCGCCGAGCAGGTGCAGGTGCAGGCCCGGCCTGACGCCGGCCTTGAGGCTCCAGATCAGCGCCAGCACGACGATCGCCCCCATCCAGACATGCATCCGGTCGCTCTCGGCCAACCGTTTCCAGGGCGCGGTGCGCACGGCCCACAGCAGCAGCAGGACATACGGGAAGAAGGCCCCGTAGGCCCAGAAGTCGCCGAACA
>CAZZFN010000112.1:0-6611 GCA_964653505.1 uncultured Methyloversatilis sp.
AACCGAGAGCATCCGCACCGGCACTCACTGCCGCGGCGAGGTCTTCGTTTCGGGTAATGCCGCAGATCTTGATGCGGGTTCGGTGCATGAAATCAGCTGCCCGGCAGTTGCGGAACCGCCATGATACGTCCCTGCTGCGGCAAAGCCCACCTCTCGCCATAATCGACGCCCGTCAGGTATAGGCCGTCCGGCGCATAGGTCGGCGCTCCCAGCCGCCGGTCGCGCGCCGCCAGCAGATTGGCAAAGTCGACCGGAGTTACCCGTCCCATGCCGACATAGGCCAGCGCGCCGACCAGATTGCGCACCATGTGGTGCAGGAAGGCATTGGCACAGCAATCGAAGATCACGAAGTCGCCCTGGCGGTCGATCTCGCAGCGATGGAGCGTCTTGACCGGCGTCTTGGACTGACAGCCGGCGGCGCGGAAGGACGAAAAGTCGTGTTCGCCGATCAGGCAGGCCGTCGCCGCCTGCATCGCCGCGACATCGAGCGGACGATGGCACCAGCCGACCTTGCCGGCCATCAGTCCGGGCCGTTCGGGACGATTGAGCAGGATGTACCGGTAGGAACGGGCCCGCGCGGCAAAGCGGGCGTGAAAGTCATCGCCGACCGGCACCGCCCAGCGCACGGCGACCGCAGCAGGCAAATGCGCGTTCGTGCCGCGCACCCAGGCCGTCGCTGGCCGCTCGACGGCAACATCGAAATGGACGACCTGCGCCGTCGCATGCACCCCGGCATCGGTGCGGCCGGCGCAGGTGACCGCAACCGGCATGCCGGCCACCGCCGCCAGGGCAGTTTCGAGCGCATCCTGAACGGTGTTGCCCCCCGGCTGCGACTGCCAGCCGGAAAAGTGCTGGCCGTCATACTCGAGGCCAAGCGCGAACCTCATGGTTCGATCATCGCGATCAGCGTTGCGCTGCCCACGGCCAGCAGCACCAGGTAGTCCCGGCGTCTGAAACGCGGCATCGCGAGCACGAGACTGCTTGCCAGCGCATCTGCGCAATCCGGCGCGGGCATCAGCCAGTCGCGCCATCGGCCTGCCGGCTCCTGTTCCACATAGTCGAGCGCAAGCATCAGACGCACCACCGTGGCCTCGCCCCAGGGAAACGGCTTCAAGATCCAGTAGAGGCCGCTCAGCAGTCCGGCAGTTCCGGCGACCTGGTGCAGCAGGGCAAGGCTGGCGAGCAGGGCCACCAGACGCGCGATCTGTTCGCCGCCGCGCAACAGCCCCTCATGCGTTACCCCGAGCTCGCCGGGAAACCCTGCGACATACACCCCCGGCGTGGCGAAAAAATAAAGAACGGCCAGCGCAAGCAGCAACCAGCGCGCGCGCCGCAACAGCTTGCGACAGCGCCGCGCCGCCGCCACGGCAGCCGTAACCAGGACGATGGCGGAAATGGCCGCCAGGCTCGCGAACCCGACCCATTGCAGGCCCAGCGCGAAGGCGAACCAGGAAGCCAGCAAAGTGACGGGGTGCAGCATCGGAGCGCGCACGCCACGACACCGCAGACCGATACCGTCGCAGCGCCCGAAATTACGCGACCAACTGGACAAGCTTCGCCCGCGCCTGCTCCTGCTGGGCCAAGCTGCCTTCGTTGAGCACTTCGTTCAGCAGTTCGCGCGCGCCTTCGATATCGCCCATTTCCTCATAGGCCAGCGCCAGTTCGAGCTTGGTTGCCGCCTCGGGACTATCCGGTTCGACGTCATCGGCCGGCTGTTCCGCGACATCCTCGACCGCTCCGATTTCGGTCGCGGGCGACGCTTCCCCACCCGGTCCGGCAGCAGCTGGACCGGCTGGCTCCCGATCGAGTTCGAGATCGAAATCGAACTTCAGGTCGTCGATGCCTCCTCCAACCGCGCCAGCCTCTCCCGACGCAACCTCCGACGCCTGCCGGGGCTGTACCGGCGCCGTATCGACCTCCATCCCGGCCGGAGAGCCGAGATCCAGATCGAAATCCAGATTGGCCAGCTTGGACTCCGACGGTTCGATCGCCCTGTCCACGGCCGCCTCGACAAGCTCACGGGCTTCGGGTGTTCCCAGGTCGAAGTCGAAATCGAGGCTGATGTCCTCTTCCGGAGCCTCGACGGCCAAGGACGTTTCGGCTGCCGGCGGCGCTGCCTCCGCCTTCGCCGGTTCTCCCAGATCGAGGTCGAATTCCAGCGATGGCGTTTCCTCGGCCAACGGGGCTTCGGCAGTTTCGACCGCCTCGGCAGAAACAGGAGCAAGCGGCTGCGCGACCGACTGCTGCGAATCCAGGACTGCCGATGGCTCGATACCATCCGCCTCGGGCGGGATGACGGCGGCCGCCCCCCCAGCAATTCCAAAAATGCCTCCCGCAAGTCCCAGAGTGCGGGCGGCAGCCAGGGCCTTTTCCCAATCCGCGCCCCGACCGTTGGTCAGTGCATGCAGTTTTTCGGCAACCGTCTCGAACTGGGCAATGTTTTCCTGTTTTGCATACAGCTCGAGCAATTTCATGTGGATGGCCTGGCGTGCCGGGTCCTTTTCCAGACCATCGAGCAGAACCTCTTCGGCCTGGCGGTCGCGACCGTAGGCCATCAGTACGCCGGCTTCGGCAACCGGATCGACGATTTCCTCGTTGGTCAGCAGGCCGCCGTCGCTGAACTCTCCCTGGATCGAGATCTCCCCCGTTTCGAAACCGGTCGCTGGTGCAGCGGTTGCCGGGGCCGCCGGGACCACCTTGGCCTCCTGTATTCCTGCCGCGGCAGGCGGCGCGGCGGCCAGGCTGGCGCTGTCCTGCTCGATCGCCGCTCTCCTGCGGCGCCAGGATGAATATCCCAAATAGCCCAGCAACAGGGCGATCAGCCCGCCCCCACCGTAGACAAGCGCCGGGTTCTCTTCGATGAAGCCGGGTTCGGGCGGGGGCAGCGGCGGGGCGGTAACCGGGGCCTTCGCCACGGGCGGCTGCACAGGTGGCTGTGCCGGTTTCACCGATTCCGCGGCCGGCTTGGGCTCTTCCGCGGGTGCGGGTCGCTCCGCCGGCGCGACGGCTACGGGGGGCTCGGGTATCCCTGGAGGCGGCTTGGGCTGGGTCGCCGCTGCGTCCTGCTGCAGCTGAGCGCCCGTCTGGCTCTTGACCTCGACCAGTTTTTTCAGATTCTCGATGTTCTTTTCCAGCTGGGCAATGCGCTCCGACGCTTCGCGCAAGGCTTTGTCGCGCGCGATCAGGTCTTCTTCGAGACCGGCGCCGGTCGCAGCCCTGGCTGGCTCGGTGCGCGAAACTTCGAGCTTGTCGGTGGGCGCCGGTGCGGGAACCTGGTCCATCACGCGCGGCGCGATCACTCCGGCGGCTTGTTGCCGGGGCGCCGTCTCCGCGGGGGGAGCCTCGGCTGCAGCGCGCGCCAGTCGACCGCGGTAGGCATCGAACTCGCCGCTATGGGCGATCACCAGCTTGCGTGCCTCCGCCGCATCGAGACCGGCCACCTCCGCCGGGGCAGGAAGCCGCAGAATCTTCCCGGCGCGCAGCCTGTTCATGTTGTTGCCGGCAAAGGCATCCTGATTGACATTGAACAGGGCGACCAGCATCTGGTCGAGCGTCACCGTTTCCGGCCGGATCTCCCTGGCGATCTTGCTCAGCGTGTCGCCCGGCTTGACCCGATACTCGGAGGCGGCGGGCTGGGCCTGTCTGGCGATGGCCGCAGCGGGCTTGGGCTGCGCAGGCGCAGCAACCGGCGGCAACGCCTTGCCGGCCGGTGTAACCGGAGTCACCACCGACGCCGGCCTGGCTGCCTGGAGGAGCTCCGGCGGGTCGAGCAGAAAAGTGTATTCCCTCACCATGCGACCGGACGCCCAGTTCAACTCGAGCAGAAAATGCAGGAAGGGTTCGCCGATGGGCCGGATCGATGTCAGCCTCAGTACCGGCTGACCGGCGGCATTTTTTTCGAGGCTGATGCGCACATCGGCCAGCAGGCCCATATATTCGACGCCGGCCTCCCGGAAGGCCTCGTGGGAGGCCAGTTTGGCCGTCATGGAACTCAGCTCGTCCGGCGTTGCGGTGAGCGCTATTTCGGCATTCAACTGTTGTCCGATGCCGGAATACACGCTCAACCTCCCCAAACCCGCAGCCTGCGCCGAAACGGCGCCGGCCAGCATCAGCGCCAGCACGGATGTCCTGAACATCGACGATTTGAGTGTTTTGCTCACGATAACCCCCGCCGGGTATGGGTGAATGCCATTCAAAATAACATCATGGAGTTAATGGCGCAAGCTCGACCTTTGGTTTATATGCCAAATACGATTACCCGAGCAAAATTCGCAACATGCGGCGCAGCGGCTCGGCTGCCCCCCACAGCAACTGGTCGCCGCAGGTGAAAGCTCCCAGATACTCCGGGCCCATCGCCAGCTTGTGCAGGCGGCCGACCGGCACGGCGAGCGTGCCGGTCACGGCCGCCGGGGTGAGCTCGCGCTCGGTCGTTTCGCGCTCGTTGGGCACCACCTTCACCCAGTCGTTGCCCTTGGCGATGATGTCGGTTACTTCGTCGAGGGGCGCATCCTTCTTCAGCTTGATCGTGAGCCCCTGGGAATGGCAGCGCATCGCACCGACGCGCACACACAAGCCGTCGACCGGAATGCTGCCCGGCGAGCGGAAGGCCGGTCGACCCAGAATCTTGTTGCACTCCGCCCCGCCCTTCCATTCCTCCTTCGACTGCCCCCCCTCGACCGGCACGTCGATCCAGGGAATCAGGCTGCCGGCGAGCGGCACGCCGCGGAAGTTCTTGGTCGGCATGGCGCTCGAACGCATGGTCTCGGCCACCTTGCGGTCGATGGCGAGGATCGCCGAGGCCGGGTCGGCCAGCTCGGCCTTCACGGCATCGTGCAGCACGCCCATCTGGGCGAGCAGTTCGCGCATGTTCTGCGCCCCGGCGCCCGAAGCGGCCTGATAGGTCATGGCCGAAATCCATTCGACGAGATTGGCGCGGAACAGCCCGCCCAATCCCATCAGCATGAGCGAGACCGTGCAGTTGCCGCCAATGTAGTTCTTGACGCCCTTGGCCAGGCCTGCCTCGATGACGTCGAGGTTCACCGGGTCGAGGATGATGATCGCATCGTCGGTCATGCGCAGCGTCGAGGCCGCATCGATCCAGTAGCCGTTCCAGCCGGCCGCGCGCAGCTGCGGGAACACCGCCTTGGTGTAGTCACCGCCCTGACAGGTGATGACGATGTCGAGTTGCCTGAGCGCTTCGATGTCGGACGCATCCTTGAGCGGCGCGCCCCCGGCCTCCTCCGGCCCCCGGCCGCCGACGTTCGACGTCGTGAAGAACACCGGTTCGATGTGCGTGAAATCGCCTTCCTCGCGCATGCGCTGCATCAGCACCGAGCCGACCATGCCGCGCCATCCGACCAAGCCTACCTTTTTCATTGTTCCGTTCCCCGTCGATCCATCACAGTGCCGCGAGAACCGCGTCGCCCATGTCCTTCGTTCCCACTTTCTTCGTGCCCGGCTCATGGATGTCGCCGGTGCGGAAACCCTGCGCCAGCACCTTCTTGACGGCATTCTCGATGCGTGTCGCGGCCTCTTCGTTGGCGAAGCTGTAGCGCAGCATCATCGCCGCCGAGAGGATGGTCGCCAGCGGGTTGGCCACGCCCTGGCCGGCGATGTCGGGCGCCGAACCGTGGCAGGGTTCGTAGAGACCCTTGTTCTTTTCGTCAAGCGAGGCCGAGGGCAGCATGCCGATGGAGCCCGTGAGCATCGAGGCCTCGTCGGAAAGGATGTCGCCGAACATGTTGCCGGTGACCATCACGTCGAACTGCTTGGGATTCCTCACCAGCTGCATGGCCGCATTGTCGACCAGCATGTGGGAAAGCTCGACGTCGGGATAGTCTTTCGCCACCTCGATCATCACGTCGCGCCACAGCTGGGTGCATTCGAGCACGTTCATCTTGTCGACCGAACAGACCTTCTTGTTGCGCTTCCTGGCCGATTCGAAGGCCACGCGACCGATGCGGCGGATCTCGCTCTCGCCGTAGATCATGGTGTTGATGCCCACCCGCTCGCCGTCGCGCGTCTCGATGCCGCGCGGCTGGCCGAAGTAGATGTCGCCGGTCAGTTCGCGGATGATGAGGATGTCGAGGCCGGCCACCACCTCGGGCTTCAGCGTCGAGGCGTTGGCGAGCTCGGCGTAGAGCACGGCGGGGCGCAGGTTGGCGAACAGGCCGAGATCCTTGCGGATGCCCAGCAGCCCGCGCTCGGGGCGCTGCTCGCGCGGCAGGCTGTCATACTGCGGGCCGCCAACGGCGCCGAGCAGAACGGCGTCGGCGGCGCGCGCAAGCTTGCGGGTGGCTTCCGGGTAGGGGTCGCCGGTGGCGTCGACGGCGCAGCCGCCCAAGAGCGCTTCTTCCATCTCGAATGCCAGGCCGAGGGCCCGCAACACCCGAACAGCCTCGGCGGTGATTTCCGGGCCGATCCCGTCGCCGGGCAATACGCATATCTTCATGGCGCTTCCTGGACAGATCATTTGACGGCCTTCTGGATGGCTTCACCACCCTTTTCGATATCCTTGCCAATACCCTGGATGGTGTTGCATCCGGCAAGAACAGCGGCTGCCGCAATCAAAACGAACAACTTTCTCACGATTGTCTCCTCTCAGGGACTGC
>CAZZFN010000113.1:0-6579 GCA_964653505.1 uncultured Methyloversatilis sp.
GACGTTGGCCGATACCGCCGAGCGACGCGACTATCTCGCCTGTTAAAATGCGGAAAGCCGGACGAAGAAGAGATCGTGATTACCGTGGTGGGCGTACCGGCGGTGGAGATGGCGGGGATGAATGTGGTGCTGGTGGGGTAAATCACCGTCTGATTAGGTCGTGAGCTGGCGTTTTTATTCCTATATGGGCATAATTACCTGATGCCAACCCCAACCAAACCCCTGCGCTGGGTCGCATCCAGCAAAAAAGACCTCATGGCCATGCCGGAAGCGGTGCAGGACACCTTCGGATATGCGCTGCATTTGGCCCAAGTTGGACAGAAGCATCCTGATGTTAAGCCGCTGAAAGGTTTTGGTGGTGCAGGCGTCGTGGAGGTGGTGGAAGATTTCCAGGGCGGTGCGTACCGTGCTGTTTATACCGTGCGCTATGCCGAGGCCGTATATGTCGTGCATTGTTTCCAGAAGAAATCCACGCAGGGCATTGCCACGCCCAAGCCGGATGTCGAGTTGATCAAGTCACGATTGAAGGCCATTGAGGTCAGTCTAGGAGTTCAGAAATGATCGAGATTGAAGAAAGCAGCGGCAACGTCTACGCCGATTTGCAAACCGCTGATGCCGAGGCGATGTACGTCAAGGCGCAGTTGGCCAGCAAGATTGGCGACATCATTCGCCATCGCCACCTGACACAACAGCAGGCCGCCGAGATTTTGGGCATTACGCAGCCGAAACTTTCGGGACTCCTGCGCGGCCAGTTCCGTGGCATTAGCGAAGCAAAGATGATTGAGTGCCTGAACAGGCTTGGGCGTGATGTGGAGATTGTGGTTCGCAAGGCGCCTCGCAGTCATCCGCAAGGACATACACAAGTCGTGTTTGCCTGATTTGCGCTGCGATTCCTTCGGTGCGCCGTAGGCGGGGATGGCGCGGCTGCGTAATGGGCATGGCATTCGCGTATAGAGGAACGAAGGGGCGTCCTCGGTGTTGAGTTGGAAGATCTTGAGCTTGAAGTACGCCATGTTGCGGAAGCCACGGCCATCGTGGCACGCGAGCATCCGGCGACGCCTGCCGCCAAGTCGGTGGCATCCGCCGCGCCGAGGTCGGCTGCGCCTCGCAAACGGGGACGCCCCCGGCGCGGGGAAGAGCGGCAGCCCGCGGCCAAGTCCTCCCCGCTGGCGCGCCAGCGCAACCAGACGCTCGCCCAGACGATCCGGGAGATTCCGACAGCCTGCGACCGCGGCACGAAGTGCAATGCCCAAGGCTACAAGATCGGCTGGAACGGCTACAAACTGCACCTCGACACCGACCGCGGCGCGCTCGACCTCCACAGCCAGAAGATCCTCAAGCGCTTCCTGTAAGGTCGGCGCCGCGAGACGGCGGTGTTTTGCTGCCTTGTTCAGGCGATCGCAACCCGCGCCTTCTTGTCAGAATGCGCCGGGTTTAGGGAGGCCAACGTGAAGAACAACCAGCCTGTCACGCAGCGCGAGATTCCCTTTCCGTCCGGCAAGTATGTCGTCTCGAAGACGGACCTGAAAGGCGTCATCACCTACGCCAACGACACCTTCGTCGAGCTGTCCGGCTTTAGCCGCGAGGAACTGGTCGGCAAGGACCACAACATCGTGCGCCATCCGGACATGCCGCCGGCCGCCTTCCAGTGGCTATGGGACACGATCAAGCAGGGCCTGCCGTGGTGCGGCATCGTCAAGAACCGTGCCAAGAACGGCGATCACTACTGGGTGAAGGCCTTCGTCGTGCCGGTGGTCGAGAACGGCCAGACGGTCGGCTACATGTCGGCCCGCACCGAACCGACCCGCGCCGAGGTGAGCGCAGCGGAAGATCTCTACCGGCGCATCAACGCAGGGAGCGTCCGCCTGGAAAAACTCACGCGCACCCCCTTCCTCAAGCGTCTGTCGATCCGCGCGCGCCTGATGGCGATCCTGGGCCTCATGGTGCTGCTGATCGTCGGCGGCGCGCTGATCGGGACTCTCGGCCTCAAGCAGTCGAACGAAAGCCTGGAAGCCGCCTATGCGGAACATCTGGTCCCTGCCGTCGCCATCGCCCAGATGCTCGAGCGCATGGGCGACAACCGCGCGCAGATCATGCTCGGACTGCAGCACAGTCCGGACAACCCCTATCACAAGATGCACGATCATCCGGTGAGTCTGCATCTCGATGCAATCCTGAAAAACCGCGAAATCATCAACCGGCTGCAGAGCGATTACGAAAGCACGGAAAAACACTCTGCGGAAGCGGCGCTGGCCGACAGGTTCCTCGAAACGCGCGAGCGTTTCTCCGGCGAGGGCGTCGGCCCGGCGCGCAAGGCGATCGAGGCCGGCAATTTCGACGAGGCGCAGCGGCTGTTGCTGACGCGCATCAACCCGCTCTACAACGAAATGACGGCCGCCGGCAAGGCGCTGAAGGACTATCTGGCACAGCAGGGCGAGACGGCCAACCGGGCGGCCGCACAGCGCTACCACCGCATGCTTGTCCTCAGCATCGGCGGGGCCGTGTTCGCCCTCCTGCTGGTGATCGTCGCCGGATTCTTCCTGGTGCGCGCGATCGTCACCCCCCTGCGGCAGATCATGCGCCACTTCGACAACATCGGTCAGGGCGACCTGACCGACGAAATCGACATTTCCGGTCGCCACGAGGCCGGTCGCGTGCTGACCGCGCTGGCCGCGATGCAGGTCAACCTCAAGGTGATCCTCGACCAGGTAAGGAGCGCCGCTTTGGCCATCGAGGCCCGTTCCCGCGAAGTGCGCACGCAGACCGCCGGCGTATGCAGTCAGTCGGAACAGCAGCGCGACAGCGCCCAGGCGGTTGCCTCGGCCGCCGAGGAATTCAGCCAGTCGGTCAAAGAGGTGGCCGACTCGGCCATCTCCGTCTCGGGCATCACCGAGAGCGCCCAGACCGAAGTCGGCAAGGCCCAGGACAGCATGAACAACAGCATGGCGGCGACCCGCCGCGTGGTGTCCGCCGTGCAGGAATCCGGCCAGACCATTGCCGAACTGGACCGCGCCATTACCAAGATCGGTTCGATCACCCAGGTGATCCGCGAGATCGCCGACCAGACCAACCTGCTCGCGCTCAACGCCGCCATCGAGGCGGCACGCGCCGGCGAGCAGGGCCGCGGCTTCGCGGTGGTGGCCGACGAGGTGCGCAAGCTCGCCGAACGCACGTCGGCGAGCACCAAGGACATCGCCTCCACGGTTGCCGAGATCCGCAGCGTCACCGACAGCGCGGTGTCCTCGATGGACCGCGCCGTCACCGAAGTCGATCACGGCAACACCATGATCGAGGCAAGCGGCGCGGGGCTGTCGCGGGTGACGGCGGTCAGCAAGGAAGTCGCCGTCATGGCCAAGCACATCGCCGAAGCCGCCCAGGAGCAGGTGATCGCCAGCGAGCAGGTGTCCAACAACATCGAGCGCATCGCCACCCTGATCGACGGCAACGTGGCCGCGTCGGTCGAAACCGAGACCGTGGTCGGCGAACTGCTGGCGACTGCCGAAGAACTGCGCAAGACGATCAACAGGTTCCGGCTGACGAAATAGCGGAAAGTCGGCGCCGGCCGGACGGCGCGGCCCCGTCCGTGCTACTCTTTCGCAGCCGCCTGCCGGCTTCCTCAGCCTGTCTGTCATGCAACCCGTCCATGCCTTCCCGATCACCGCCGTCTGGCCCGGCGCGCCTTACCCGCTGGGCGCGACCTGGGATGGCGAGGGCGTCAACTTCGCCCTGTTTTCCGAGCACGCCGAGAAGGTCGAGCTGTGCCTGTTCGACCCGTCCGGCCGGCATGAAGTCCAGCGCATCGTCCTGTGCGAGCAGACCGACCTGATCTGGCACTGCTACCTGCCGGAGGCGCGCCCCGGCCTGCTCTACGGCTACCGCGTGCATGGTCCCTACGACCCGCAGCGCGGCCACCGCTTCAATCCGAACAAGCTGCTGATCGATCCCTACGCGCGCGAGCTCGTCGGCCCGCTCGACTGGAGCGACGCCCACTATGGCCACCGGCCCGGCGACCCCGACGGCGACCTGTCCTTCGATACGCGCGACAACGCCCAGGGCATGCCCAAGTGCCGCATCGCCGATCCGGCCTTTTCCTGGGGCGACGACCGCCCGCCGCGCGTCCCGTGGCACGAAATGACGATCTACGAGCTGCACGTGCGCGGCTTCACCATCGAGCATCCGGACGTGCCGCCGGCCCTGCGCGGCACCTATGCCGGCCTCGCCACGGCCCCGGCCATCGAACACTTCAAGCGCCTCGGCGTCACCTCCATCGAGCTGATGCCGACGCACAGCTTCGTCGATGACCGCCACCTGGTCGACCAGGGGCTGCGCAACTACTGGGGCTACAACTCGATCGGTTATTTCGCGCCGGAACAGCGCTATTCGGCCAGCGGCTCGGCGCAGGAATTCAAGACCATGGTCAAGACGCTGCATTCGGCCGGCCTGGAGATCATTCTCGACGTGGTCTACAACCATACCGCCGAGGGCAACCACCTCGGGCCGACCCTGAGTTTCAAGGGCATCGACAACAGCGTCTATTACCGCCTGCAGGCGGACAACCCGCGCTTCTACCGCGACTACACCGGCTGCGGCAACACGCTCGACCTGCAGCATCCGCGCGTGCTCCAGCTCGTCATGGATTCGTTGCGCTACTGGGTGCAGGAGATGCACGTCGACGGTTTCCGCTTCGATCTCGCCGCCGCGCTCGGCCGCGAGCAGCATGCGGTGGATCACCTCGGCGCCTTTTTCGACATCCTGCACCAGGATCCGGTGCTGTCGCGCGTCAAGCTGATCGCCGAACCCTGGGACCTCGGCGAGGACGGCTACCAGGTCGGCAAGTTTCCGCTCGGCTGGGCCGAATGGAACGACCGCTACCGCGACTGCATGCGCGCCTTCTGGCGCGGCGACGGCGGGCTGATCGGCGAGTTCGCCACGCGCATCACCGGTTCGTCCGATCTGTATGCCCACAACGGCCGCCGTCCCTACGCCAGCGTCAATTTCATCGCCGCCCACGACGGCTTCACCCTGGAGGATCTGGTCAGCTATCAACGCAAGCACAACCAGGCCAACGGCGAGGACAACCGCGACGGCAGCGACCGCAATCTCTCGTGGAACTGCGGCGTCGAGGGCCCCAGCGACGATCCGGACATCCGCGCCCTGCGCGACCGGCAGAAGCGCAACCTGCTCGCCACCCTGATGTTCTCGCAGGGGGTGCCGATGCTGCTGGCCGGCGACGAGCTGGGGCGCAGCCAGCGCGGCAACAACAATGCCTATTGCCAGGACAACCCGATCGGCTGGATCGACTGGAGTCTGCTCGGGAAGCATCGCGCGCTGCACGATTTCGTCGCCCGCATCGTGCATCTGCGCCGCACCCATCCGGTATTCCGCCGGCGCAACTTCTTCCAGGGCCGCCCCATCCGCCACACGGGCGGCGCGGGCATCAAGGACATTCACTGGCTCAAGCCCGACGGCAGCGACATGAGCGACGCGGAATGGTCGCACGATTTCGCGCGCAGCCTCGGCGTCTATCTCTCCGGCGAGGCCCTCGGCACGGTCGACCGGCAGGGGCGCGCCATCCGCGACGACAATTTCATCCTGCTGTTCAACGCCCATCACGAGCGCATCGATTTCGCCCTGCCGAAGCTGTGCGCCGGTTGCGCCTGGCAGGTGGATCTCGACACGCACTACCACGACGGGTTGGATCCCGACGGCCGCTATGTCGGAGGCCACCGCTATCCGCTCGAAGGCCGCACCCTGGCCCTGCTGCGCCAGGTTCGGGCCGACGCGCCCGCCCCGTGAACGCGGCGCTTGCCGGCCTGTCCGACGCTTGCGGCATCGCGCGCGGCTATCACGACATCTGGGGCGGCTATCACCCCACATCCGCAAGCGTGCTGCGCGACCTGCTCGCGGCGATGCATTTCGACCTGACGCGCGATCCGGCGGAGCTGCTCGCGCAACTGCGGGCCCTGCCGCAACCGCCCGCGCCGGCAACCGCGGAGCATTGTTTCCAGCCGGCGGTGCTGCAGGATGGCGGCCGCCTGTGGGGCCTCGGCGTCCAGCTCTACAGCCTGCGCTCGCGGCGCAACTGGGGCATGGGCGATTTCGGCGACCTGGCCGCGCTGATCGATGCGGTTGCCCAGGCCGGCGGGGATTTCATCGGCCTCAACCCGCTGCACGCACTGTTCCCCGACAATCCGGCGCACATCAGTCCCTACAGCCCCTCCCACCGCGCCTTCCTCAACGTGCTCTACATCGACGTCGAGGCGGTGCCGGAATGCGCCGCCAGCGCGGCGGCGCAATGCCGTCTCGCCAGCGCCGACTTTCGGGCCCGGCTGGCGGCCCTGCGCGCCGCCGAGTTCGTCGATTACGTCGGCGTCGCGCAGGCGAAGTTCGAAATACTGCCCCTGCTCTTCGACCGCTTCGGGCAGGCCGGCGGCGCCCGCGTGCGGGCCTTTGCCGACTGGCGCGCGCAGCAGGGCGCGGCGCTCGAACGCTTCGCCCGCTACGAAGCCCTGCAGGCGCATTTTCGCAAGACGGCGGGCGCCTGGGGCTGGCCGGCCTGGCCGCAGGAATTCCACGATC
>CAZZFN010000114.1:0-6521 GCA_964653505.1 uncultured Methyloversatilis sp.
CCCGCGATTGTACTCAAACCGATTGGGGATTCAAAGCCTTGATTCACCAACATCATGTTTCTTATTCACTTTTATCGCTTTTACGCTCTCGAGAAACACGCAGGGATCAGTAGTTGCGCCGTTCGATCAGGGCCTGGGCGACGCTGGCCGCATCGGCGTATTCGATTTCGCTGCCCAGCGGCAGCCCCCTGGCGATCCGGCTGACCTGAATTCCGCGGGCGTGCAGCAGTTCGGCGAGGTAATGCGCCGTCGCCTCGCCTTCGTGGGTCATGTTGGTCGCCAGGATCACCTCCCTGACCACACCGTCGCAGGCGCGCGCCAGGAGCCGGTCGAAGGCCAGTTCGCGCGGACCGATGCCGTCGAGCGGGCTCAACCGGCCCATCAGGACGTAGTAGAGACCGTTGTAGGCGCTCGTCTGCTCCATCGTGTTGAGATCCGCCGGCATCTCGACCACGCACAACTGTGCGGGATCGCGGCGCGGCGACAGACAGCGCTCGCACACTTCCGCCTCGGTGAAACTGTTGCAGCGGACACAGCGGCGCAAAACTCTCAGTGCCCGATCGAGGGCACGGGCGAGGCGGTCCGCCCCGCGCGTATCGTGCTGGAGCAGATGATAGGCGACACGCTGGGCCGACTTCGGCCCGACCCCCGGCAGGCAACGCAGGGCGGCAACCAGCTCGTCCAGAGCGGATGACACTGCCATCAATGCAGATGGCGCGGTGCGGCCTCTTCCCCCTGCTCCGGCAACTCGGCGTGCACCGGCTCGCCATCGGGATTCGGATAGAGGGGGGCGCCGCAGTCGTCGCAGTATTCGAGCGGGAAACGATGATCGAGCACCAGCACCTCGCGCAGCCCCGCCTCGCGCAACACGGTCTCGATTTGCCCCGGCGATTCGGCTGCCTCGTCCTCGTTTTCGAGCATGGGCCAAACCACGCCATGCACCACCTCGATCGAGTCGCCGAGGGTGAAGCCGACCCGGTACTCCTCGATCTGGCGATCGTAGTACGGCGCCACCACGGCGCGCAGATTGGCGGCGGGAACGTTCAGCGTGGTTTGCAGGAAAGCCACGGCGGATCGCAGGGAATAGGGGCGCGAAGCCCGGTCGGCCTCGCGCACCGCGGCATGGAAGGACTGCGGCAACAGGGCTTCTGTGGCACAGGCGGGCAGCAGGGCGCGCAGCGCCTCGCCGCCCTGGGCGCGCCACTGCTTGAGCGCCTCGCTGCGGCTGCCGCCTTCTTCCTGCCAGCGAAACAGCGGCGCACCCGCCGGTACGCAAACCGCCCCGATCAGGTAACGGGTGTCGGAGAGGAAGTGCAGCGTTTCGTCCATCTGGGCTGCATCGAGCCTGAGATCGCGACCGTGCAAGGCCGCCTTGGCGAGCTTTTCCGCGAGGGCGGCGACTTCGCAATAGCTTTGCGGCAGCTGGTCTGGACTGAAGAAATAGTCGGCCAGCCCCAGACGCACATCGGCGGCGAACACATGGGCCTGCAACTGGACGCGCAGGTTGTTCAACACCTCCGGAGCGATCGGCCCGGACGGAATGACATAGCGCGACCAGGCCAGCACCGGCGCGGCAAACAACAGCACCTCCTGCCCGGCCCCGGCTCCGGCCGCCGGGTGGTAATGCGACTCGGCGCAGCTTTCGACCATGTCGGCCAGTTCGTCATAAGCCCGCCCGCCCGCACCGTAGAGGTGGTCGAGGGCGGCATCCAGGGCGGCCTCGTCCTGGCCGCGCAGCAGCCGGTCGATGCTTGCGCAAAGACGACGCTCCCAGAAAGCATCCTCCAGCCGGCTGCCCGACTGGCTCAGCTGGGTGGCGAGACGGATCAGGTCGTCGGTAGCGGGTGTCTGTTTGGTGCGCCGGGAAAAACGGGAACGTTTCATGGTATTCGTGTAAAGATGTCTCAGCGCGGCCCCAGACCGCGCAGCAGGTCGGCCTCGATGTCGTCGAGCGCCTCGAGGCCGACGGCGACGCGCACCAGGCCCTCGGTGATGCCCGCCTCGGCGCGCGCTTCCGGAGCGACGCGTCCGTGGGTCGTGGTCGCGGGATGGGTGATGGTTGTCTTGACGTCGCCGAGGTTGGAGGTGATCGAAAGCAACCGGCAGCGGTCGACGACCTGCCAGGCGGCTGCCCTGCCGCCGCGCACCTGGAAGGACACGATGGCGCCGCCGGCCGACTGCTGGCGCTGCGCCAGGGCATGCTGCGGGTGGGAAGGCAGACCCGGATAGAACACCCGCTCGATGGCAGGGTGCGATTCCAGGCGACGTGCCAGCTCGAGTGCGCTCGTCGAGTGGGCCTGCATGCGGATGTTCAGGGTCTCCAGTCCCTTGAGCAGTACCCAGGCGTTGAAGGCGGAGAGCGTCGGGCCGGCGGTGCGCATGAATTTGAACACTTCCTCGATCGGTGCCTTGGCGCCGCAGACCGCGCCGCCGAGCACGCGTCCCTGGCCGTCGATGTGCTTGGTCGCGGAATGGATGACCAGATCCGCCCCGAATTCGATCGGCCGCTGCAGCGCCGGCGTGCAGAAACAGTTGTCGACCGCCAGCAGCGCCCCGACCTCGCGAGACATCTGTGCCAGCGCGGCGATGTCGTGCACCTCGGTCAGCGGATTGGAGGGCGTCTCGACGAACAGGAGTTTCGTGTTGGGCCGGATCGCCGCGCGGAAACGATCCGGATCGCAGCCGGGCACGAAGGTCGTCGTCACGCCGAACTTCGGCAGGATCGTACCGAACAGGGCCTGGCTCGCCCCGAAGATGCCGCGCGCCGCAACGATATGATCGCCCGACTGCAACAGGGCCAGCGCGGTGGCGAGAATCGCCGACATGCCGCTCGCCGTCGCGATGCAGGCCTCGGCGCCCTCCAGCGCGGCCAGCCGGTCCTCGAACAAGGTGACGGTCGGGTTGGTGAAGCGCGAGTAGGTATAGCCCTCGACCTCGCCGGCGAACAGGGCCGCCGCCCGGGCCGCGTCGGGAAACACGAAGCTGGAGGTCAGATAGAGCGCCTCGGAGTGCTCGCCGAACTGGCTGCGCTCCTGGCCGGCGCGGATCGCCAGCGTGTCGAATCGGTAGCGGGTGTTCATTCGTTGGTCACCAGGTTGAGGTCGAGCTGGCCGGCTTCGCCGCCATCGCCGTCCTGGCGTGCCGGCCTGGCGCGCGCCGCCTCGATGCTGTTGAGATAGTCCGCGCTGACATCGCCGGTGATGTAACGTCCGTCGAAGCAGGAGGTGTCGAAGTGCGTCAGCGCGGGGTTGATGTCGCGCACCGCGCGTTTGAGCGCATCGAGATCCTGATAGACCAGCGCGTCGGCGCCGATCTCCTGGCGGATTTCCTCGTCGTTGCGGAAGGCCGCGATCAGTTCGGCGCGCGTCGGCATGTCGATGCCATAAACGTTGGCATGCCGCACCGGCGGGCTGGCCGAGGCGAAATAGACCTTCTTGGCGCCGGCTTCGCGCGCCATCTGGATGATCTCCTTGCTGGTGGTGCCGCGCACGATCGAGTCGTCCACCAGCAGCACGTTCTTGGCGCGAAATTCCGAGCCGATGGCGTTGAGCTTCTGGCGCACCGACTTCCTGCGCGATGCCTGGCCGGGCATGATGAAGGTACGGCCGATGTAACGGTTCTTGACGAAGCCCTCGCGATAGGGCACGCCCAGCCGCGTCGCCAGTTCCAGCGCGGCCGGACGGCTCGAGTCGGGAATCGGGATCACCGTGTCGATCGCCAGATGCGGCAGGGTGTGGCGGATCTTGTCGGCCAGCGACACCCCCATGCGCACACGCGACTCATACACCGAAACGCCGTCGATCAGGGAATCGGGACGCGCCAGGTAGACGTATTCGAACATGCAGGGCGCGTGCATGGTGCGCTCCGCGCACTGGCGGCTGACGAAGTTGCCGCGCGTGTCGATGAGCACCGCCTCGCCCGGCTCGACATCGCGCAGGAAGCTGAAACCGAGGGTATCGATCGCCACGCTTTCGGAAGCGATCAGGTATTCGGCGCCCGCAGGCGTTTCGTTCCTGCCGATCACCAGCGGCCGGATGCCGTAGGGATCGCGAAAGGCCAGCAGGCCGTAACCGGCGATCATTGCCACCACGGCATAGGCGCCGCGCACGCGTTTGTGCATGCCGGCGACCGCCTTGAAGATCGTTTCGGCGTCGACCTGGTATCTGGTCGATGCCGCCTGCAGCTCGTGCGCCAGCACGTTGAGCAGCACCTCGGAATCCGAGTTGGTGTTCATGTGGCGCAGATCCTGCAGGAACATGTCGCGCTTGAGCTGCTCGGCATTGGTCAGGTTGCCGTTGTGCGCCAGCATCAGGCCGAAGGGCGAATTGACGTAGAACGGCTGCGCCTCGGCGGCGTTGTAGGCGGAACCCGCCGTCGGATAGCGACAGTGCGCGATGCCCCAGTTGCCGACCAGATTGCGCATGTTGCGGGTGCGGAACACGTCGCGCACCAGGCCCGGCCCCTTGTGCATGTGGAAGCGGCCGCCATCGGCCGTGACGATGCCGGCTGCATCCTGACCGCGGTGCTGGAGCACCTGCAGGCCGTCGTAGAGCAGCTGATTGACCGGCGTGGCGGCGACCACTCCTAGAATCCCGCACATGGTTTCACCTTATCGGTAGCGAATCCGTTTCGCCAGTTCCGGCGGCAGCCAGGGCCTGAGCGCCAGCACGGCCGTCTCCAGCGGCGGGGCGAACGTGGCTGCGCGCCACCACTTCTGCTGGGGCACCGGCGTCAGCCCGGCAACCAGAACCAGCGCCAGCAATACCATACCCCCGCGCGCCGCGCCGAAAAAGGCGCCCAGCGTGCGGTCGAGCGGACGCAGTCCCGCCGCCTTGAGCAGCAGCCCCATCAGCCCGCGCAACAGCGCGAACAATACCAGCACGACGACGAAGACGACGACGAAACCGGCCAGCTGGCGCCAGAGGGGATCGGGCCAATCGGCGAGCAGCAGGCTGCCCGCCGGCGCGGCCCAGAGGCGCGCCGCGAAAAACGCCGCCACCCACGCCGCCAGGGCAAGTATCTCGCTCACCATCCCGCGGCTGACGCCAACCAGCAGGGAGATCAGCATCACTGCCAGCGCCAGATAATCGAAGGGGGTCACGCGCGTTCACCGCGAATCACGACTTCCGGGCCACCGGGCCATCGACGCCGATCCTCTTGATGCGCGTCCTGGCGTTTTCCGCCGCCTCCTGGCTGGGGAACGGGCCGGCGCGCACGCGCGTGCGCGGGCCGTTCGGCGTCTCCACCTTTTCCGTGTAAACGGGCAGGCCCATTTCTTTCAGCCTGGCCACCAGGTTCCCGACGCGACCGGGATCGGCATAGGCGCCCAACCGTACCTCCCAGGCTTCCTGCCCCCCGGCAGCCGGCGCGCTCCTGCTCTCGGGCTTGGTCTCGGGCTGCGGGTCCGCCGCTATCGGTTCCGGCCGGGATTGCGGTTTCGGCTCGGTCTTGGCAATCGGGCCGGCTGTGTCGGCCGGCTTGGCCGGGGGAGAAATCTTGCGCGGCGCACCCTCGTCCGGGCTCGGGATGCGCACCTGAATGTCCCTGACGGGCTGGGCCGGCTGGCGATCCATCACCATCGGCAAAATGATCGCGGCAAACAGCGCCAGCGCCACGGCTCCGATCAAGCGTCGGCGCGCACGTTTTTTCAACAGGGTTGCTTCATCGGCAGGCGCCGCATCCTGCACCCGTCTATCCTCTTGCGTCATGTCGAACACCACCGAGGCCGAGGCAGCACATCGCTCCGGCCACAGTTAGAAACGATCCGAAAATCAGGATTCTATCATCGCCGCCGGCATTCTCCAGCGCATGGGACAACGCCGCCGCGGGCGTGGGGAAGCAGCCTGCCGTCTCGCCGGCGCCGACTGCGCAGATGAGCGCCGCAAGCCGGGTGGCCGGCGCCGCACGCAAGCCCGGCAGATCGCAAGGCAACCACCGATCGACGCGCCCGCGCAGGGCGGCGAGCACGGCGGCAATATCCTTGTCGGCCATCATGCCGAATACCGCCCAGACGACGGATGCGCGCCCCATGGCGTCGAGCGTGCGCGCCAGTTCCCGCGCCGCCTGCGGGTTGTGGGCAACGTCAAGGATGATCTGCGGACGACCCGGCAGAACCTGGAAACGGCCCGGTATCGCCACCTCGGCCAGCCCGCTGCGAATGTCCTGGGCGGTCACCGGCAAACGTGCGGCAAGGCAATCCAGCGCGGCGATCGCGCAGGCGGCGTTGACAAGCTGGCTGTCGCCGCGCAGGGCAGGATGGGCAAGACCGCCGAGATTTCTCCCCTGCCTGCTCCAGTAGCGCCATTGGCCTTCCTGGCGCAGAAAACCGAAATCGCGGCCGAGGCTGTGCAAATCGGCGCCGACGCTGCGGCACACCTCGATCAGGGCCTGCGGCGCTGCGGCGTCGCCGCAGACCAAGGGCCGGCCCGGCCGGCAGATGCCGGCCTTTTCACGGCCGATATGCTCGCGCGTCGGGCCGAGAAAATCCATGTGGTCCAGATCGACGGTGGTGACGACCGCGC
>CAZZFN010000115.1:0-6457 GCA_964653505.1 uncultured Methyloversatilis sp.
GCGCGGCCGAGCTGCAGCTCCTGGTAGTCGCGCTGCGCGGCTTCGACGAGCGCGGCGCTCTGGGCGATCGCCGCCGGCACGGGCTGTTCCAGTTGCAGCACCAGCGGCGCGGCATCGAGTCGATACGCACCGACCGGGATCAGGGCGCGCACGACGAAGCCGGTCGCCGCATCCCCCTCGACGCGCGCCAGGCCCGGGCCGAGACGCGCCTTGCGCAGCAGCGCCAGATCCGGCAGGACGGGCAACAGGCCGCGCAGGTCGCCGCTGCTGTTGGCGACGACCTGTCCGCCCGCGTTCATCAGCGTGGCGGAATGCACCCCGGCCTGCTCGCGCAGGCGGTTGAGCAGCAGCGCGCCGGGCGCCGGCAGATCGGCGAGATCGAAGGCCATCGAGCGTCCCTTGGCCAGCAGGTCGGCCTGCATCGCATCGAACACGCTGCGGCCGAGGTCGAGCCCGCCATCGAGCGCCGCCTCGACGCGCACGTCGAACCAGGAGTCGATGCTCCTCATGGCGAATTGCATGGAAACAGCATAGAGCAGCGCACCCGGCAACACCGCCATCAGCGCCAGCATCAGCAGCAGGCGCGACTTGAGGCGCGCGCCGAACACGCCCTGGCGCCAGTCGCGCCACAAGCGGCGCAACTGGGTGACCACCAAGCCGAGCAGGACCAGCGCGGCGAGCGCATTCATGCCGATCAGGAGCGGCGTGTGGCGGGCGAACAGGGTCGTGTCGGCGCTTGCCGAGATCAGCAGGACGACCAGCATGCCGCCCAGCGCGGCGGCAATCGCCAGGGCGGCTATCATTGCTCGGGCATGGGCGCGAACTGCCAGGTGTGGGTGCTCGTCTCGACCCGCCAGTCGCGGTCGGCGAGCGCATCGATCTGCATGGGCTTGGGCAGCTGGGTGTGGTCGAGGGAGAGGCGCACCGCGGCCGTCAGCGGCTCGCCGGGTCGCAGGAGGGATTTGTCGGCGACATGCAGGCGGGCGATGCGGCCGAGCGCCGCGAGCGCCTCGTCGAGCGAATCGTAGCTCTGGTGGAGATGGCCGCCGACGGTGAGACGGTAGTGGCGGGTCAGCGCGTGATAGCTCAGGCGATACTGGACCACGCGCCCCGCCACGTGCTCGTCGATCCAGTACCAGCGGGTGCGCTTGATCTGCACCTCGAAACGGAAGTGCAGCGGCACGCCCTTGCGTACGGCCTCCTCGAGGCGCGCACCGATCTGGATGGCGAACTCGGCGCTGACCGCATAGCCGCGTTCGTCCGGGATCAGGGCGGCGCGTTTCGGCTCGATGCCGCCGGCCAGGGCCGCACCCAGCACCACCAGGCCGGCGACCAGGACGGCGAGCCGCTCAAGGGACTTTTTCCAGCAGTGCGTAATAGAAACCGTCATGCGTGGCCGTGGGCAGGAGTTGCAGCTCGGGGGACGCGCCTCCCGTCGGCAGGCGGCGGACGGCGGGCCGACGCGTCGCGAAGGCGCGCACCTGCTCGCCGTTTTCCTCGGGAAATACCGAGCAGGTGCAGTAGAGCATTTTGCCACCGGGCGCCAGCAGCGGCCACAAGGCATCGAGAAGGGCGGCCTGGGTCTGTGCAAAAGTCGCCACATCGCCGGCGCGCCGCAGCCATTTGATGTCGGCATGGCGGCGCGCGACGCCCGATGCCGAGCAGGGCACGTCGGCCAGGATGCGTTCGAAAGGCCGGCCGTCCCACCAGTCCCGGGGCCGGCGCGCATCGCCCACGCAGACGCGCGCCGCCAGCCCGAGCCGGTCGAGGTTGTCGGCAACGCGCCGCGCGCGCTGCGGGTCGAGTTCGAGCGCGGTCAGGTCGATATCGGCCAGTTCGAGCAGATGCGCGCTCTTGCCGCCGGGCGCGGCACAGGCATCGAGCACCCGCATGCCGTCCCGCGCATCGAGTAGGCTGGCCGCCTGCTGTGCGCCCCAGTCCTGCACCGAGACCCGGCCCTCCCGGAAACCGGGCAGGCGCTCGACCGGCACCGGTTTGTCGAGCAGGAGCGCATGGTCGCCGAGCGGCTGGCCAGCGGGCGTTTCGGCAGGCGGCCGGCGACGATTCAGGCGCAGGCACATGGGCGGATGGCTGTTGCCGGCCGCCGCGATGTCCTGCCACCGATCGGGATAGGCGCCACGCAACTTCTCCAGCCACCAGTGCGGATGACGCCAGCGCGCCACGGCGTCCGCGTCGGCCGCGGCCAGGAGTTCGTCCCGGCGGCGCAGGAAATTGCGCAATACCGCGTTGGCCAGCCCCTTGAAGGGCTTTGCGGCGGCCGCGACGGCCTGATCGACGAGGGTGTGCGCCTCTTCCGGCCGGCGTTCCAGGCGCTCCAGCGCAAGCAGCAACAGCGCGCGTGCCGGTTTGTCCTTGAGCGGTTTTGCGAGCAGGCGGCCGAGCAGGAAGTCGCCGCGCCCGTGATCGCGCAGGGTGGAGAACACAAGATCGAGGACGGCGGGGCGCAGCGCCGGATCGATGCCGGTCAGCAAGGCATCCGGCGTGCGGCCGGCGAGGACGGCGGACACCGCCTCCGCGGCGGTTTTGAGCGCTACCGAAAGCAGCGGCGACTTCAACTGAAGCGTTGGCCGGCGGAAATGGGGAAACCGCGCAGAAAGTCGGCGCCGGCGAGACGGCTGCCGCCCGGCTTTTGCAGTTCGACGAGGGTCAGCGCGCCGTCTCCACATGCCACGGCGATGCCTGCGGGGGTAACGGCGAGGATTTCCCCGGGCTGGCCGCTGCCTTCGGCCAGGCGTGCGCGCCAGACCTTGATCGTCTGAGCGCCCAGCCGGGCGGTAGAGCCGGGAAAAGGGTCGAAGGCGCGGATGCGCCGCTCGATCTCGGCGGCCGGCCGCGTCCAGTCGATGGCGGCCTCGTCCTTGCCGATCTTGCGGGCGTAGGTCACGCCCGCGGCCGGTTGCGGCACCGCTTTGAGGTTGTCGATGTCCTGCAGCGCCATCGCGATCAGGCGGCCGCCGAGGACAGCCAGCCTGTCGTGCAGTGTCGCGGCCGTCTCGCCGGCGCCGACTTGCACGGTCTCGGCCAGCAGCATCGGGCCGGTGTCGAGGCCGGCCTCCATCTGCATGACGGTGACGCCCGTTGCGGCATCGCCCGCCTCGAGGGCGCGCTGGATCGGCGCCGCGCCGCGCCAGCGCGGCAGCAGCGAGGCATGGATGTTGAGGCAGCCGCCAGGTTTGCGCTTGGGTATGTCGAGCACCGCCTGCGGCAGGATCAGGCCGTAGGCCGCGACCACCAGCAGGTCGGGCGCCGCCTCGATCAGCGGCCGGTGGGTCGCGGGATCCTTGAGACGTTCCGGCTGATGGACCGGAATGCCGTGCGCCAGCGCGACTTGCTTGACCGGACTGGCGACGAGCTTCTGGCCGCGGCCCGCCGGCCGGTCGGGCTGGGTGAGCGCCAGCGGGATGTCGCAGCCGGCATCGAGCAGCGCGCGCAGGGCGACCGCGGCAAATTCCGGCGTGCCGGCGAAGGCGATTTTCACGCGGTTATACGGGCTTGTTTGGCCAATTTCGCCTTGATGCGCGCAAGTTTCAAACGCGACAGGTATTCGACGAACACCTTGCCGTCGAGGTGGTCGATCTCATGCTGAATGCAGACCGCCAGCAGTCCGTCGGCTGCGAGTTCGAAGGGTTCGCCATCCAGGTCGAGCGCACGCGCCGTGACGCGCTCGCTGCGCTTCACCGTCTCATAGATGCCCGGCACGGACAGGCAGCCTTCCTCGCCCACGCACTCGCCCTCGCGCGCCACGATTTCCGGGTTGACGAAGACCATCGGCTGCGACTTGTCCTCGGAAACGTCGAGCACCAGCACGCGCTTGTGCTCGTTGACCTGCGTGGCCGCCAGGCCGATGCCCGGCGCCTCGTACATGGTTTCCAGCATGTCGGCGGCCAGTTTGCGGATGCCGGCATCGACCGCTTCCACGGGTTTGGCCACCGTGTGGAGTCGCGGATCGGGGTAGCGCAATATGGGCAATAAGGCCATGAAATTAGTCTTTAACCGGTTGATGCCTGCGGAATTTGCGGGCAGAATCCCCGCATAGCCCGGAGGTTCCATCCATGCGACGCATTATATTCGCGCTGTTTTTGAGTTTTTCAACTGCCGCCGCCTTCGCGCAGGGCGCGCCCGCCACCCCCAAGCCCCTCGAGCTGGCGGCCGACGCGCCGGAACGCCATATCGTGGTGCCGGGCGACACGCTGTGGGGCATTTCCTCCAAATTCCTCAAGGATCCCTTCCGCTGGCCGGAACTCTGGAGGATGAACGCGGAGCAGGTGAAGAATCCGCACCGCATCTATCCCGGCCAGGTGCTGATCCTCGACCGCAGCGGCGCCGACCCGCGCCTCAGGATCGGCAATGTCGTCAGGCTCGGCCCGCAGGTGCGCGAGGAACCCCTGCCGCAGGAAATACCGGCGATTCCCGCCAGCGCCATCGAGCCCTTCCTTTCGCAGCCGCTGGTCATCGATGCCGACGACTTCGCCGGCGCTCCGCGCGTCGTCGCGACCCAGGAAGACCGTGTATTCACCGGCACCGGGGACCTGATTTACGTCACCAACAACGCCGATCCGCAGGTCAGGCGCTGGCATGTCTATCGCCCGGGCCGGACGCTCAAGGATCCGGATACCCAGGAGGTTCTCGGCATCGAGGCGGTCTTTCTTGGCACCGCCCGGCCGGCCGGCGAACGCGCCGACGTAGTGCCGCTCGAACTGATCGGCATCAAGCAGGAGGTCGGTCGCGGCGACTATCTGGTGCCCGCCGAGCGCTTCGATGTCCTGAGCTATGTTCCGCGCGCACCGACACGGGACATCGACGGACGGATCATGCTGATCTATGGCGGCGTCGGAGAAGCGGCGGCAAACTCGATCGTTTCCCTGTCGCGCGGCAGCCGGGACGGCCTGGAAGTCGGTCACGTGCTGGCGATCTTGCGCACCGGCGCAACTGCCAGGAATCGTTTCGAGGACGACAGGGTGCAGGTGCACGCCCTGCCGGACGAGCGCATCGGCCTGGCCTTCGTGTTTCGTGTCTTCGACCGCGTTTCCTATGCGCTGATCACCAACGCGAACCGGCCCGTGATGGAGGGCGACCGGGTGCGCAAGCCGTAAGACGCCGGTTTTCGTGTCCGCGCCGGACGAACTGGCCGCCTGGCTGCGGCTGACCCTGATCCCGGGCATTGGCGGCGAAGGGCAGCGCCGGCTGTTGCAGGCTTTCGGCGACCCGGCGGCGATCTTTTCGGCGTCCCCTGGCGCACTGCGCGCCGCAACGGGCGGCGTCCTGGCCGAGCAGTTGCTTGCCCACGATGCCGGGCGGCAGGTCGCGGCCGGCCTGGATTGGGCATCCCGGCCGGGCAACCGGATTCTTACCCTGGCCGACGCGGGCTATCCCCAGGCGCTGCTGACGGCCGCCGACCCGCCGGTGCTGCTGTATGCCAAGGGCGACATCGGGCGGCTCAACCGGCCGGCGCTGGCCATCGTCGGCGCCCGCGCCGCGACGAAACAGGGCGAGGCGAATGCCGAAGCCTTCGCGCGGGCGCTGGCCGCCGCCGGGCTGACCATCGTCAGCGGGCTGGCCGCCGGCATCGATGCCGCCGCCCACCGCGGGGCGCTCAAGGAACCCGCTGCCACCGTTGCCGTGATCGGTACCGGCATCGACCGCATCTACCCGGCCAAGAACGAAGCGCTGGCGCGCGAGATCGCCGAGCGCGGTTGCCTGGTGAGCGAGTTTCCCATCGGCACGCCGCCGATCGCGGCGAATTTCCCGCGCCGCAACCGCATCATCGCCGGGCTGGCACGCGGCTGCCTGGTCGTCGAGGCGGCGCAGCAAAGCGGCTCGCTGATCACCGCGCGGCTGGCGGCCGAGGCCGGGCGCGAGGTCTTCGCCATTCCCGGCTCGATCCATGCGCCGCAATCGAAGGGTTGCCATGCACTGATCAAGCAGGGCGCCAAGCTGGTCGAGTCGGCGCGCGACATTCTCGAGGAACTGCGCTGGGAGAAAATCGTCAATCCCGGTGCGGTGGCGCCCGTGCCGGAGGCCGAAACCGATCCCCTGCTGATCGCGCTCGGGCGCGATCCCCTCGATCTGGACAGCCTGTGCGAGCGTACCGGGCTGGGCGCGGATGTCCTGCTGGCACGGCTGTTGCCGCTCGAACTGGACGGCCGCATCGGCCAGTTGCCGGGCGGCCGCTACCAGCGTCTGAACTAACCGAACTTGCCAGCCGGCATGAAGCACGCTTAACATGCCGCCCCCATGAGCAAACAATTGATCATCGCCGAGAAACCGTCCGTCGCCCAGGACATCGCCCGCGCCCTGGGCGGCTTCAAGCGCGAAGGCGAGTATTTCGAGAGCGAGCACTATGTGCTTTCCTCGGCCATCGGCCATCTGCTCGAGCTGGCCGTGCCCGAGGAATACGAGGTCAAGCGCGGCAAGTGGACCTTCACCCACCTGCCGG
>CAZZFN010000116.1:0-6405 GCA_964653505.1 uncultured Methyloversatilis sp.
TGGAAGGAAGGCGCGACCACCCTCAAGCCCTCCCTCGACCTGGTCGGCAAGATCTGACCAATAAGCAGCACCCCCGGCCCCAACGGGAGGCGCCCCTCACTCGCGTGACCGGGCGCCTTTATTCCGGCAACACGATAGTCATTATCAATCAACAAGGAGTTTGCGATGCTTGACGACAATACGAAAGCCCAAGTGCGTGCCTATCTGGAACGGCTGGCGCGCCCCATCGAGCTGACCGCCTCGCTCGACGACAGCAAGAGCGCGCAGGACATGCGCGGCCTGCTCGACGATCTGGCCGGCCTGTCGGACAAGGTCGCCGTGCGCTTCGACGGCCAGGATGCGCGCAAGCCCTCCTTCAGCATCGGCGCGCCGGGCGCAGCCCACCGCATCCGCTTTGCCGGCCTGCCGATGGGCCACGAATTCACCTCGCTGATCCTCGCCCTGCTGCAAAGCGGCGGCTATCCGCCCAAGGTCGAGGCGGACCTGATCGAGCGCGTCAAGCAGCTCTCCGCTCCGCTCGACTTCGAGATCTACGTTTCGCTCGAATGCCACAACTGCCCCGACGTGGTGCAGGCGCTCAACCTGATGGCGGCGCTCAATCCGCAGGTCAGCTGCACCATGATCGAAGGCTCGCTGTATCGCGCCGAGGTCGAGGCGAAGAACATCCTGGCGGTGCCGATGGTCTTCCTCAACGGCGAGCATTTCGGACAGGGCCGCATGGCGCTTGAAGAAATCCTCGCCAAAGTCGGCGCTGGCGATACGGCACAAATTACGCAACGGGCGGCCCAACTCGACGCCAAGGCGCCGTTCGACGTGCTGGTCGTCGGCGGCGGCCCGGCCGGCGCGGCGGCGGCGATCTACGCGGCGCGCAAGGGCATCCGCACCGGCGTGGTGGCCGAACGCTTCGGCGGCCAGGTGCTCGACACGCTGGCGATCGAGAACTTCATCTCCGTGTCACATACCGAAGGCCCGCGGCTGGCCGCGGCGCTGGAACAGCACGTCAGGGAATACGGCGTCGACATCATGAACATGCAGCGCGTCGAAGCCCTGCTACCCGGAGAAAATCTCCATGAGGTCAAAATGGCCGGCGGCGGCGCGCTCAAGGCGAAAACCGTCGTGCTGGCCACCGGCGCGCGCTGGCGCGAAATGAACGTGCCCGGCGAAAACCGGTATCGCGGCAAGGGCGTGGCCTACTGCCCGCACTGCGACGGCCCGCTGTTCAAGGGCAAGCGCGTCGCGGTGATCGGCGGCGGCAACTCCGGCATCGAGGCGGCCATCGATCTGGCCGGCATCGTCGCGCATGTCACGGTGCTGGAATTCGCCGACACGCTGCGCGCCGACGCCGTTCTGCAGCAGAAGCTCGCCAGTCTGCCCAACGTCAAGGTCATCAAGAGCGCGCTGACCACCGAAGTGCTTGGCGACGGCAACAAGGTGACCGGTCTGACGTATACCGACCGCACCACGAACGCAAGCCACCGCGTCGAACTCGAGGGGATCTTCGTGCAGATCGGCCTGCTGCCGAACACCGACTTCCTCAAGGGCACGGTCGATCTGAGCAAGTATGGCGAGATCGAGGTCGATGCGAAATGCCAGACTTCCGCGGCTGGCGTGTTTGCGGCGGGCGACTGCACCACGGTGCCCTACAAGCAGATCGTCATCGCCATGGGCGAGGGAGCGAAGGCGAGTTTGTCGGCTTTCGACCATCTGATCCGGCGCCGATTTCACCGCACCGAGCGGTAAATTCCGCTGCGCCCGGGCAGGCTCAGGACGATCTGCCAGAGCTGGCCCTGCCGCGCGCGGAAGAAGCCCGCGCAGCTCATCAGGTAGTAGCGCCACATGCGGTAGAAGCGCTTGCCATAGCGGGCTTCGAGCCGCGGCCAGGCGCGCTCGAAATTTTCCCACCAGGCCATCAGGGTGCGGTCGTAGTCCGGGCCGAAGTTGTGCCAGTCCTCCAGGACGAAGCGGCCCTCGCAGGCCGCGCCGATTTCGCTCGCCGCCGGCAGCTTGCCGTTGGGGAAGATGTAGCGGTCGATCCACGGATCGGTATGCGGCATCGGCCGGTCGATGCCGATGGTGTGGAGAAGGAACAGGCCCTCGGGCCCGAGCGCGCGGCGCGCCACGTCGAAGTAGACAGGGTAGTTCTTCCGGCCGACATGCTCGAACATGCCGATCGAGACGATCTTGTCGAACTGCCCGGCGACCTTGCGGTAATCCAGCAGCTCGATGCGCACCGGCAGGCCGGCGCAGCGCGCGCGCGCCGCTTCCGCCTGCTCCTTGCTGACGGTGATGCCGAGCACCTCGACGCCGTAATGCGCGGCGGCGTGGCGCGCGAAACCGCCCCAGCCGCAGCCGATCTCCAGCACCCGCTCGCCGGGCGCGAGCTGCAGCTTGCGGCAGGCCAGATCGAGCTTGGCCTCCTGCGCCCCGGCCAGCGTGGTCGCATCCTTCCAGTAGGCGCAGGAATAGCTCAGGGTCGGATCGAGCATCGCCTCGAACACGTCGTTGCCGATGTCGTAGTGCCGCTCGCCGACCTGGTAGGCGCGCCGGGGCGACTGCAGGTTGAAAAGACGGTGGCGCAGCAACTCGAGCAGCAGGCGCAGCCGGTTGCGGCCGCCGAGCTTTTCGTCGGCGCGCTGGCGCAGCAGCCGGTGGAACAGTTCGTCCATGCCCTCGCAGTCCCACAGCCCGTCCATGTAGGCCTCGCCGAAACCGAGGGTGCCGCGCGTCAATATCAGCCGGTATGTCCGCGCGTCATGCACGCGGATATCCCATGGGGCATCGCCGTTGAAGCGCACGCCGCAGGAAGCCGCCAGCTCGGCCAGCGGGAGCGGCGGCTGCGGGCGGGCGGGCGGCGCGACCCGGTTCGGTTCGACAAGAGCATTCATGCATCCACCTCGTGCGGAAATGGGCGCTGCGAACGTTGTGCAAGCCTGACGGATTCGGTTTCCCAGTTTAGCGCTTGCGTGGCGGCAAAACCCACAGTAGATTGTCAACTAAACAATCGCATTCCTTACCCAAGAGAGAGAGTCCATGCAGTGGTTTCGGGATATCGTGGAAAAGCAGCAGATGGGCGTCGCCGTCTATGCCGCGGCAGATGACGGCGCCGATTTCGTGCTGCGCTATCTCAACCCGGCGGGCAAAAGCCTGTGCCCCATCCTGCGCGACACCGCGGCGGGCGTGGGGATCGTCGAGGCCTGTCCCGTCTTCGCGCAGACTGGCCTGCTGGAGGTGTTCCGGCGCGTCTGGCGCAGCGGCGCTCACGAGACCCTTGTCGTGCTGTGCCCCCTGGACGATGGCGTGTCGCGTCATTTCGAGCACCAGGTTTTCAAGGTCGGCACGGGCGAGATCGCCTCCCTGTTCGCCGATGTGTCGGCGCGCGTCGAGGCCCAGGAAGCGCTGCGCCAGAGCGAGGCGATACTCCGGCAGGCCCAGGCCATCGCCCGCATGGGCAGCTGGCATCTCGACGTCAGGCAGGACCGGCTGACCTGGTCCGACGAAACCTACAGGATTTTCGGGGTAGCGCAGGGTGCGCCGCTCGGCTACGCGGACTTTCTCGCGTGCATTCCCGCAGACGAAAGAGAAACCGTCGATGCCGCCTGGCAGGCCGCCCTGCGGGGCGCGCCCTACGACATCGTCCATCGCATCCTCGTCGACGGCGAAACCAAATGGGTGCACGAGCGGGCGGAACTGATGTTCGACGCGGACGGAAAACTCGCCGGCGGCATCGGCATCGTCCAGGACGTCACCGAAAACAAGCGCATGCAGGACACGTCCAGGCTGCTCGTCAAGGTGTTCAAGCGCGGAGGCGAGGCGGCGCTGATCACCGACCGTTACAACCGCATCGTCGCGGTCAATGACGCCTTCACGCGCGTGACCGGTTACACACTGGAAGAGGTGCGCGGCCAGAATCCGCGCCTGCTCGGTTCGGGGCAGACCCCGCCGGAAACCTTTCGCGAGATGTGGATGGCGCTCGACGCGCAGGGCCATTGGCAGGGCGAACTGTGGGACCGGCACAAGAGCGGGGAGGTCTATCCGAAGTGGACGGTGATCTCGGCGATCCGCGACAAGCGGGACAAGGTCAGCCATTATGTCGCCACCTTCAGCGACATCAGCGAGCGCAAGGCCGCCGAGGAGCGCATCCGCTTCCTCGCCCATCATGACGCGCTGACCGGTCTGGCCAACCGCTACAGCTTCGAGAACCGCCTCGAGCAGGCGCTCTTGTCCGCCGCGCGCGAAAAGGGACGGCTGGCCGTGCTGTTCATCGACCTGGACCGCTTCAAGACGATCAACGACACGCTCGGCCACCCGGTCGGCGACCGACTGCTTCAGGAAGTGGCGCGCCGCCTGCAGGCCTGCGTGCGCGCCAGCGACATCGTCGCCCGTCTCGGCGGCGACGAGTTCGTCGTGGTGCTGAGCCAGATCGCGGCGCCGGCCGACGCGGCGGCGGTGGCCGACAAGATCCTGCAGGCGCTGACCGTGCCGCACGAAATCGCGGGCCATACCCTGCATGTCGGCGCCAGCCTGGGCATCGGCATTCACCCGGACGATGGCGCCGACGTCACCCAGCTCATGAAGAACGCCGACACCGCGCTCTACCACGCCAAGGACAGCGGGCGCAGCCAGTTCCAGTTTTTCACGGCGGCCATGAACGAATCGGTGGCCGAGCAGCTGCTGCTCGAACGCGAACTGCACGGGGCGCTGCAGGCGCGGGAATTCGAACTGCATTACCAGCCCAAGGTCGAGGCGGCCAGCGGCCGGATCTGCGGCGTCGAGGCGCTGCTGCGCTGGCAGCATCCCGAGCTGGGGCTGGTGCCGCCGCTCAAGTTCGTGCCCCTGGCCGAGGAGGTCGGCCTGATCGAGGCCATCGGCGCCTGGGTGCTCGAAGAGGCCTGCCGCCAGCTGGCCGAATGGCGCGCCGCCGGCCTCGGCGGCCTGCACATGGCGGTGAACCTCTCCGCCCGCCAGCTGCGCTCGACCGAACTGGTGACGACGGTGCGCGATCTGATTGCCCGTCACGGTCTCGGGGAAGGCGATCTGGAGCTGGAAATCACCGAATCCGTCGCCATGGCCGAACCGGAGATCGCCATCGGACGGCTGCAGGCACTGCGCGCGCTGGGGGTGCGGCTCGCCATCGACGATTTCGGTACCGGCTACTCCTCGCTCGCCTATCTCAAGCGCCTGCCGATCCAGACCCTCAAGCTCGACCGCGCCTTCGTGCGCGACATCGAATCCGACCCCAACGATGCGGCGATCAGCACCGCTACGCTGGCGCTGGCGCGCAGCCTCGGTCTCCAGGTCGTCGCCGAAGGAGTCGAGAACGCGGCGCAGCGCGATTTCCTCGTCGGCCAGGGCTGCGCGATGCTGCAGGGCTACCTGTATGGCCGTCCGGCGCCCGGCGCGGACTGGACGGCCGTCTGGACCGCGGACGCGCCCTGAGCCCGCACCGCAGGCGCCGACTTTTCGCGAGAGGGCGGGCGCTATAATCCCCGCCCATGCCTGCCCAATCCACCGCCCAACCCATCGATATCAAGGCCCACCTGACGCAGCTGCTGCATGCGGCGCTGGCCAGCGTGGCGCCCGGCCACGCCGCCGAAATCCACCTCGAGCGTCCGCGCGATCCGGGTCATGGCGATTTTTCCAGCAATCTCGCGCTGCAGATCGCCCGGGCGCTGAAGGAAAATCCGCGCAAGATCGCCGAGCGTCTGGTGCATGAGTTGCCTCGTTCCGCCTGGGTGCTCAAGGCCGAGGCGGCCGGTGCGGGCTTCATCAACCTCACCCTCGCGCCGGCCGCCAAGACGGCGGTCGTTCCTCTCGTGCTGGCCCGGGGCGACGACTATGGCCGCGGCGGCCTGGGCGCGAAACCGCCGGGCAAGGTGCAGGTCGAATTCGTCTCGGCCAATCCGACCGGCCCGCTGCATGTCGGCCACGGCCGCGGCGCGGCCTACGGCGCCAGCCTGGCCAGCCTGCTGGCCTTCGCCGGCCACGAAGTCTGCCGCGAATACTATGTGAACGACGCCGGCCGGCAGATGGACATCCTCGCGCTGTCGACCTGGCTGCGCTATCTCGACATCTTCGGCGAGCAGGTGCCCTTCCCGCCCAATGCCTACCAGGGCGACTACGTGCGCGACATGGCGCGCCAGGTGAAGGAGGCGCACGGGGATCGCTACGTGCATCCGGCCGCCGCGGTGCTGGCCTGCGTGCCGCCGGCCGAGGGCGAGGGCGCGGATGCCGAGGCCCGCCTCGACGGCCTGATCGCCGCCGCCAAGGACCTGCTCGGCGAGGAATGGCACTACATCCACCAGCACGCCCTGTCCGAGCAGCTCGCCGACTGCCGCGAGGATCTCGAGGCCTACGGCGTGCATTTCGACTGCTGGTTCTCGGAGCGCAGCCTCTACGATACCGGCA
>CAZZFN010000117.1:0-6349 GCA_964653505.1 uncultured Methyloversatilis sp.
GACAGCAAATCGTCCTGGCCCTCGCGCAGGTGCAGGGTGATCTCGGTGCCGCGCTCGGGGCGGTCGATCATGGCAATGGTGAATTCGCCGCCGCCGTCGGAGACCCATTCCACGCCCTGGTCGGCCTGCTCGCCGGCGCGGCGCGTGCGCACCGTCACCCGGTCGGCGACGATGAAGCTTGAATAGAAGCCGACGCCGAACTGGCCGATCAGGTGGGCGTCCTTCTGCTGGTCGCCGGTGAGCTGCGAGAAGAACTCGCGCGTGCCCGACTTGGCGATGGTGCCCAGGTTGGCGATCACCTCGTCGCGGTTCATGCCGATGCCGTTGTCGGCGATGGTCAGCGTGCGCGATTGACTGTCGAAGCCGATGCGGATCTTCAGCTCGGCGCCGTCTTCCATCAGCGCGGCGTTGTGCAGCGACTCGAAACGCAGCTTGTCGCAGGCGTCCGAGGCGTTGGAGATCAGCTCGCGCAGGAAGATCTCGCGGTTGCTGTAGAGGGAGTGGATCATGAGGTGCAGCAGCTGCTTCACCTCGGTTTGAAAGCCTAGCGTCTCTTTTTCAGCGGTAGCGGTGGTCATGGATGGCTCCAGCAAATTAAAATACGTGCGAGCCAAGTAGGGGCAATCACCCGTTTTTCAAGCTGTGTAGCTGATCTCGACGATCTCGATTTCGCGCAAGCCCGCAGGGCTTTGAAATTTAACGACATCGCCCTCGCGCGCCTTCAGCAGGGCGCGCGCCAGCGGCGAGATCCAGCTGATCCTGCCGGTGGCCGGATCGGCCTCGTCGATGCCGACGATGCGGTAGGTCGCCTCCGTCTCGGCATCGGACACCGTCACCGTGGCGCCGAAGAATACCTGGTCGAGATTCTGCTGCCGGGCCGGGTCGACCACCTCGGCGTTGTCGAGCCGCCTGGTCAGGTAGCGGATGCGCCGGTCCATCTCGCGCAGCCTCTTCTTGCCGTAGATGTAATCGCCGTTTTCCGAGCGGTCGCCGTTGCTGGCCGCCCAGGCCACCACCTGTACGAGCTGCGGCCGCTCGATCTTGATCAACCGCTCGAACTCCTCGCGCAGCGCCGCGTGACCGGCGGGCGTCATGTAGTTTTTCGTGCCGGGCGGCAACGACGGCTGGCCGGGAAGATCGTCCTCCTCCTCGTCCTCGCCGTCGCTTTCCTTGACGAAAGCCTTGTTCATCTGGCCTGGCTGTTGGCGCGGATCCAGGCGGCGAAGGCTGCCTCGTCGAGTTCGCCGGCGGCGACGGCCAGCATGGTCAGCACGCAATCGGCATCGTTGGCGACCAGTTCATGACCGTTCAGGGCGAGAAACAATTCCACCGCGACGAAAGCCGTGCGCTTGTTGCCATCGATGAAAGCGTGGTTCTTGGCCAGCCCGACGCCATAGGCCGCCGCCAAATCGGCATGGTCCGGATCGCCATAGGCCGCCAGATTCTGCGGACGCGCCAGGGCCGAGTCGAACAGGCCCTCATCGCGCAGACCGACCGCCCCGCCGTGCTCGGCCAATTGCTCATCATGGACGGCCAGCATGACCGTCCTTTCGATCCACACCCAGGCGCTCATTTCGCCAGCTCGCGCAGCACGGCACGACGCTTCTTCATCACTGTCCGCGCCGCTTCCATCTGGTCGGCAAATATCGGGTCGTGCGGCGTGATCGCAATCCCGTAGGGGGTGTCGGTCAGATACACCGACTCGCCCTTCTCCAGCTTGAGGCGCGCCAAAACCTCCTTGGGCAGGACGACGCCGACGGAATTGCCGATCTGGACGAGTTTGAGCGTGTGCATGGCGGTCTCCAGGTTATAACGTTTGTTAATACTACGCCATTCGGCGCCGTCCCGCCAGCGCCGACTTTTGCCGTCACGCCGCCTGCTTGATCGCCAGCAGCGCCTGGTTGCGCAGGGTCTTGAGCAGGGTGAGTTCCTTTTCCGGGATGACGATCGAGCCGGCGCGGTCCTTGTCGCAGTAGATCAGCGCGACCGGCTTGCCCTTCATGTTGAGCGGGAACAGCACGAAGGTCCTGGCCGGAATGCGCTCGCGGTACCAGGCCGGAATCTTGTCGGCGATGCGGGGATCGTCGATGTCGCCGATGATGATGTCGAGTCCCCTGGCGGTCGCGAGCTGGAACACGTCCTGCCGCTGCTCGCCGGGCGGGAAGCGGAACTGTCTGGCCAGTTCGCCCGCTTCCGGGCCAAGGCCGAAGCGTCCGGTCATCTCGCCGCTGCGGGGATCGCGCAGCGCGAGCAGCACGCGCCGGAAACCCATCGCGCGATACATGGTCTCGAGAACGATGCGCAGGATGTCGTTGAGCGCGAAATCGTCGACCAGCGAATTGCTGATGTCCTGGATGCCGGCGGCCAGCACCGTCTGGGCATTGTCGGGCACGGCTGCAAGCGCCCCGCCGGCGGCCAACCCGCCCTCCTCCAGCAGCGTCGCTCCGCCCGGCAGGGGATCTGCCAGGGTGATTTCCTCGGCGTCGCCGGGGCGCAACGTCAGGGTCTCGTCCGCACGCGCCCGCCCGCCGACGAAGATCGCCGCCTGGCGCGCGAAGGGGCTCTGTTTCAGATTGACGTGCAGGATCGACGCGATGCCGGCGAGATCCTCCACCGACTTTTGCATGTTCTCCTGCAGCTGGCGCTCCGACAGTTGCAGGCTGGCCCCGAAACGGTGGCCGATCTGCGCCAGCACCTTGCCGCGCTGCTCGGCCGGCGTGCCGGCCAGCATGTCGCACATCTCGTTGGCGAAGCCGGAGACGACGCGCAGCGCCGCCTCGGTGGTCTGGGGACGATGGATTTCCCCGGGCGGCAGGCGGCGCATGCTCTCGACGATCGCCTTCGGAAACCCCCAGCTGGTCGCGATGCCGATGCCGAGATCCTCGAAGGAAATGCCCAGCACCTGGACTGCGGCGGCGCGCTCCGAGAGCTTCCTGAACTCGATCAGCTTGCCGATCTCGGCGACTTCTTCGGGAAAGTAATACTGGGCGAGCAGCTGGCCGAGGCCGTGGAACAGCGCGCAGATGTAAGCCTCCTCGCGCTGGCGGCCGAGCAGCGCGCCCTGGCTGCTCTGGCGCGCCAGCAGGCCGGCGAGATTGGCACGCAGGAAGGTTTCCTTGAGTTCCTTGACGTTGGCCTTGTCCTGCATGTGCTCGAACAGCAGCACGGTGATGGCGATGTTGCGGATGGTGTCGAAACCCAGCACGATGATGGCGCGCGACACGGTGCTGATGCCGCCCCCGCCGGCCTGCCGGTAGTAGGCCGAATTCACCAGACGCAGGATCTTGTTGGTCAGCGCGTAATCCTTGAGGATGATGCCGGAAAGCGACGCGAGATTCTCCTGCTCGGAAGCGGTGAGCCGGTTGATCGCCGACACCGAATCGGACAGCGCGGGGAAGTCCGCGCGGTGGCGCATGCGCCGCAGCAGGAATTCCAGCGTGTCCGGGTGTGCGCCCGGCCCCGGCGCCGCGGCCGCTTCCGCATCCCCTGCGCCCAGCCATGCGGAAAGCGCGTCGCGCAGCTCGGCGGCGCTGGCGTAACGCTGCGCCGGATCGAAGGCGCAGGCGCGCAGGATGATGCCGCCCAGCTTCGGATCGATCGGTGGTGTCGCCGGCAGCTTCACCGGTTCGCTCGAAATGCGGTAGAGCAGCGCACCCACCGAACTGGCCTCGAACACGCGCTTGCCGGTGAGCATCTCCAGCAGCACCAGCCCCGCCGCGAAGACATCGTTGTGCGGGCCGACGCGCCCATGCGCGACGTATTCCGGCGCAAGATAGGCCGGCGTGCCGGTCAGTTGCGCCATGTTGGCGTCGTCCGGCGCGTGTTCCGCTTCCGCCACGCGCACGGCGATGCCGAAATCGGTCACGCGCGGCGCGCCGTCGCGCGCCTCGATGAGGATGTTGGAGGGCTTGAGGTCGCGGTGCACGATGCCCTGGGCATGGGCCTGGGCCAGCGCGTCGGCCACCTGGCGCATGATCGACGCCGCCTTCGCCGGCGGCAGGGGCCCATCCGTACCGAGCAGGTCGGCGAGGCTGCGTCCCTCGACGCGCTCGAAGACGAGGAAGGGGTCGCCGTCCTGCTCGCCGGCGTCGAAGATCGGCGCCACGTTCGGGTGGCGGAAACGGCCAGCAGTGCGCGCCTCCCGCAGCAGCTCGGCCTTGCGCAGCGGATCGGCCTGCAGGAAATGCAGCGTCTTGATGGCCACCTCGCGCTGCAGCTGGGGATCCCAGGCCAGATAGACGACGCTTTGCGCGCCGCGCCCCAGTTCGCCGCGAATCTCGAAACGACCGATGCGTTTCTCGCCCATGGGCCGATTCTAGGGCCGCCGCCGGTCATGAGAAAACTATCCGAAACAGGTATAATCCGCAGGTTTATGAGCACCGAGAAAAAAGAACCCGCGACGCGCTACTGCTATCACTGCCGCACGCATCACCCCGTGGAGGAGATGAAGCTGCTGGTGACCAAGACCGGATCGCGCTGGCGCTGCATCAAGAGTATCGAGGCGGTCAAGCGTTCGCGCGAGGAGCGCGACGCCTACGGCAAGCAGGTTTCCGCGGCCAACCAGGCCGAAGCCTCCGGCCGCGCCCGCATGCTCAACAAGATTCAGCAGCAGAACCGCTAACGGCGCAGCCGTTCGCACAGGCCCGACATGCGTGCGGCGCGGCGTTCCGTCGCCGCGCCCAGCACTGCCGCGCCGCCCCGGAGCGTCACGCGCCGTTTCGCCCGGGTCACGCCGGTATAGACCAGTTCGCGCGTCGCCACCGGAGAATCCGCAGCCGGCAAGACCAGCAATACCTCCCCGAATTCCGAGCCCTGCGCCTTGTGCACCGTCATCGCCCAGGCCGGTTCCCATGCCGGCAGGCGGCTCAGGGCAATCCAGCGCGGCGCATTTTCCGTGGCGCCGGGAAAGCAGGCCTTGAGCTGGCCGTCCGCGGGATCGGCCAGCACCAGGCCGATGTCGCCATTGAACACGCGCAGCAGCGCATCGTTGCGCAGGACCATGATCGGCGTGCCCGCTGCGGGACGCATGCCCGCGCTGCCCAAGGCCCCGCTGCCCAAAGCCCGATTGAGCGCGGCAGCGTCCTGCCGGTGGGCGCACAGCACGCGGAAGCGGTCGAAGCGCGCAAACAGTTCCGGCGGGGCCAGGCCCTCCGCCACGCCTTGCCGGAAGTCGCGGTACCCCGCGCGTGCCGCGTCGATCAGGGCGCGCTGGTCGCCCTGCGCTACCCAGTCCAGATCGCCCTGCCCCGCCTGCAATTGGGCGAGCGCGCCCGCCGCGTCGCCGGCGCGCAGCCGTTCGGCCAGCCGGCCGATGCCGCTGTCTGCGCCGAAGCGGAAGCTCGTGGTCAGTGGCGCGACGCAGGAGGCCAGGCGTGGGCTGTCGCACAGGTCGGCGAACACCGCGCCCGCCTCGACGGCGGCGAGCTGGTCGCGGTCGCCGAGCAGGATCAGCCGCGCCGCCGCCGGCAGGGCGTCGAGCAGATGCGCCATCAGCGACAGGTCGATCATCGAAGCTTCGTCCACGACCAGCACATCCACCGCCAGCGGCCGTTCGCGATGATGCCGGAAGCCGTTGCCGGCGGCGCGCACGCCGAGCAGGCGATGCACGGTGCGCGCACCGGCGGCAACCTCGACGCCGGCGGCGCGCAGCGCCTCGCCCATGCGCGCCGCCGCCTTGCCGGTCGGAGCGGCCAGCGCGATGCGCAGGCCGGGATGGCTGTGCTGCAGCAGGCCGATGATGCGCGCCAGGGTGTGCGTCTTGCCGGTGCCCGGCCCGCCGGAAATCAGCGCCAGCCGGTGGGTCAGCGCGATGCGCGCCGCCGCGCGCTGGCCGGCGTCGGCGAAGCGTTCGGCGAGCCGCGCCTCGTCGCTCGCGTCCAGGGCCGCAGGCGCGGCGCTGCGCGCCAGCAGATCCGCGGCGACGCGGCGCTCGTATTCGAAGTAGCGCCTCAAGTAGAGGCGGCGGCCGTCCCAGACCAGCGGCGTCCAGTCGTCCGCCGTGCCGACGATTTCCAGCGACGGCAGGCGCGCGCGCCAGTCCGCGCGCGCCGCGGCATCCAGCTCGGCGGCCCAGGGCCCCCAGCCGGCCTCGCAGTCGAGATCGGCGCAGACATGGCCGGCCTGCGTCGCCAGTGCGGCCAGCGCAGCCGCCTGCGCGCCGAGCGGGTCTTCCTTGCCGAGGAAGCGGGCGAAATGGGCGACGATGGGCGGCAGGCTCTCAAGAAACACGAAGGGCCGTCCCAAGTGTTTCTGCCCCTTGAGGGGAGAACCGAGCGTAGCGAGGTTTTCGGGGTGGGCTCATGGCAGGAATTCCGCAATCTCGTTAAGCGTCGGCCGGGAAAAGTGGATG
>CAZZFN010000118.1:0-6232 GCA_964653505.1 uncultured Methyloversatilis sp.
TCGCTGGAAAGCGCCGCGCCGATCGCGTTCAACCGTTCGAGACGATGAAAAAGTTTTTCGAGCGTATCCACGTCACTTGATGCAGACGGCGCGCACCTGCTTCATGTCGGTGATGCCCTGCAGCACCTTTTCCATGCCGTCCTGCTTGAGCGTGCGCATGCCGTCCTCGAGCGCCTGCGCCAGCAGCTGTGCGACGCGCGCGTGTTCCTGGATCAGCTTCTTCACCGCATCGGTGCCGACCATCAGCTCGTGCAGGCCGATGCGCCCCTTGTAGCCGGTACCGCCGCAGACCTCGCAATCGCCGCCTTCGCGGGCCCGGTGCAGGTTGAACTGGCCCTTGTCGTCGGCGTAGTTTTTCGCCCAGTTCCGGTAGACCGCCTCGGAAGCCGCCTTGGGGTCGCGCTTGAAGCTTTCGGTGTGCATCAGTTCCTCGCAATATTCGGCGAGGAAGTGCTTCAGTTCGGCCGGCTCCGGCACGTAGGGAACCCGACACCGGGTGCACAGGCGCTTCGTCAGGCGCTGGGCGAGGATGCCGAGCATGGCGTCGGCGAAGTTGAACGGATCCATGCCCATGTCGAGCAGGCGCACGATCGATTCGGGCGCGCTGTTGGTATGCAGCGTGGCGAGCACCAGGTGGCCGGTGAGCGAGGCCTCGATGCCGATGCCGGTGGTCTCGGCGTCGCGCATCTCGCCGACCATGATGATGTCCGGATCGGCGCGCAGGAAGGCGCGCATGATGGTGGCGAAGTCCAGGCCGGCCTTCTTGTTGACCTGCACCTGGCGCAGGCCCTTCTGGGTGATCTCGACCGGATCCTCCGCCGTCCAGATCTTGGTGTCCGGCACATTGAGCAGCTTCAGCACCGAGTGCAGGGTGGTGGTCTTGCCCGAGCCGGTCGGGCCGCAGACGAAGAACAGGCCATAGGGCTTCGCCACCGTCTCCTTGAGACGCGCCTCGTTGTGCGGCGACAGCCCGAGCTTGTCGAGCGGGAGCGGCTCGCCGGCGCCGAGGATGCGCATCACCACGTCCTCGATGCCGCCAGCGGTGGGCAGGGTGGCGACGCGCAGCTCGATGTCGAGCGGGCCGAACTTCTTGAACTTGATCTTGCCGTCCTGCGGCCGGCGCTTTTCCGAGATGTCCAGGTCGCACATGATCTTGATGCGCGCGACGAGGGCGGCCCGGAAGCTGTGGGGAATCTCGATGTACTTCTGCAGCGAGCCGTCGCGGCGGAAACGGATCGTCACGCGCTCCTTGCCCATCCCCGGCTCGATGTGGATGTCCGAGGCGCCCTGCTGGTAGGCGTCGATGATGATCTTGTTGACCAGCTTGACGAGCTCGTTGTCGGCCGCCGCGGAAATCTCGTCGCCGCTGTCGGTTTCGACCTCGCCATCGTCCATGGCGGAAAGCAGGTCGCCGACGTTGGTGTCGTCGGCGAAGCCGCCGCCGAAGAACTGGTCGACGGTCTGCCGGAATTCGCGCCGCGTGGTGACCCGGTAGGCGATCTTGTGGCGCGGAAAGATGTTGTTGACCACGCGCGAGCTCCTGACCTGCTCGGGATCGAGCGTCAGGACGACGATGCCTTCCTTGCCGTCCTCGATCGGCAGCCAGAGGTTCTGCTCGACATACTCGCGGCGCAGGTTCTTCATCAGGTCGACCGGCTTGATGCGCTCGGCCCGGTACGGCTCGTAGGGGGCGGCGAAGAACTTCGCCAGCGCGGCGCCGATGGCGGGCGTCTTGACGTGGAATTCGGTGATCAGCGCTTCCTCGACGTCGACATTCTTGCGCCGCGCCGACTTGCTCGCCTGGTCGAGTTCCTCGGCCGTGACGACGGCATCGAGGACGAGATGGTCGTATTTCGTCCTGGCGACGTGCTCGGTCCGGCTGCGCTGGGCGAAGGCGATCGCCAGCGTCTCGCACAGCCCCTTGATCCCCTCTTCCTGGAAGCCGGCGAAGGGCGCGCCGGCCTTGTTGTTGATGATCTGGACGACGCCGAGCAGCTCGTCGGCCTGGCTGTCGATGACGGGGCTGACCAGCATCTGCCGGGTGCGATAGCCGGTGCGGCGATCGACCTCGTGCAGGAAACGCAGCTGCGGACTGATGGCCCTCAGCTCGGCCTCGTCATAGACGTCGCGGATGTTGACCGTCTGGCGCTTCAGCGCGACATGGCCGGCGATGCTCTGCTCGGAAATCGGCAGCTTCAGGTCCTTGAACGAGCTCAGGCCGGTCTTGACCTTGGAGACGATCGCGCTGCGGTCTTCGCTCAGCGCATAGATCGTCAGCCGGTCGGCATCGAACAGCGCGCAGATGTCCTGCGACAGCTCGAGCATGATTTCCTCGATGTTCGAGGTCGCATGGATCTTGTTGGCGACCGCCTGCAGGTTCTTGAAGAACGCCAGGCGGTCGCCGAGTTCCCCGGCGCTCAGGGTGTCGCCGCCCTGACCGGCAACGACCGGACTCAGGATCGCGCCCATGCGCCGCCGCCTCGCGCCGTGGCCGTCATCAGTCCTTGAGGAAGAATTCCATTTTCACGCCGGCCAGTTCGACGATGTCGTGATCCTTGAGCGGGTGGGCCTGGACGCTGATCGGCGTGCCATTCACCTGGGGATGGCGCGGGCCCTCGACATGGGTGAGAAAGTACCCGTGCGCGCGCCGGGCGATCACGGCCACCTGCACCCCGGGCTTGCCCAGGGTGGTCAACGATTTGACCAGGTCGAGCGTCCTGCCCGCATTGCTGCCGGTCAGCACCTGGATGGCGCCCAGCGGCAGCGCAGGCTGTTCCGCCACCGGCGCCGGCCTCTGCTCCGGCGCCGGGGGGGGCGCGCCGCTCCATGACGGCCTGACCGCCGGCGGCTCGACCGGCGGCATCGGGGCCGGGGGCGGCGGCGGCGCAGTCGCGCCCCCCGGATCCGCGGCCCTGCGCATCATGTCGGGGCGCAGCACCATGGTCTTTTCGAAATCGTCCTGGGAGACGGACGGGTTCGCTTCCTTGACGTATTTGAGCCGGTATTTGCCCAGTTCGATCACGTCGCCGTTCTGCAGGAAGTGCTTCTTGATCTGCCGGCCGTTCACGAAGGTGCCGTTGGTGCTGTCGAGGTCTTCGAGAAAGGCGTCGTTGAGGATGGTCACGACCACGGCATGCGCGCCGGAAATGGCCAGGTTGTCGATCTGGATGTCGTTATGCGGCTTGCGGCCGATGGTAACCCGCTCCTTGTCGAGCGGTATTTCCTTGAGCACCAGGTTGTCCATGCTGAGTATGAGCTTAGCCATCTTGCGCTTCCTTCAGGGCATCGATCGTTGCAAATCCGCCATGCCGCGCGTCCCCGTCGCGACCCCGTCAAACCGGGGCCGGAAAGGATTCGCGCACCTCGACTAGGATAACCGAGACATTGTCCCGCCCGCCATGTTCGTTCGCCGTTTGTATCAGTTGCGTTGCGCAAAGTTGCAAATCTGCCGAAAACATCGTCATGATCGCCGCGATCTCCCGGTCTTCGGTCATGTCGGTGAGACCGTCCGAGCACAGCAGATACACGTCGCCCGGCAGCGTCTCGTATTCGTTCAGCTCGGCGGCGACGGAGGCTTCGACGCCGAGCGCGCGGGTGACCAGGTTGCGGTTCGCAGCGAAACGCGCCGCTTCCGGCGCTATCATGCCATTGTCAATCTGTTCCTGCAACTGGGTATGATCGCGCGTCAGCCGCGTCAGAAAACCGTCGCGCAGGCGATACAGGCGCGAATCGCCGATGTGGGCGACCACGAACCGGTTGTCGTAGAACTGCACGGCGACCAGCGTCGTGCCCATGCCGGCAAGCCTGGCATTGCTGCGCGCCGCCAGGTAGACGGCGGCATTGGTGCGCAGGATCACGTCGCTCAACACCGCGCGCGCGCGCGCGGTGCGGTTGGCGGCCGCCTGGTAGGGCGGCCGTTGCATGAAGGCATGCTCGAGCTCGCTGCCCAGCGCGGTGATCGCCATGTTGCTGGCCACCTCGCCCGCATTGTGTCCGCCCATGCCGTCGGCGAGGATCGCCAGCCCCAGCTGCGGATTCGCATAAACGGCATCCTCGTTGTCGGGACGTACCCGCCCTGCATCGCTGCAGGCGACCATCGCGAGGGCTCCAGAAAGATCGTGCTCCGGCATGACTCTGTCAAAAAGAAACAGGACGATGCCCCGCATTCTTGCAGTCGAACATCAAATCAGTCAATGCTTTTCGGGTGGGCATGTTTTTTCAAGCCGGCCCGTCAGCTCGGCCAGATTGCGCCGATGCCCCGCTCGCCCGCCAGGTCGACCAGCCGGCGGGCCACCGCCAGATCCTGGATGGCCATGCCCTGCGACTCGAACAGGGTGATCGCCCGGGCATCGCTACGGCCGGGACGCAGGCCGGCCACGATCTCGCCCAGTTCGACCATCTGTCCGGCATGCAGGCGGCCCTTTTCCAGCGCCGGCAGCAGGTCGCCCGCTTCGCGCAGCGCCGTCGCCCGGCTATCGACGCAGACCAGGGCCGCACGGCCGACGGCCTCTTCGTCGAGTTCGCGGCGGATCGGCGCATTCGAGCCCGCCGCGTTGATGTGCGTACCCGCTGCCAGCCATTCGCCCCGCACGACGGGCGTGCCGGAGGTCGTGACCGTCACGACGATGTCGCTGTCGCGCACGGCGGCCTCGGCGCTGTCCGCCGGCACCGCCTCGACGCCGCAGCGCCGCGCAAAGTCGGCGCTGGCGGCACGGCGCTTTTCCGGGTCGCGCGAGAACAGCCTGACCTGTTCGATCTTGCGCACCTTGCACAGCGCCTCCAGCTGGCCTTGCGCCTGCCAGCCCGCGCCGATCAGTCCCACCGTCGCCGCCTCGGGCCGGGAAAGATGTTTGGCCGCGATGCCGCCGGCCGCGCCGGTGCGCATCATGCCGAGGAAATCGGCCTCGATCACGGCCTGCAGCCGGCCGTCGGCCGCGTCGAACAGATGGACGAGGAAGCGCGCGCCGGCCTTGCTGGTCGTGTAGGCCTTGTAGCCCATGACGTTCTCGTCGAGCAGCGCGCCCTGCAGGATGTGCAGCGAGGCGGTCGGCACGCGCGTGCGCTGGCGCGGAATGTCGATCGCCCGGCCCAGCGCATGCGCCCGATGGGCAGCCTCGACCGCCGCCAGCGCCATATCCATCGTCAGCAGCCGGCGGACGTCGGCTTCGGTCAGGAACAGCGCCATGGCATGCCGTCCAGCCAGCGCCGACTTTTACAGCAGGGACTTCAGCAGCTTGCCCATCACCGACGGATCGCGGGTGATCCTAAAGCCGCATTCCTCCATGATGGCGAGCTTGGCATCCGCCGTGTCGGCGCCGCCGGAGATCAGCGCGCCGGCATGGCCCATGCGCTTGCCGGCCGGGGCGGTGACGCCGGCGATGAAGCCGACCACCGGCTTCTTCATGTGCTGCTTGCACCAGCGCGCGGCATCCGCCTCGTCCGGCCCGCCGATCTCGCCGATCATGATCGCGGCGTCGGTGTCGGGATCGTCGTTGAACATGCGCATGATGTCGATGTGCTTCAAGCCGTTGATCGGGTCGCCGCCAATGCCGACCGCCGAGGACTGGCCGAGGCCGATCTCGGTCAATTGGGCGACGGCTTCGTAGGTCAGCGTGCCGGAGCGCGACACGACGCCGATGCGGCCCTTCTTGTGGATATGGCCGGGCATGATGCCGATCTTCACTTCGTCGGGCGTGATCAGGCCGGGACAGTTCGGGCCGAGCAGCAGGGTCTCCTTGCCGCCCTGGGCGACCTTCTGCTTCATCCTGTTGCGCACGACCAGCATGTCGCGCACGGGGATGCCCTCGGTGATGCAGATCGTCAGGTCGAGGTCGGCCTCGCAGGCCTCCCAGATCGCGTCGGCCGCGCCGGCGGGCGGCACGTAGATCACCGAGACGGTGGCGCCGGTGGCGGCCCTGGCTTCCTTCACCGAGGCGAAGATCGGCACGTCGAAGATCTTCTCGCCGGCCTTCTTGGGATTCACGCCGGCGACGAAGCAGTTCCTGCCGTTGGCGTATTCGATGCACTTCTCGGTGTGGAACTGGCCGGTCTTGCCGGTGATGCCCTGGGTGATGATCTTGGTGTCCTTGTTGATCAGGATCGACATTCCGTTTTCCTCACTTCACCGCCGCGACGATCCTGGTCGCGGCTTCTGCCATGGTGTCGGCGGAGATGATTGGCAGGCCGGATGCGGCGAGGATCTGCTTGCCGAGGTCTTCGTTGGTGCCCTTCA
>CAZZFN010000119.1:0-6204 GCA_964653505.1 uncultured Methyloversatilis sp.
AGCCTTCGACCTCGATCTCAACCACATCCCCGATGCGGCCATGACGCTGGCGGTCGCCGCGCTGTTCGCCGACGGCAAATGCACCTTGCGCAACATCGCCTCGTGGCGCGTCAAGGAAACCGACCGCATCGCGGCGATGGCCGCCGAGCTGCGCAAGCTCGGCGCGACGGTGGAGGAGGGGAGTGACTCGCTTGCCGTCTCGCCGGCGCCGACTTTCGCGGCCAATGCCGCCATCGACACCTACGACGACCACCGCATGGCGATGTGCTTCTCGCTCGCCGCGCTGGGCGGCGTGCCGGTGCGCATCGACGATCCCGGCTGCGTGGCGAAGACCTTCCCGCACTATTTCGACGCCTTCGCGCAGATCGCCGCACCGGTGATCGCCATCGACGGTCCCTCGGCCTCGGGCAAGGGCACGGTCGCGCAGCGCGTTGCGCAGACACTCGGTTTTCATTTTCTCGACAGCGGGGCGCTCTACCGCCTGACCGCGCTCGCGGCGATGAAGATGAGCGTTTCCCTGGACGACGAGCAGGCCGTGGCCGCCGTGGCCGCCCGCCTGCCGGCCGAGTTCGCCGGCGACCGGATCCTGCTTTCCGGCGAAGAGGTTACCGAGGCGATCCGCACCGAGGCGGTCGGCAACGGCGCCTCCAAAGTGGCCGCCTATCCGACCGTGCGGGCCGCCTTGCTCGAACGCCAGCGCGCCTACCGGCGCTTTCCCGGATTGGTCGCCGACGGCCGCGACATGGGCTCGGTGGTGTTCCCGGCAGCCCCCGTCAAGATATTCCTGACCGCCTCGGCCGCAGCGCGCGCCGAACGGCGCTATAAACAGTTGATCGAAAAGGGGATGCCTGCTAACATGCGCACCCTTTTGCAGGATATCGCAAGGGATCTCGAGGAACGGGATGCCCGCGATGCCGCAAGACCCGTAGCACCCCTGAAGCACTACCCCGATGCCGACCTGGTGGAGTCCACCGCGTTGACCATCGATCAAGTCGTGGCCGCCGTGCTGGACAGCGTCCGTCGCCGGTTGCCGTTTTTAAACTAACCCGTTGTCAAGACGGATAAATCTTGGGACCTCACCCTCTATGTCTGCTACTGCTGCCGCCGTGTCCGCCCATCCCATGGAGTCCTTTGCCGCCCTGTTCGAAGAAAGCCTCACGCGCCAGGAAATGCGCGCCGGCGAAGTCATCACGGCCGAAGTCGTCCGCGTCGACCAGAATTTCGTGGTCGTCAACGCGGGCCTGAAATCCGAATCCTTCATCCCGGTCGAGGAATTCAAGAACGACCGCGGCGAGGTCGAAGCCACCCCGGGCGAGTTCGTCCAGGTCGCCATCGAAATGCTCGAGGACGGCTACGGCGAGACCCGCCTCTCCCGCGACAAGGCCAAGCGCATTTCCGCCTGGAACGATCTCGACAAGGCGCTCAACGAAAGCATTCTCGTCAAGGGCGTGATCACCGGCAAGGTCAAGGGCGGCCTGACCGTCATGACCAACGGCATCCGCGCCTTCCTGCCCGGTTCGCTGGTCGACACCCGTCCGATCAAGGACACCACGCCTTTCGAAGGCAAGGAATTCGAATTCAAGGTCATCAAGCTCGACCGCAAGCGCAACAACGTCGTGCTGTCGCGCCGCGCCGTGCTGGAAGCCAACATGGGCGAAGAGCGCCAGAAGCTGCTGGAAAACCTGCAGGAAGGCACCGTCGTCAAGGGCATCGTCAAGAACATCACCGAGTACGGCGCCTTCGTCGACCTCGGCGGCATCGACGGCCTGCTGCACATCACCGACCTGGCCTGGCGCCGCGTGCGTCACCCGTCCGAAGTGCTCAACGTCGGCGACGAAGTCACCGCCAAGGTGCTCAAGTTCGACCAGGAGAAGAACCGCGTCTCCCTGGGCATGAAGCAGCTCGGCGAAGATCCGTGGGTGGGCATCGCCCGCCGCTACCCGTCCGGCACCCGCCTGTTCGGCAAGGTCACCAACCTGACCGACTACGGCGCCTTCGTCGAGATCGAGCAGGGCATCGAGGGTCTGGTGCACGTCTCCGAGATGGACTGGACCAACAAGAACATCCACCCGTCCAAGGTCGTCCAGCTCGGCGACGAGGTCGAGGTGATGATCCTCGAGATCGACGAGGATCGCCGCCGCATCTCGCTGGGCATGAAGCAGTGCCAGGCGAATCCGTGGGACGAGTTCGCCATGAACCACAAGAAGGGCGACAAGGTGAAGGGCGCCATCAAGTCGATCACCGACTTCGGCATCTTCATCGGCCTGCCCGGCGGCATCGACGGCCTGGTGCACCTGTCCGACCTGTCCTGGTCGGTGGCCGGCGAGGACGCCAAGCAGAACTACAAGAAGGGCGACGAAGTCGAGGCCATGGTGCTGTCGATCGACGTCGAGAAGGAGCGCATTTCGCTGGGCATCAAGCAGCTCGACGGCGACCCCTTCACCAGCTTCATCGCCACCCACGACAAGAACAGCCTGGTCACCGGCACGGTCAAGAGCGTCGACCAGAAGGGCGCCGTGATCGACCTGGGCGGCGACGTCGAGGGCTACCTGCGCGTTTCCGAGTTCTCCCGCGACCGCATCGAGGATCTTTCTCAGCACCTCAAGGCCGGCGAAAGCGTCGAGGCGATGATCATCAACGTGGACCGCAAGTCGCGTTCGATCAACCTCTCGATCAAGGCCAAGGACCAGGCCGAGCAGACCGAGGCGATGCAGAAGCTGTCGGCGGATTCCGCCGCCGCCGCGACCGGCACCACGAACCTGGGCGCCTTGCTGAAGGCCAAGCTCAACCAGCAGTAATCGGCGCCGAGGAAGGCCCAGTCCATGACCAAGTCCGAGTTGATCGCTCGTTTGGCGCAGCGCTTTCCGCAGTTGGTGGCGAAGGATGCCGATCTGGCCGTCAAGATGATTCTCGATGCGATGTCCGAAACCCTGGCCCAGGGGGACCGCATCGAGATTCGCGGCTTCGGCAGCTTTTCGCTCAACTACCGTCCGCCGCGCATCGGCCGCAATCCGAAATCCGGCGTCAAGGTGGAAGTGCCCGCCAAGCATGTGCCGCACTTCAAGGCCGGCAAGGAGTTGCGCGAGCGGGTCGATCTGGCGGCCGCCAAGTAGGCGACTGCCTCGATGAACGCTCTGCTCTGGGTTCTGCGCGGCGTTCTGTTTGTCTTCCTGCTCGGGCTGGCGATCATGAACAGCGGCGAGATCGAGCTGCGCTTCTTCTTCGACGCCCGCTGGCAGGCGCCCCTGTCCCTGGTCCTGCTGACGGCCGTGGTCATCGGCGTCGTCCTCGGCGTGCTGGCGCTGCTGCCGCAGCTCGTCCGCCTGCGGCGCAGCGTCGGCCAGCTGCAGCGCGCGATCGGCGCGCAGCCTGCCGACAAGGCGCACCACCCTCCCTTGCCTCCGCAACCGTAACACCGTGGATATCGAACTCTGGTGGCTGCTGGCCCTGCCCCTGTTTTTCGTCTTCGGCTGGCTGGCGGCCCGCATCGACATCCGGCATGTCCTGAGCGCCTCGCGCGCCCTGCCGCGCTCCTATTTCACCGGGCTGAACTTCCTGCTCAACGAACAACCCGACAAAGCCGTCGAAGCCTTCCTCGAAGCGGCGAAAATCGACACGGAAACCGTCGAACTGCATTTTGCGCTCGGCAGCCTGTTCCGCCGGCGCGGCGAGACGGATCGCGCCATCCGGGTGCACAAGCACCTGATCGAACGCGACGCTTCGCAGGTGCAGCTGACGCCGAAGCAGCGCCTGCACGCCCTGTCCGAACTCGGTCAGGATTACCTGAAAGCCGGCCTGCTCGACCGCGCCGAGGACATCTTCCTCAAGCTGAGGGGAACGCCGCGCGACGAGGAGGCGCTGCGCAGCCTGCTCGACATCTATCAGCAGGAAAAGGACTGGGACAAGGCCATTGCCATTGCCGCGCAGATGCCCGGCCACGCCGAGCACCTGTGGCAGAAGCAGATCGCCCACTTCCATTGCGAGCTGGCCGCCGCCGATCTGCTCAACGGCCGGCTCGAAGCCGCGCGGCGGCGGCTCGAAGCCGCGCTGGCCGCCAACCGCCGCTGCGTGCGCGCCACGCTGATGCTCGGCGAACTCGAAACGAAAGTCGGCGCCGGCCAGACGGCCGTCGAGATCTGGCAGACCGTCGAGCAGCAGAATCCGTTCTTCCTGTCGCTCGCCGCCGACAAGATGATGGCGACCTACCGCGAGCTCGGCCGCGAACAGGCGGGCATCGAGCTGCTGCGCGGCTACCTCGAGCGCCACACATCCCTCGACCTGCTCGACGTGGTCTTCCAGGCCGAACTCGCGGCGCGCGGACCCGAGGCCGCCTACGCGCTGGTGCGCGACGAGCTGCGCCGCAACCCGACGCTGCTCGGTCTCGACAAGCTGCTCGAGGCGCAGATCCTGCTTGCCCCGGCCGAGAAGCGCGCCGATCTCGAACTGATCAAGACCCTCATCCACAACCACACGCGGCGCGTGGCGCGCTATCGCTGCGCGGACTGCGGCTTCAAGGCGCGCCAGTTCCACTGGCGCTGCCCGGCCTGCGGCGGCTGGGAGACCTTCCCGCCCCGGCGCACCGAAGAGTTCGATCTGACGCCCTGACCATGCGACTTCCCGATACATCCCGCGCCCGCGTGCTCGTCGTCGGCGACGTCATGCTCGACCGCTACTGGTTCGGCGATGTCAGCCGCATCTCGCCCGAGGCGCCGGTGCCGATCGTCAAGGTCGACAAGAGCGAAGAACGTCCCGGCGGCGCGGCCAACGTCGCGCGCAACATCGCCGCGCTCGGCGCCCGCGTCGCGCTGCTTTCGGTGGTCGGCGCCGACGAGGCCGGCGCCGCGCTGGCGCGGCTGCTGGCCGATTCGGCCATCGACGCCAGCCTGCACGAAGACCCCCAGCTGAATACGACCGTCAAGCTGCGCGTGCTTGGCCGCCGGCAGCAGCTGCTGCGCATCGACTTCGAGAACTGGCCGGCGCACGAGGTGCTGCAGGCCAAGCTGGCCGAGTTCGAGCAGCGCATCGACGACTGCGACGCCGCGATCCTCTCCGACTACGGCAAGGGCGGACTGACGCACATCGGCGAGATGATCCGTCTGGCGCGGCAGCACGGCAAACCCGTGCTGGTCGATCCGAAGGGCGACGACTGGGCGCGCTACGCCGGCGCCAGCATCGTCACGCCGAACCGCGCCGAGTTGCGCGAGGTGGTCGGCCGCTGGACGAGCGCGGACGACCTCGCCATGCGCGTCGGCAGGCTGCGTGCCGAGCTGGATCTCGAGGCCCTGCTGCTGACGCGCTCGGAGGAGGGCATGACCCTGTTCGCCGCCGACGGCATCACGCACGAGCCGGCGCTGGCGCGCGAGGTCTATGATGTCAGCGGCGCCGGCGACACCGTGATTGCGACGCTGGCGGCGATGCTGGCGAGCGGCGCGGACTTGCCCGATGCGATGCGCTGGGCCAACCGCGCCGCCGGCATCGTGGTCGGCAAGCTCGGCACCGCCACCTGCACTCTGGAAGAGCTGAAAGGATGAGCATGTACCACATCGTTACCGGCGCGGCCGGGTTTATCGGGGCGAATCTGGTGAAGGCTCTCAACGACCGGGGCATCGCGGAGATCATCGCCGTCGACAACCTGACCAGGGCCGACAAGTTCAGGAATCTGGTCGACTGCGAGATCGCCGATTACCTCGACAAGCACGAGTTCCTCGAACGCCTGCAGCATGGCGAATTCGACGGCGCGGTCGAGGCGCTCTTCCACGAGGGCGCCTGCTCGGACACGATGGAGACCGACGGCCGCTACATGATGGAGAACAATTTCCGCTACTCCGGCGCACTGCTCGACTTCTGCCTCGACCACGAAGTGCCCTATCTCTACGCCTCGAGCGCCGCGGTGTATGGCGCCGGCCGCGTCTTCCGGGAGGCGCGCGCGCACGAGGGGCCGCTCAATGTTTACGGCTACTCGAAGTTCCTTTTCGACCAGGTGGTACGGCGGCGCGTGCTGGCCGAAGATGGCCACTCGCAGGTGGTCGGTTTCCGCTATTTCAACGTCTATGGCCCGCGCGAGCAGCACAAGGGGCGCATGGCCTCGGTGGCCTTCCACCATTTCAACCAGTACCGCGAGCACGGCAAGGTCAAGCTGTTCGAAGGCTGCGACGGCCATGCCGACGGCGAACAAATGCGCGACTTCGTCTATATCGACGACGT
>CAZZFN010000120.1:0-6045 GCA_964653505.1 uncultured Methyloversatilis sp.
ACCGCGGCCCTGGTGGCCTTCAACGTGGTGTCGGCAAGTGCCGCCTGGACGCCCTACGCCAGCCCGGCCGTCATGTTCGTGATGATGATCATCATGTTCGGGGTGGTCTTGAACGAGGTGGGCCTGGCCAAGCGCCTGCTGTTCTACATCCTCAAATACGCCGGCACCAACGTGAAGAAGCTGAGCTTCTTCGTGGCCTTCTCCTGCACGCTGCTCTCGTCGCTGTTCCACGACGCCACCGTGACCATCATCATGCTGTTCGCCATCCTGCCCATTTTCGCGGCCATGGGCATCACCCCGAAGAACAGCACCAACCTGAGCAAGTTCTTCATCATCCTCATCCCGCTGTCGGCGTCGGCCGGCGGATTCGGCACCATCCTGGGCGGCGGCCGCAACCCGCTGGCCGTGGAATTCCTCGAAAAATACATGAAGGACACCCACGGCCTGGAGGTCAATATCGGCTTCCTGAAATACCTGGTCGTCCAGTTTCCCCTGGCCATCCTGACGGCCATCGCCACCTGGCTGGTGGTGTATGCGGTGTTCCGGCCCAAGGAAAAGGAACTGCCCGCCTCGGTGCGGATCGAGGCCATGCCGAAGATGAGCGCGCGCGAGATCGGCGTCGCCACGGTGTTCTCCCTCGCCTTCCTGTTCTGGTTCGTCGGCGATCTGACCGGTTTTCACCTCACCGTGATCGCGGCGGCCGCCCTGCTGGGCTTTTGCGCGCCCGGCTGGGTTTCCTTCAAGACCATCTGCGACAAAAGTTCCCCTGGGAGGCCTGGATCGTGTTCGGTTCGGGCGTGTCCCTGGGCGGCGCCATGCTCAGCACCGGCCTGGGCAAGTTCCTCGCCGAATCCATGCTGCCGCTCCTGGAAGGGCAGAGTACCTTCGTCGTCTACTACGGCATCGGCCTGTTCGGCTCCTTCGTCTCGAGCATGATGAGCAACTCGGCGGCGGTCGCGCTGAGCCTGCCCGTGACCATGCCGCTGGCCGAGATGATGAACCTGAACGTCCAGGCCGTCGCCATGATGTCGCCCGTTACCACCTCCTTCATCATGCTGGTGATCGGCTGCCCGCCGACCATCATCGCCTACTCGACCGGCTACTTCTCCCAGATCGAGTTCATCAAGGTGGCGGTGCCCTGGTGCCTGACGCTCTTGGCGGTGAGCATCCTGGGCGCCATGATCTACTGGCCGATGATCGGGTTCGGGGTCTGAGAGGCGGGCTGCGGCGGCGCCGATGGGGGCGGCGGCCTGCGGCCCAGCAGCCGGTAAACCGCTACCGCGCCCTTGCCGCGGATCTGGAGATCGAGCGGCCCCGCGAAGTCGAACCGGTCGGCCAGGCGCTGCCGCGTCGCGGCGTCGCACAGGATCGCTCCCGGCGCGCACTCGCCGGTGATGCGGCTGGCCAGGTTGACGGTGTCGCCCCAGACGTCGTAGATGAACTTGTGCTTGCCGACCACGCCGGCGACGACCGGGCCCGAGCCGATGCCGATGCGCAGCTCCAGGCGCTGCGGGTCGTTGCGGCCGTCGCGCAGCGCCGCCTGCATGGCCAGCGCGAAGTCGGCGCTGGCGGCGGCCGCGTCGGCGCCGCTCAGGTTGATCCCGCCGGCGGCCATGTAGGCGTCGCCGATGGTCTTGATCTTCTCGAGCCCGTGCCGTTCGCACAGATCGTCGAAGGCCGAGAAAACGCCGTTGAGCATGCCGAATACCTGCTCCGGCGTCATCCGGGCAGCGAGGCGGGTGAAGTCGACCAGATCGGCGAAGATCACCGTCGCGGCGGGAAAGCCGTCGGCGATGGTTTGTCCCTCATGCTTGAGGCGCTCCGCCACGGGCGCCGGCAGGATGTTGAGCAGCAGCCTTTCCGAGCGGTACTGCTCGGCGAGCAGTTGCCGGTGCGCCTCTTCGAGCCGGCCCTGGATCTTGTGCTTTTCCTGGATCGAGTAGCGCAGCAGCACGTAGATGATCGTGGCGACCGCGATGAAGTTGAGCGCGAAGAACACCATGCTCGTGTGCAGCGGGATCGCGAGCTTCTGGGCGGCATGGGCGTCGGCGAGCAGGTAGTCGAACACGCCGGTCAGCGCCGTGAAGAACGCCCAGGCGAAGAACCAGGCGGCCGATTCGCGCACGCCATAAAACAGGATCGCGCCGAACGGCGCCAGCAGGCCCCAGAGAATGATGCCGCTGCCGGTGATGAAGTTGCCGATGTGCCACTGCACGAAGAAGGGCGCGAACAGGAACAGGGCCAGCTGGGTGAAGCGGAAGAGGTCGAAATTCCGCAAATGGATGTACAGCAGCAGATTGGCGGCGAGCACCAGCTGGAAGACATAGGGCAGGGTGGCCGAAAACCTGGGGCCGATGGCCCAGTAGATCGCCAGCCAGAGCATCGATGTGGCGCTGACCAGGCCGGTGGCGAACACCAGCAGCTGCTTGTTGAGGGCGAGTTCCGCGCTGTCGCCGGGTTCGATGCCGGCGTTGCGCAGGCGTTCGAGGAATCCCGGCGGGGCAGGGTGAAGTCTCTCGGTCATGCAAACATGATAACCGCGGCAAGGTAAAATCGCGCGCATGATCGAAATCGTCCTGAATGGCGCGCCGCGCCGGTTCGAAACCGCCCCGACCGTCGCCGGCCTGCTCGAACGCGAGGGGCTGCTCGGCAAGCGCGTCGCGGTGGAAAGGAACGGCGCCATCGTGCCGAAAACCTTGCATGCGAGCACAGCGGTCGCCGACGGCGACGTTGTCGAGATCGTCGTCGCCGTCGGCGGCGGCTAGCGGAGCACATCATGGAAGACCCTCTCGGCATTGCCGGCAAGTCCTATCGTTCGCGCCTGCTGGTCGGCACGGGCAAATACCGCGACTTCGACCAGACGCGCCGCGCCGTCGAGGCGAGCGGCGCCGAGATCGTCACGGTGGCGATCCGCCGCACCAACATCGGCCAGGAGCCCGGCCAGCCTTCGCTGCTCGACGCCCTGCCGCCGTCGCGGTTCACCTATCTGCCCAATACCGCCGGCTGCTACTCGGCCGAGGAGGCCGTGCGCACGCTGCGCCTCGCGCGCGAGCTGCTCGACGGCCACAGCCTCGTCAAGCTCGAGGTGCTCGGCGACCCGCAGACGCTGTTCCCCAACATGCCCGAGACGCTCAAAGCCGCCGAAACCCTGGTCAAGGAAGGCTTCCAGGTCATGGTGTATTGCTCGGACGACCCGATCCAGGCGCGCATGCTGGAAGACATCGGCTGCATTGCGGTGATGCCGCTCGCCTCGCTGATCGGTTCGGGCATGGGCATCCTCAATCCATGGAACCTCGCGCTGATCGTCGAGAAGGCCGCCGTGCCGGTGCTGGTCGATGCCGGCGTCGGCACGGCCTCGGACGCGGCCATCGCGATGGAGCTCGGCTGCGACGGGGTGCTGATGAACACCGCCATTGCCGGCGCGCAAGACCCGGTGCGGATGGCCGGCGCGATGCGGAAGGCCGTCGAAGCGGGCCGCGAGGCCTTCCTGTCCGGGCGCATGGCGAAGAAGTTCTACAGCGCGAGCCCCAGCTCGCCGACCGCGGGGCTGATCGGCAGTCGGTGAAAGCGCTGTTGCTTGCCTGCCTGTTGCTGGCCGCGCCCGGCGTGCGCGCGCAGGATGCGCCGGCAGACCCGCCCCTGGCTCCGGTGCGGCTCGGCTACGCCTTCGACCGGCCCGACATCCTGCTGCGCCAGCGCATCTTCGGCCTGGCCCACGGCGTGCACCTGCTGTTGTCTGCCTGCCACGACAAGAACGAGAACGCGGACGCGGCCCAGCAGGCCTATGCGACCTGGCACGAGCGTCAGCGCGAGACGATCGGCGCGGTGCTGACCGCACTCGCCGCGCACCATTTCGACGCGCAGGCCGCGTGGGCCCAGTGGCGGGACGTCGCCCGCACGCTCGGCCTGAGGGAAACGGTCTATCCTTCGCTCGGCGCCGTTTCCCTGCAGGAAGCCTGCGCCACGCTGCCCGCGGCGCTGGTGCAGGAGCGCTACGATTTCGCCAGCCAGATCGATGCGAGCCATGACGACGCCCGACGGTGAATCCACGGCGCACCGCGCCCGCCCCGTCCGCAGCTTCGTGCTGCGCCAGGGCCGCGTATCCAATGCCCAGCAGCGTTACTACGACGCAGGCATGCCGCGCTGGGGCATTCCCCATGCCGCCGCGCCGCTCGACTTCACCGCCGTCTTCGGGCGTGCCGCGCCGGTCGTCCTCGAGATCGGTTGCGGCATGGGGGAAACGACGGCGACCATCGCCGCCGCCCATCCCGGCAACGACTATCTCGGCATCGAGGTGCATGCGCCCGGCGTCGGCAGCCTGCTGAAGGAGATCGCCACGCGCGAACTGCCCAACCTGCGCGTGATCCGGCACGATGCGGTCGAGGTGCTGCGCGACATGATTCCCGCCGGGTCGCTCGCCGGCATCCATGTCTATTTTCCCGATCCCTGGCCGAAGAAGCGTCACCACAAGCGGCGCCTCATTCAGCCGCCCTTCGTGCATGAGCTGGCCCTGCGGCTCGCGCCCGGAGGTTACCTGCACTGCGCGACCGACTGGGAGGACTACGCGCAGCAGATGCTGGCGGTCTTGTCTGCCGAACCCCTGCTGCGAAACACCGCGGCGGATTTCGCGCCGCGCCCGGCCTGGCGGCCGCAGACCAAGTTCGAGACGCGCGGCCTGCGCCTCGGCCACGGCGTCTGGGATGTGCTCTTCACGCGTCGCGCAGAAACAGACCGATCAGCCGGTTGAGGAAGCGCCGGCCCCGCGCGGTCGGCCGCAGGGCGCCATCGATCGCTTCCAGCAGCCCCTGCTGCCGTCCCGCCAGCGCCGACTTTTGAATGGCGGCGAGCGGCAAGCCGGTGCGTTCGCCGAACAGTTTCAGCGGCACGCCCTCGGTCAGGCGCAGGGCGTTCATCATGAATTCGCCCGCCAGGTCTTCCGGCGCCACGGGCCGCCAGTCGCGCGTGACCGGGTCGGCGAGATAGTCCTTCGGATGGCGCGGCCGCGCCTCGCGGCGGATGCCGCCAGGGTGCGAATTGTCGGAGATTTTCGAGTGCGCGCCGGCGCCGATGCCCAGGTAGTCGCCGAAGCGCCAGTAATTCAGGTTGTGCGTGCAGCGCTGGCCGGGCTGCGCGAAGGCGGCGGTTTCGTAATGGTCGAAGCCGGCGGCGGCAAGGCTGTCCTCGAACATCTCCTGCATGTCGGCAGCCAGATCGTCGTCCGGCAGCGGCGGCGGTGCGCGATGAAAGGCGGTGTTCGGCTCCAGCGTCAGATGGTAGGCGGAGAGGTGCGTCGCGCCCGTCGCGATGGCCGTGGCGATGTCGCGCCGCGCCTCGGCGAGCGTCTGCTCGGGCAGCGCGTATATCAGATCGAGATTGACGCGCCCGAAATGCCGCAAGGCGAAATCGATGGCGCGGCGCGCTTGGTCCCCCGAGTGGATGCGGCCCAGGGCAGCGAGCTTTGCGTCATCGAAACTTTGAATGCCCAGCGATAGGCGATTGACCCCGGCGTCGCGGTAGGCCTTGAAACGGTCGGCCTCGGCCGTGCCCGGATTGGCTTCGAGCGTGATCTCGGCCTCGGGCAAGAGCCGCAGGCGCATGCGGATGGCGGCGAGCAGCGCATCGACCGTGGCTCCCGCCATCAGACTGGGCGTGCCGCCGCCGATGAAGACGGAGACGACCGGCCGGCCCCAGATCGCCGGCAGCGCGGCTTCCAGGTCGGCGATCAGCGCTTCGAGATAGGCGGCCTCCTGCGGCGTGCTTTCGTGCGAGTTGAAGTCGCAGTAGGGGCACTTGCGCACGCACCACGGCCAATGGACGTAGAGCGCGAGTGGAATGGCGGCGTTCACACGTCGAGCTTCAGCCGTTCGACCAGCCGCCGCAGCGCCTGGCCGCGGTGCGAGCGCCGGTTCTTCTCCTCGGCAGAAATCTCGGCGGCGGTCTGGTTCAGGTCGGGCACAAGAAAGTAGGGGTCGTAGCCGAAGCCGTTGGCCCCGCGCGGCGTGTCGATGATCTCGCCGTGCCATTCGCCCTCGCAGATGATCGGCT
>CAZZFN010000121.1:0-6041 GCA_964653505.1 uncultured Methyloversatilis sp.
GATGTGGCCCGCGCAGATGTTGCCGAAGTTGCCCGACGGCACGCAGAAGGCCACCCGCTCGTCGTTGGACTGCGTGGCGGCGAAGTAGCCCTTGAAGTAGTAGACGACCTGCGCGACGACGCGCGCCCAGTTGATCGAATTCACCGCGCCAAGCTTGTACTGCGCCTTGAACGCCGCGTCGTTGAACGCCGCCTTGACGATGTCCTGACAGTCGTCGAACATGCCGCGGATCGCGATGTTGATGATGTTCGCATCCTGCAGCGCATACATCTGGGCGCGCTGGAAGGCCGACATCCTGCCGTGCGGCGACAGCATGAAGACGCGCACGCCCTGCTTGCCGCGCATCGCATACTCCGCCGCCGAGCCGGTGTCGCCCGAAGTCGCGGCCAGGATGTTGATCGTCTCGCCGCGCTGGGCCAGCACATATTCGAACAGGTTGCCGAGCAGCTGCATCGCCATGTCCTTGAAGGCGAGCGTCGGGCCGTTCGACAGCTCGAGCAGGTGGAAGCCGGGTTCCAGCGTCGTCAGCGGCGTGATGTCGCTGGCATCGCGGCCGGGGCGGCACCAGCGATAGGCGCGCTCGGTGTAGGTGCGATCGACCAGCACCTTGAGATCGCAGGCGGGAATGTCGTCGATGTATTTGGTCAGGATGCGCAGGGCGAGCGCGTGGTAGGGCAGCTCGCGCCATTCGGCGAGTTCGGCGGGGGAGATCTGCGGATAGCTTTCCGGCAGATACAGCCCGCCATCGGGCGCCAGCCCGCCCAGCAGGATGTCGCAGAAGGATTGCGGCTGGGCACGGCCGCGCGTGGAGAGATATCTCATCGCTGCCTGGATCGCGTCAGCCCAGTTCCTCGAGACGCAGGCGGACGATCCTGCCGCTCACCACGGGCAGCGCCTCGATCCTGGCGATGGCCGCATCCGCCTGGGCTTCGCGCGTGAGGTGGGTGAGGATGATGATGTCGGTCTGGCGTTCGCCCTCGGCCGGCTCGCGCTGCATCATGGCGTCGATGGAAATCTGCTGGTCGGCGAGAATGCGCGTGATGTCGGCCAGCACGCCGGGCTGGTCGGCCACCGTCATGCGCAGGTAGTAGCCGCTCTCGACCTCGGCCATCGGCAGGATCGGCAGGTCGGCCACCGCATCGGGCTGGAACGCCAGATGCGGCACGCGATGCTCCGGGTCGGCAGTGTGCATGCGCGTGACATCGACGAGGTCGGCGATCACCGCCGAGGCGGTCGGCTCGGCGCCCGCGCCCTTGCCGTAGTAGAGCGTCGCGCCGACGGCATCGCCGTGCACCAGGACGGCGTTCATCGCGCCTTCGACGTTGGCGATCAGGCGCTTGGCGGGAATCAGGGCCGGATGCACGCGCAGCTCGATGGCGGCGCAGCCGTTCAGCTTGCGGCGCTTGGTGATGCCCAACAGCTTGATGCGGTAGCCCAGCTGCTCGGCATATTTGATGTCCGCCGCTTCGAGCCGGCCGATGCCCTCGATGTAGGCCTTGTCGAACTGCATCGGGATGCCGAAGGCGATCGCCGCCATGATGGTCAGCTTGTGCGCGGCGTCGATGCCCTCGATGTCGAAGGTCGGGTCGGCCTCGGCATAGCCGAGCCGCTGGGCTTCGCGGAGCACGGCGGCGAAGCTGAGGCCCTTGTCGCGCATCTCGGACAGGATGAAGTTGGTGGTGCCGTTGATGATGCCGGCGATCCACTGGATGCGGTTGGCGGTGAGGCCCTCGCGCAGCGCCTTGATGATCGGGATGCCGCCCGCCACGGCCGCCTCGAAGCCGACCATCACGCCCCGTTTCTGCGCCGCGGCGAAGATCTCGTTGCCATGCACCGCGAGCAGGGCCTTGTTGGCGGTAACGACGTGCTTGCCGTTCGCGATCGCCTTGAGCGCCAGATCCTTGGCGACGCCGCAGCCGCCGATGAGTTCGACGACGATGTCGATGTCCGGGTTGTCGACGACGGCGAAGGCGTCGTCGGTCACGGCCACCTGCCCGCCGGTCGCCTGTTGCGCGAGTTCGAGATTCCTGTCGGCCACCTGCACGATGCGGATCGGCCGGCCGGCGCGGCGGGTGATCTCGGCTTCGTTGCGGGACAGAACGGTAAAGGTGCCGCCACCGACGGTGCCGATGCCGAGAAGTCCTACGTTGATGGGTTTCATGAATTTTTAGGTGTTGTGACGTTTGCGGAAAGTCTCGAGGAAGCGCGCGACGCGCCCGAGGGCCTCCTTCAAGTCGTCTTCGTGAGGCAGGAAGACGATGCGGAAGTGGTCGGGAGTCGGCCAGTTGAAACCGGTGCCCTGCACCACCAGCACCTTCTCTTCCTGCAGCAGCTCGAGCGCGAACTCCTGGTCGTCGACGATCGGGTAGATCTTCGGGTCGAGGCGCGGAAACAGGTAGAGCGCAGCCTGGGGCTTGTGGCAACTGACGCCGGGAATGGCCGTGATCATTTCGTGCGCAAGGTCGCGCTGACGCCGCAGGCGACCGCCGGCGCCGACCAGGTCGTCGATGCTCTGGTAGCCGCCGAGCGCCGTCTGGATGCCGCTTTGCGCCGGCACGTTGGCGCACAGGCGCATCGAGGCCAGCATCGTCAGCCCTTCGATGTAGTCGCGGGCGTGGCGCTTCTCGCCGGAAACGATCATCCAGCCGGCGCGAAAGCCGCACGCGCGGTAGTTCTTCGACAGGCCGTTGAAGGTGACGAACAGCACGTCGTCGGCAAGCGAGGCGATCGAAGTATGCGTTGCACCCTCGTAGAGCACCTTGTCGTAGATTTCGTCGGCGTAGACGATCAGATCGTTGTGTCGGGCGATCTCGATGATCTCCCCGAGCAGGTCGTCGGGGTAGAGCGCGCCGGTCGGGTTGTTCGGGTTGATGATGACGACGGCGCGCGTGGCCGGCGTGATCTTGGCGCGCATGTCGGCCAGGTCGGGCAGCCAGCCGGCGCCCTCGTCGCACAGGTAGTGGCGCGGCGTGCCGCCGGACAGGCTTACGGCCGCGGTCCACAGCGGGTAGTCGGGGGCCGGCACCAGAACCTCGTCGCCGGCGTTCAACAGCGCGTTCATCGACATCACGATCAGCTCGGAGGCGCCGTTGCCGATGTAGATGTCCTCGAGCTGGACGTCCTTGATGCCTTTTTGCTGCGTGTAGTGCATCACCGCCTTGCGCGCCGAGAACAGGCCCTTCGAGTCGCAGTATCCCGCGGTGGCCGGCAGGTTGACGATCATGTCATGCACGATCTCGTCGGGCGGCTCGAAGCCGAACGGCGCCAGGTTGCCGATGTTGAGCTTGATGATGCGGTGGCCATCCTCCTCCATCTGCTTGGCGCGCTGCATGACGGGCCCGCGGATGTCGTAGCAGACGTTGGCAAGCTTGGTGGATTTGAGAACGGGCTGCATGGCGGCGGAGGCGAAAAAAGCACCGGTGACGGAAAGATATAATCCTACCGAATGACCCGTCCCGCCGCAAACCCTTGAAGCTGCATCCCGACCGCCCCGGCGTCCACAATGTCGTTACCGCCTGCGCAGCCGGTCGCGTCGCCGTGAATGGCCGGGTGCTGACGCGCAGCCTGCTGCTGCTGCCCGACCGGATCGATGAAACCTGGGGTCCCGACATCTACGCCGCGCTGACCGCCGACCATCTGGCCCGCCTGGCGGCGATTGCCTGCGACGTCGTGTTGCTCGGCACCGGACACCGGCAGCGTTTCCCCGCGCCGGCCCTGCTCCGCCCGCTGATCGACGCCGGCCGGGGTTGCGAAATCATGGACACGGCGGCCGCCTGCCGCACCTACAACATCCTCGTCGCCGAAGGCCGCATCGCGCTCGCCGCCCTGATCGTCGAAGCGGGGCCGGTCTGAGCGCGGCGATGAAACCCTGCATTGCGCTCAGGATAGAGGCAGCCGGCTACGGAGCGCGCTCGGCCCTGCCCTTGCTCGCCGACCTGCTGCGCGCCCGCAACGCGGGCGCGAGTTTCGTCTTCGCCCTCGGTCCGGACTGGCTCGGCCGCTCGCTCGCGCGACATTGCCTGGGCACCCTCCGGCAGCTGCGCGACGCCTGCTTCGACCTGGGCGTTTACGGCTGGGAACCCGGCCTCGACCCGCGCCGCATCGCCCGGGCGGATGCCGCCTGGATCGCCGCCCGCATCGGGCGCATGCGCGCAAGCTTCCTGCGCGCGTTCGAAGCGCCGCCGACGCTGCATGCCGCGCCGGGCTGGCTGTCTCATGCGCATGCGCTGCGCCTGACGCAGCGCCTCGGCTTCGCCTGTGCGAGCGACACGCGCGGCCGCCACCCCTTCGTTCCGGTCTGGCATGGCGAGATCGTGCGCTGCCCGCAGATTCCCGTGACCCTGCCCACCCTCGACGAACTGGCGGCCGCCGCGAACGCCGCGAACGCCGCTTCCGCCGACCCGGTCGCCACCCTGCTGGCGCTGACCGCCAATCCCCCGCCGCAGGGCCATGTCTTCAGCCTGAACGCCGACCGTTCCCTGCCCAAGTCCGCGCATGTGATCGAGCGGTTGCTGGCCGGCTGGGGCGAGCAGGGCTACGCGCTCGTCTCGGTGCAGGCGCTCGCCAGCCGCTTTGCGCTGGACGACCTGCCGCGCCATGAAATCGTGACCGGGCGGATGCCCGGACGCCGGGACGCCGTGCTGCTGCAGGGCGACGAATTCCTTTCCACCTGGAGAAAACCGACATGAACACCCCATCCCCATCCGTCGTGGGCCTCGAAGTTCCCGATTTCACCCTGCCGGCCACGGGCGGCAAGACGTTCCGCCTCGGTGCACTGCGCGGCCGGCCCCTGGTGATCTACTTTTATCCGAAGGACAGCACGCCGGGCTGCACCAGCGAGGCCGGCCAGTTCCGCGACCTGCACGGCGAATTCGTCCAGGCCGGCGCCACCGTCTGGGGCGTGTCGCGCGACAGCCTGAAGTCGCACGAGAATTTCAAGGCCAGGCTGGGCCTGCCCTTCGAACTGCTCTGCGACGCCGAGGCAACCGCCTGCAGGCTGTTCGATGTCATCAAGATGAAAACTCTTTACGGCAAACAGGTGCAGGGCATCGAGCGCAGCACGTTTGTGATCGACCGGGCCGGCCGCGTCGCGCGCGCATGGCGCGGCGTCCGGGTCGACAATCACGCCGCCGAGGTGCTCGCCATCGTGAAAACCCTCCAATCCGCCGACGCAGCCCCATGAACCCGAGACAAGCCGCCAAGCCCGCAACCCCCGCACGGGCGAAAAAACCCGTCAAGATTTTCGTGCTCGACACCAACGTGCTGATGCACGACCCGACCAGTCTCTACCGTTTCGAGGAACACGACCTGTTCGTGCCGATGATGACGCTCGAAGAGCTCGACGCGAACAAGAAAGGCATGTCGGAGGTCGCGCGCAACGCCCGCCAGGCCAGCCGCCTGCTCGACGAGATCGTCAGCGGCGGCGAGGAGGACATCCACCGCGGCATCGACCTCACCCTCCCCTCGCGCGAACTGGCCAGCGGCCGGCTGTTCCTGCAGACGGAAGCGATCGCCGGCATGCTGCCCGCCTCGCTGCCGACCGCGCGCGCCGACAACCAGATCATCGCCGTGGCGCTCCATCTGCGCGAGCAGCACCCCGCGCGCCCCGTGATCCTCGTCACCAAGGACATCAACATGCGCATCAAGGCCCGCGCGCTGGGCCTCGAGGCGCAGGACTACTTCAACGACAAGGTGCTGGAGGACACCGATCTCCTCTACACCGGCAGCCTCGAGCTGCCCGCCGACTTCTGGGACACGCATGCCAGGGGCCTGGAATCCTGGAAGAAGGACGGGCGCACCTACTACCGCATCGCCGGCCCGCTCTGCCCCGACCTGCTGGTCAACCAATTCCTCTGGCAGGAAGGCCCGCAGCCGCTGCAGGCCTGGGTGAAAAGCGTCGGCGCCGGGCCGTCCCAAGCCGACGCCCCCCCTGTGGGGGGCAGCGAGCCGGGTCTGCGAGCGCGGGGGGCCAATCATGTCGGCGGTAGCAAGACGGCAGAACTCGAGACGCTGATCGACTACAGCCATGCCAAGAACGCCGT
>CAZZFN010000122.1:0-5969 GCA_964653505.1 uncultured Methyloversatilis sp.
CCTGAGCCTGCCGCGCTATCGCCGCGTGTTCACGCTCTCGAAGGAACTGGATACGGAGAAGGTCGCCGCGGAGCTGGTCAACGGCGTGCTGACCCTGCGCATCCCCAAGGCCGCCCACGCCCAGCCGCGCAAGATCGAAATCCAGATCGCCTGACCGCCGGCGGGACGGCGGGCGCCGTCCCGCCGGCCGCCGCTCACGCCTTGAGCGCCGCGAGCACTTCGTTGAGCATCTTCCTGGCGTCGCCGAACAGCATGCGGTTGTTGTCCTTGTAGAAGAGCGGATTGTCCACGCCGGCATAGCCGGAGGCCATGCTGCGCTTCATGACGATCGAGGTCTTGGCCTTCCACACTTCGAGCACCGGCATGCCGGCGATCGGGCTGGCCGGGTCGTCCTGGGCCGCCGGGTTGACGATGTCGTTGGCGCCGATCACCATCGCCACGTCGGTGGCGGGAAAATCGGCGTTGATCTCGTCCATCTCCAGCACGATGTCGTAGGGCACCTTGGCCTCGGCGAGCAGCACGTTCATGTGGCCGGGCATGCGGCCGGCCACCGGATGGATGCCGAAGCGCACATCGACGCCCTTCTCGCGCAGCAGCCGGACGATCTCGAAGACGGCGTGCTGGGCCTGGGCCACCGCCATGCCGTAGCCGGGCACGATGACGACGCTCTTCGATTCCCGCAGCAGCTCGGCGGTTTCCTGGGCGGAAATCGCCGCCGCCTCGCCGCCGGGCGCCGTCTTGCCGGCGCCGACTTTCCCCCCGCCCTCGCCGGTGCCGAAGCCGCCGGCAATCACCGAGAGAAAGTTGCGGTTCATCGCGCGGCACATGATGTAGGAGAGGATCGCGCCCGACGAGCCGACCAGCGCGCCGACGACGATCAGCAGATCGTTGGCGAGCATGAAGCCGGTGGCCGCCGCCGCCCAGCCCGAGTAGGAGTTGAGCATCGAGACCACCACCGGCATGTCGGCGCCGCCGATCGCCATCACCATGTGGATGCCGAACAGCAGGCCGAGCGCGGTCATCAGCAGCAGGAGCCAGACGCCGGCCTCGACGCCCTCGGCCTGGACGAAGGCATAGCCGCAGTAGATCACGGCGAGCGCCGCGACGCCGTTGAGCCAGTGGCGCGCCGGCAGCAGCAGGGGCTTGCCGCCGATCTTGCCCGAGAGCTTGCCGAAGGCGATCACCGAGCCGGAGAAGGTCACCGCACCGATGTAGATGCCGATGTAGATCTCCAGGTTGTGCACCACCTTCGCGGCGCCGCTGTAGACGATCGAGGTGTCGATGTAGGTGGCGAAGCCGACCAGGCAGGCCGCCAGGCCGACCAGGCTGTGCATCAGGGCGACCAGCTCGGGCATCTGCGTCATCTTGACGACGCGGGCCGCGTAGAGCCCGATCGCCGCCCCGAGGGCGAGCGCACCGGCGATCCACGGCAGTCCGGCGGCCACGACGCGCGGGCCGAGCACGGTGGCCAGCACCGCGATCGCCATGCCGACGATGCCGTAGAGATTGCCGCGGCGCGCGGTCTCGGGGTTGGACAGCCCGCCCAGGCTGAGGATGAAGAGGATGGTGGCGCCCAGGTAGGCGACGGTCACGAGATTGTCCGACATGGTCGCCCCTTATTTGCGGAACATCGCCAGCATGCGGCGCGTCACGGCGAAACCGCCGAACATGTTGATCGCGGTGCACGCCAGCGCCAGCACCGCCAGTGCGAGGATCAGGGTATCCGGCCGGCCGGCGTCCGCCCCGGCCCCCGGCGGGGCGATCTGCACCAGCGCGCCGATCGCGATGATGCTGGAAATCGCGTTGGTCACGCTCATCAGGGGCGTGTGCAGGGCCGGCGTGACGTTCCAGATCACCATGTAGCCGACGAAGCAGGCCAGCACGAAGACGGTGAAGTGGCCGACGAATTCGGCCGGCGCATAGGCGCCGACCAGCCAGAACAGGGCGGCGCCGACGGCGAAGAGGATGGCCAGCGTGGTGCCGGCCAGCGGCGCACTCGCACCATGGGCGCCGTGACCGGATTTCTTCTCGACCGGCGCAGCGGCGACGGGTTTGGGAGGCGGCGCGGCAGGCGGCGGGAGGGCAGGCGCCGGCCACGTCACCGCGCCGTCCTTGATGACGGTCAGCCCGCGGATCGCGTCGTCCTCCATGTCGACATCGATGTTGCCATCCTTCGCCTTGCAAAGCTCTTCGGTAAGCCGCAGCAGGTTGGTCGCGTAGAGGGTCGAGGACTGTCTGGCCAGGCGCGAGGGCAGGTCGGTGTAGCCGACGATGGTGACGCCGTGCCTGACCACGGCCTGGCCGGGCTCGGTCAGCTCGCAGTTGCCGCCCTGCTCGGCCGCCATGTCGACGATGACGCTGCCCGGCTTCATGCTCTGCACCATCTCCGCGGTAATCAGCCGGGGCGCGGGCTTGCCGGGGATCAGCGCGGTGGTGATGATGATGTCGACTTCCCGCGCCTGCTGCGCGTACATCGCGCGCTGCGCCGCCTGGAAGCCTTCGGACATCACCTTGGCGTAACCGCCGCCGCCGGAGCCCTCCTCCTCGTAATCGACCTTGACGAATTCGCCGCCCATCGACTTGACCTGGTCGGCGACTTCGGCGCGGGTGTCGTTGGCGCGCACGATGGCGCCGAGGCCCGCGGCCGTGCCGATCGCCGCGAGGCCGGCCACGCCGGCGCCGGCGATGAAGACCTTGGCCGGCGGCACCTTGCCGGCGGCGGTGATCTGGCCGGCGAAGAAGCGGCCGAAGGCATTGGCGGCCTCGATGACGGCGCGATAGCCGGCCACGCCGGCCTGCGAGGTCAGCGCGTCCATTTTCTGCGCGCGCGACAGCATGCGCGGCAGGCAGTCGATGGCCAGCACGGTGGCCCGCTTGGCGGCGAGCGCCTGCATCAGATCGGGGTTCTGCGCCGGCCAGACGAAGCCGACCAGCGTGCCGCCTGTTTTCATCAGCGCGACCTCGGCCAGACTCGGCGGACGCACCTTGAAGACGATGTCGCTCCCGCCCCACAGCGTCATGGCGTCGGCGACGATCTCGGCGCCGGCGGCGCGGTAGGCGTCGTCGGCGCAGTTCGCGCCCGCGCCCGCGCCGGATTCGACCGCGACGGCGAAACCGAGCTTGACCAGTTTTTCGACGACTTCGGGCACGCTGGCGACGCGCTTCTCCCCGGCATGGGTTTCCTTCGGAATGCCGATCTGCAACGCCATTTTTCTTCCTACCTTTCTTGTGTTTTCGCCGGGTTGCGCCGCCACGGCAGAACGGGGCGCTCCTCCGCGATGGACTTGACGCGCGCGATGGCCAGGGTGCAGTTGTCGCCCCGTCCGTTGGCCCGCTCGCGCGCCGTATTGACGAGAATTTCCGCCGCCTTGCGGATCGGCTGCTCGTTGAGCACGCGACCGAATTCCTCGTCCTCGAAATAGGCCCACAGGCCATCGGAGCACAGCAGGAAGCAATCGCCGTCGCTCAGGGGCGAGGCGAAGCCGAACTCGATGCGCGGCGCCTCGATGTCGCCGAGACAGGAAACCAGCAGGTTCTTCTGCGGGTGCTGCTCGGCCTGCGTTTCGGTGAGATAGCCCTGGCGGACCAGATTCATCACGTGCGAATGATCCAAGCTGCGCGACATCAGTTCGCCGGCGCGGAAGTGATAGATGCGCGTGTCGCCGCAGTGGGCCCAGTCGGCCCGGCCGTGGTAGAGCAGCAGCAGGCTGGCGGTGCTGTGCGGATCCTGCTCGCTGGTGTAGCCCGCCAGCTTGATGGCCGCGTGGGCGTCGTTGATGCTCGCCTCCAGGATGTCCCGCAGCGCGTCGGGCGTCAGGGTGTTGCTCTGGAAGTTGGTGCGCGCCGAATGGACCACCTGCTCGGCGGCCTGCGCGCCGCCGGTATGCCCGCCCATGCCGTCCGCCACCACCGCCAGCAGCGCGCCCTTGTGTCCCGGATGGGTGAACAGGCCGACACGGTCCTGTTGCTCGTCGCGGTCGCCGATATGCTGCGCCGTGCAGGTTTCGATGATGAAGGGCATGCGGCGATTATAAGAATAGAATCCGGCAACTTACTTTGATCCGAGGGGAATTCGACATGCTGCCCGGACGCGGTTACAACGAACTCGAGGTCGGCGCCGCCTACGAAGCGGCGATGACCCTCACCGAGACCCATGTGGTGCTCGGCGCCGGCCTGTTCGGCGACTTCAATCCCCTGCACGTCAATGAAAGCTGGGCGAAGCAGGGCAGGTTCGGCACGCGCATCGCCCACGGCTACCTGACCAGCAACGTGATGGCCGCGCAGTTCGGCATGCTGCTCTACGGCACGGCGATCGCCTACATGGAGCATGCGATCAAATTCACCGCGCCGGTCAAGCCCGGCGACACGCTGCACGTCACCTGGACGGTGACCGCCAAGGACGACAAGCCGAAGCACGCCGGCGGCATCGTCAGTTTCACCGGCGTCTGCAAGATTCAGGATGGCACGACCGTGGCCGAAGCGACCGCCAAGCTGCTGGTGAAGAACAATCCCCGCTGATCAGGTCTGGTCGAGAAAACGGCCGGCGATCTGCTCGTAGTAGTCCTTCTCGTCGTCCGGCCCGAGTCCGAGCTCGGTCAGCACGCGCGCGCCGATCTTCGGCCAGAGCGGATCGTCCACGTGGTGCAGGCGATGATAGAAATGACTCGCCGCCTGGATGATCGCCACCAGGCTGACCGAGGCGCCGATGGTTTTCTCCTCGGGCAGCTCGTGATGGAAGCGGATGGCGTCGCAGACGAAGTCCGGCAGACCCCAGTGGCGCGCCACGAGATAGCCGACCGAGCAGTGATCGACGCCGAACTTCTCGTCCTCGGCCGCCAGGTCGGGCCAGCAGGTCGCGTCGTCGAGATGGAGCTTGTCGCAGTATTGGGGGAAGCGCAGCATCAGCACCGGCACGCCGCATTCGTGGAAGATGCCGGCCAGATAGGCCTGGTCGGGAAACACGTTGCAAACCGGCGCGCGATCCGCGGCGACGACCGCCGCCATCTGGGCGATCTCTTGGGCGCGGTTCCAGAACACCTCGAAGGCGCGGCGCGCCTGGTCGCCGAGCACGGTCGCCAGCGAGACCGCCTGCACCAGGTTGAACACCTGCTTGATGCCCACCACCATGAGGATCTGTTCGAGCGACTGGGCGTTGCGCGCACGCGCGAAGGCCGGCGAGCGCGCCGCCTTGAACAGCAGCGCGACGATGCCCGGATCCTGGCCGATCGCGCGCGCCACCGCACGGATATCGTAATCGTCGCTGCTCAGCAGCCGCTGCAGCTCGACCAGCACGCGCGGCTGCGGCGGCAGCTTGACGCCGTGGCGCGCCAGCTGTTCCAGCGCGGTATTCTCATTGACCGGCATCGGAGACCCCTCCCTAAGGCGTCAGACTGTCGTCGACCCATTCTATCCAGTGTCTGACGGGCAGGGGCGTTCCGCCTTGCAGATGGGCGATGCAGCCGATGTTGGCGCTGGCGATGCCGGCCGGCCGGCCGGCCAGCAGCGCGGCGAGCTTGTGGCCGCGCAGGCGGCGGGCGATTTCCGGTTGCAGGATCGAATAGGTGCCCGCCGAACCGCAGCACAGGTGGCTGTCGGCCACCGGCGTCAGGTCGAAACCGGCGGCCATCAACAATTCTTCGACCACGCCGCGGATCTTCAGGCCGTGCTGCAAGGTGCAAGGCGCGTGGAAGGCCAGCGGCTGCCGTCCGGCCACAGCCGACTTTTGCAGCAGCTCGACGAGCGCATGCTTTTCCGCCGAGACGACTTCGCCGACATCGCGGGCCAGTGCGCCGACCCGTTCCGCCTGCGCCGCATAGGCGGGATCGTCCTGCAGCAGGTGGCCGTAGTCCTTGACCTCGACGCCGCAACCCGAGGCAGTGATGACGATGGCCTCGGTGCCCGCCTCGACATGCGGCCACCAGGCGTCGATGTTGCGCCGTGCGTTGTCGCGTGCCCCTGCGGCATCGCCC